>NZ_CP022390.1:1989647-2321255 GCF_003076515.1 Alcaligenes aquatilis | reverse complement strand
GTGATTTTCCAATATGCTGCCAGCCCCTTTGAGGACTGGAACCGTCTGGCCTGGGCAGGTGCGGTGCTGATTACCTTGCTGGTCTTGGGTATCAATATCCTGGCTCGCAGCCTTTTCCGCCAAAAATAACGTTTTCACGGAGCGCCCTAGTCGGCCAACGCTATGAGTCAAATTATTACCTCCGACGAATCGACCAAGATTGAAATCCGTAACCTGAATTTCTTCTATGGCAAATTCCATGCCCTGCGCAATGTGAACATGTCTATCAAGGAAAAGAAGGTTACGGCCTTTATCGGACCTTCCGGTTGCGGTAAATCCACCTTGCTGCGCACACTGAACCGTATGTACGAGTTGTACCCCGGCCAACGTGCTGAGGGTGAGATCATGCTGGATAATGAAAACCTGCTGACGTCCAAGCAGGACATTTCCTTGATCCGCGCCAAAGTGGGTATGGTGTTTCAGAAACCGACACCGTTTCCCATGAGCATTTACGACAACGTGGCCTTTGGCGTGCGTTTGTTCGAGCGCCTGAGTAAAGGTGAAATGGACGAGCGTGTGGAATGGGCCCTGTCCAAAGCCGCGCTGTGGAATGAAGTGAAAGACAAGCTGCACCAAAGCGGTAACGGCTTGTCCGGTGGTCAGCAACAGCGTCTGTGTATTGCCCGTGGTGTGGCGATCAAACCTGAAGTTCTGCTGCTGGACGAGCCTTGCTCGGCGCTGGATCCGATTTCCACCGCCAAGATCGAAGAGCTGATTGCTGAGCTGAAAGCGGACTACACCGTGGTGATCGTGACCCACAACATGCAGCAAGCAGCACGTTGCTCGGATTACACCGCCTATATGTATCTGGGCGAGCTGATGGAGTTTGGTGAAACTGATCAGATTTTCGTGAAACCGGCTCGCAAAGAAACCGAAGACTACATTACCGGTCGTTTCGGTTAATCAGACGGATGCAGGCAAAGCTGTCTTATGGGGCTTTGTCTGGAGTCTGGTAGCCAGCTATACCCTGGTACGGAATTACCGTCCCCGTATGACAACACCCTAATCCTTGGACAGAAATCTAAGGTTTAGGGTGTGTTGTTGTCCGGGATAGTCAAAAACAAGATTGCTCCAATCCGTACGGGTTTACTCATGTGCCGCGTGATGGGGGGCAGCACGGGCAAGCAGTGCTTGAGCCTTGCTCTGTACTTGGTCGATGGGAGTATGGCGCTCACTGAAGCACCATACACTCCTACGTTCAGCATCTGGGCTGATTGCCGCGCTGATCCCACCTCTTTGTTGGGCGACAGCTGAATCGCTACTGACTTAACTTGCGCAAAGCATGACGTATGACTTTGCCCGTGGTGGTCATGGGCAGGGCATCCACAAACTCAATCTGCCGTGGGTATTCATGTGCCGCGACCCGGCGCTTGATGTGCTCCTGAATCTCTTTGACCAGCGCTTGGGAGGGTTCGACCCCTTCTTTGAGCACAATAAAGGCTTTCACCACTTCAGTGCGCTCCGGATCGGGCACCCCTATGACTGCTGCCATCGCCACAGAGGAATGCCCCATCAGGCCATCTTCAATCGGGCCGGGGCCAATCCGGTAGCCGGAGCTGGTGATCACATCATCATCCCGGCCTACGAACTGGATATAGCCGTCCTCGTCCTGCATGCCTTTATCGCCGGTCAGCAGCCAGTCTCCCACAAACTTTTCGCGGGTGGCGTCCGGTTTTTGCCAATAGCCCAGAAACATGACCGGATCGGGGGCTTGCACGGCAATATGGCCTTCGACCCCGGCTTTCTGAATCTGCCCCTGATCATCCACAATGGCGACTTTGTGGCCGGGTACGGCCTTGCCGATCTTGCCGGCCTGACCGGGAAACCAGGCCGAGCAAGAGGACACGATCATATTGCACTCGGTTTGTCCGTAGAACTCGTTGATGGTGATGCCCAGTTCCTGTTTTGCCCAATCCAGTAGCTGCGCACCCAAAGATTCCCCGCCGCTGGCAATGGATTGCAGCTTCAGGGGCCATTGCTCGCGTGACCATTGGCTGCGACGCAGCATTTTCAGTGCCGTGGGCGGCAGAAAAGTATGCGTGACGCCGTGTTCAGACATCAGCTTCCAGGTGGCTTGGGCATCGAATTTGGGAAAGCGGTAGGCCAGTACGGGAATGCCGTGATGCCAGGCGGGTAGCAGTACATCCAGCAGGCCGCCAATCCAGGCCCAATCGGCAGGGGTCCACATCAGGCCTTCGCCGGTGGGCAGAAAGTTGTGCGACATCTCCACGCCCGGCAGGTGCCCCAGCAGCACACGGTGGGCATGCAGCGCGCCTTTGGCCGAGCCGGTGGTGCCGGAGGTATAGATCAGCACGGCGGGGTCGTCTGCTCGGGTGTTCAGGGTGCGTGGTGCCGGTTCCGGGTGGGCGGCAATGGCTTGCCACAGGGACAGCGCCTGTTCCTGATCCTGCTGGCTGTCACTTTGATAAAGATATTTGAGTTGCGGCAGATGCTCACGCAGTGGCAGCAGCGTCCCCAGTCCTTGTTGATCGGTAATCAAGGTGCTGGCGCCGGAGTCATTCAGGCGATAGCGCAGCGCATCCGTGCCGAACAGGGTGAACAAGGGCATGGCAATAGCGCCAATCTTGTAGGTTGCCAAATGGGCTAGAGCGGTTTCCAGCCCCTGCGCCAAAAAAATGGCGATACGGTCACCTGCCTGTATTCCTTGGGCTTGCCAGGCGGCAGCCAGCGAGTCGGACCAGGCTTTGAGTTGATCGAAGGTGTAGCGTTTGACCTGGCCATCAGGCCCTTGCTGGATCAGGGCAAGACGTCCAGATCCGTCAGCCCACTTGTCGCAAACATCGTGAGCGATGTTGTAGTGTTCGGGGATGGACCAGTGAAATTCCGAGTAGCTTTGCGAGTAAACAGAATCAGCAGACAGCATGAGAGACACGTTTCCCAAAGGTGAAATAGACTTTCATCCTAACCCCTTATGCGGGATGTCCCTATCCGGGCTAGCCAGTAGAAAAAGAAAAACGGCGCCAGGGGATGCGCCGTTTTTCGTCCTGCTTGCTTGCCGCTGCCTTGATGGGAGCGGCAAGGTCCAGCTATCGACTTTGACTGCTAAAACAACAAGGGCTTGTCACTTCAAACGATTGATTGCGAACAGCAACGGCTTAGGGGAAAGTGATATGGATGGGCCGGGATACAAAACTTATTTGGCTTCCCTGCTGGTACCGTCACGGTGTCCGTCGCGGTGGCCGCGACGATGTTGACCGTCGGTTTTACGTTCGACGACTGTAAAGGCACCGTTTTCGCCTTCGGAGCGGACACGAACGACCTTGCCGTCCTTATCCACCACCATGGCCATGATGCGGTCGCCGCGCTGATGCAGGCTGCCGACCTTGCTGTAGCCTGCCTCTTTCAGACGCTGGTAGGCTGGGCCAATATCGGTGACGTCGTTCGCGGTCAGCGGTTTATGGTCACGGGCCTGACGAGTCTGTTTTTGGGTAGTTTGTGTTTGGGCTGTGCTTGTGGCGTCCTGTGCAATGGCAGCAGTGCCACCCAACAGGCTTGCGCTCACTACCAAGGCAGAAAAGAGGGAAGTGCGTTTCATGTATAGCTCCTTCATGTAATCAAAAAGTGGTGCTGTCAGATTCCTGGGTAGCTTCCTTTTGAGGTGGGAAGGTTGATTTGTCCTGTCAGCCTGGTGCCCATTATGGATAGGTGGCTCTGAATCTAAACTGAAGCCGCTGTTCATGTTATGTTCATCCGCAGCTTGCTATATAAGGGGGCGTGGTCGTTTGATCCCTCTTTTTTGTTTGCACCTACCGATTCTCATGACGTCCATTAAACAATCCGCATTGCTGATGAGCTTGGCCGCCGTTCTGACGGCGGTGATGCCATTGGCATTTGCCCATTCCCATGATTCTCCTGACTGCGGCAGCAAAAAGCAGCGGGGCGATTCGTCGTGGGACAGGGATCAGCGTTCGGATTGGTCGGGACATGATTACGTCGGGGATGATGACTGTTTTCGTCGCCTACCCCCGCTACCACCTCCACCCGAACCTCCCCCGCCTAACGAGCGTTTCGGCCCCAGTCCGTATTGGCCTCCAGGGCCGGCCTACCGTGGCCACGATCAGGCCCGTGAGGCCGTGCGCCGTGGGGAAGCCTTGCCGCTGCGGGAGGTGTTGAAACGGGTGAGGGAAACGTATCCCGGTCGAGTGCTGCGTGTGCAGTTTGAATATGACGAACGCGTTGATCTGTGGGTGTATGAGTTACGCATGCTGGTTGACGACAACCGCCTCCTGCGCCTGAAAGTGGATGCTTTGACCGGCAAGGTGCTGCGTGTGCGTGGTGTGAAACGTTCACACTCCCGAGGACATTGATATGCGGATACTGGTTGTTGAAGACGAACCTACCTTGGCAGCGCAATTGCAACAGGCGCTGGAGCGGGCGGGCTATGCCGTTCAAGTCGCTCATGATGGCGAGCAGGGGCATTACCAGGGCGAGGTTGAAGCCTTTGACGCAGTCGTGCTGGATCTGGGCTTGCCAGGCATGGACGGGGTATCGGTATTGCGTCGCTGGCGCGCTTCGGACATTAATATGCCGGTGCTGATTCTGACGGCCCGCAATGACTGGCACGACAAGGTTGAAGGCATGGATGCCGGTGCTGACGACTACGTGGCCAAGCCCTTTCACATGGAAGAGTTGCTGGCCCGTATGCGGGCCCTGCTGCGCCGTGCGGCGGGGCAGGCGAACCCGCGTTTGCAGTTGGGTAAATTGGAGCTGGATGCGCGCTCGTCCTCGATCAGTTGTGCGGGCATGGTTCTGTCTCTGACCAGTCATGAATACCGCTTGTTGGCATTTATGATGCATCACCCCGGTCAGGTTTTGTCACGTACCCAGTTGACTGAACATATTTACTCGCAAGACTTCGAGCGCGACTCCAATACCATCGAGGTGTTTATCGGTCGTTTGCGCAAAAAGCTGCCCCCCGGCTACATCGAAACGGTGCGAGGCATGGGCTACCGTCTGGTGGACCCCGAAGCATGATTGCCTGGCGGGGTCACTCCATTTTGGGTTCCTTGCGTGGCCGCTTGCTGCTGGGGACCTTGGCCTGGATTCTGATCAGTATTGTTCTGGCCGGCTTGGGCTTGAATCGCCTGTTTCAAGACCATGTTTATCGTCAGTTCGAGCAGCGTTTACAAACTCATCTGGACCAGATCATGGCGGATGTGAATCTGGACAATGCGGATGGCGTTACCCTGCAATCGCGTCTGAGTGATCCTTTATTTGAACAACCGTATTCTGGCATGTACTGGCAGATTGCCCGCCAGGAGGTGGGCAGCGATCAGTGGAGCGTCGTTTTGCGGTCAACTTCTTTGTGGGACGAAGCCCTGGATGTGAATGCGCCTGATACGCCCAGTGGCGTTCTGTCACTGACCGGCCCGGAAAAGCAGCGACTGGTGGTGCTGCGTCAGGAGCTGGACGAGGTTAACGACAAGGGCCAAAGCTTGCAGATCATGGTGGCGGGCAAGCGGGAGCTGTTGGCCGAGCCCTTGGCCCGTTTTGAGCGGATTCTGTTCCTGTCTCTGGGCGGTTTGGCCGTGGGTCTGATTCTGGCGGCTATCTTGCAAGTGGTGCTGGCCTTGTATCCTTTGCATCTGTTGCGACGCCGTTTGCTGGATGTGCAAGAAGGCCGTGAGCCGCAAGTTGGTGGTAGTTTTCCCAGCGAAATTCAGCCCTTGGTGGATGATTTCAATGCGGTGCTCAGTGCCAATGCGGGCATGGTGGATCGTGCGCGGGCGCAGGCTGGAAACCTGGCCCATGCCGTCAAAACCCCGCTAACGATTATGGGTAATGCAGCCCAGGCAGAAGATCCGCATTTGGCGGCTGTGGTTAGCGAGCAGGTGGCCTTGGCCCAGCGTCAGGTTGATCACCACTTGTCTCGTGCACGGGCCATGGCGGTAAGAGCCATTGGCGTGCGTACCGATGTGTCTGCCTGTTTGCAGTCCCTGTGCCGGGTGATGGGACGTTTGCACAAGGATAAGCAGATTCATCTGGATGTGTCCGAGCAGGAATTGGTTTTTAAAGGCGAAGAGCAGGATTTGCAGGAGATGGCCGGTAATCTCTTGGACAACGCCTGCAAATGGGCCACACAAAATGTGTGGTGTCAGGTGTGGCAGCAGGACAATGTGCTGCATCTGGTGGTGGAAGATGATGGCCCTGGCCTGGACCCGGAGCAGCTTGAGCGTGTGTTTGGCCGAGGTCAGCGTGCGGATGAACGGCACCCTGGCTTTGGTTTGGGATTGGACATTGTGCGTGAGCTTGCGCGCAGCTATCAGGGCAAGGTGCAGGCCAGTGTGTCGGAGAAAGGTGGTTTGCGCCTGGATTTGACCTTGGCGAGTTAAGGTAGGAAGCTTGGGTGCTAACACCAACACCAACACCAACACCAACACCAGTGTCGTTGAGGGTAGAGGCGTCTGGGGCTGGCAGATTGAGTGGCTGGTGCTAACAGGGGCAGGTGGTGGTAATGGCTTGATCATCCATGAAAAACGCCCGGCGAGGCGGGCGTTCTTTTAGCACAGGGCTGGGGGCAGCCTTAGTTCCAGGGGCCGCCATCACCACCCAGGCTGTAGCGTCCGGCACCAATCAAACCTACGGTCAGCGCACCAATCAGGAACATCCCTTGCAACTCCAAAGCCCAAATGCCTTGGGCATTGAAACTGCTGATCTGGTTGCTGTGGGCCAGCAACAAGGCAATGACCATGTTCATGGCTACAATCAAACCGCCAGCACGGGCGTAAAAGCCCAGAATCATCAGGACCGGAGCAATTACTTCGCCTATGTAGACCCCCCAGGCCAGAAAGCCGGGCATATTGTTGGCGATCAGCATTCGTTCAATGCCGCCGATGCCATAACGTATCTTGGCGATGCCGTGCAGCAGAATCAACACACCGACCGTGACACGCAGCAAGAGTTTTCCAAGATCATCACGAGACATATAGGCGCTCCATTATGTAGTGGGACAGGAAGGTGCGTTATTGTAGAAGACCGGGTTCTTAAAAGTATGACGGAGCATTTACATGACACAAAAGCAGGCTGTCGCAGCAGAACTGGCCCCCAGCGGGGTGTTGCGTGTTGCCATGAATTACGGCAACCCCGTCCTGGCCCAACGCGGTGCCAATGAGCAGTCGCCCAAAGGGGTGTCGGCCGATCTGGCTCACAGTGTGGCGCAAGAGCTGGGCTTGAGCGTGCAATTTCGCGGCTATGATGCGGCTCAGGCCGTGGTGGAGGCAGTGTATCGGGATGAGTGGGATTTGGCTTTTTTGGCGATTGATCCCAAGCGTGCGGAGAAGATCCGCTTCAGTGAAGCCTATGTACACATTGAAGGCACGTATCTGGTACGCGAAGAGTCTGCCTTTCAGACCGTGGATCAACTGGATCGGCCAGGCCTGTGCATTGCGGTTGGTAAGGGCGCGGCCTACGACCTGTTCCTGAGCCGTCATTTGAAACATGCCGATCTGGTGCGGGCAACCACCTCTGCTGATGCCATCGACCTGTTTGTAGAAGAGGAGCTGGATGCCGCTGCCGGTGTGCGTCAGCCTCTGGAGCGTTATGCGAGTTCCCGCAGCGGTTTGCGTGTGCTGCCCGACAGTTTTACCGTGATTCGTCAGGCCATGGCGGTGCCTTCGGAACGTACCTTGGCTCACGCTTGGGTCGAGGCTTTTATTGCCCGGCAGAAGAAAGAGGGGATGGTGGCCCAGTTCCTGGCCGATAGTGGCCAGGCCAATGTCACGGTGCCGGAGTAGGGAGGACGCGGCTATTTAGCTCGTCTTGCAGGGCCTGTCTGAACAGGGCCTGCGCTTTGCCCACATTCTGCCCCTTGGATTGCAGTAGATAAATGGGCAAGTCCAGCCCGTTGCTGCCGGTAGAGAACTGGATACGGTGCAAACGGCCAGACTCCAGTGAGGGCCGCAAGCACGACAAGGGCAGATTTGCCCAGCCTAAACCCCGCTCCACCAGTTCCAGCGTCAGGGACAAGTTGTCCGTTTTCCACTGACGCAGGCTGAGCATGGAGCGGTCTTTGTTGAGATCATTGTCGGGGCTGGTAATGACAATCTGCCGGTAGGCTTTCAAGTCCTCCAGGGGGCGCGGGCCACCTCGCACCAAGGGATGGTCAGGCGCGGCGACGGCGCTAATGGTTTCGGTCCACAAGGACTGGATGATCCCCACGCTTTCCAGTTCCAGTCCGCCGTAGGCAATGCACAGATCCAGCTCGCGTTTTTTCAGGGCCTCGACCAGTGTGTCTTGCGGCGCGGTTCGCAGCTCTATGTCCAGGCCGGGATAGCGTTGCTCCAGAGCCTGCAAGGCAATCAAAGCCGGTTTGGGATCAACGTCGCAGACGATACCCAGCCGCAAATGACTTTCCAGCCCCCCCGACAATTCCTGCAAATGCAGCCGCAAACCCTGCAAGCGGCTGGCGATCAGTTTGGCCTCGGGCAGCATGGCCAGCAGTTCGGTAGTCGGTACGGGTTCACGGCGGCTGCGATCAAATAGCGTCAGGTCCAGCTCGGCCTCCAGATTGGCCACGGCCATGCTGACGGCCGATTGCGTCCGTCGCAAGGCCCGTGCTGCAGAGGAAAAAGAGCCGTGTTCGACCACGGCCAACAATAGCTCCAGATGATCGCTGGTAAGCATGACTTAACCTATAAGTAAAACTGATGGAATCTGACTTTTTCTAAAAGTATTACTGCGGATAATCATGCTTTTCAGCATTTTTATAAAGGATATTTATCGTGCAGGGGTGGAAAAGAAGAGTTGTCTATGTGGGGATGTTCGAGCTGTTGGGCATGATGGTAGCGGCAACCGTATTGGGGCACTTGAGCGGGGCGGGGGCGATGCAAAGTGGTGTGTTGTCTTTCATGATCAGCACGTGTGCGGTGTCGGTGAACCTGTTCTATAACATGCTGTTTGAGGCCTGGGAGCGCCGCCGCCAGATCCAGACGCGCACCTTCTGGCACCGGGTGCTGCATGTGGCCGGTTTTCAGATCGTGCTGGTGTCTTTGCTGGTTCCGCTGATCGCGTGGTGGCTGGATATCAGTTTGTGGAAGGCTTTTTTGATGGAGGCGGTATTGCTGGCCTTCTTTCCCATCTTCGCCTTTATTTATAACTGGGCATTTGATGCGATTTTTGGTTTGCCCAATTCGGTGGGGGTAAGCCCAAGCCAAAGTTAAACGCTGTGGCGTTGCTGGCGTGCATGGTTCAATGAGTCAGCAAAACAAAAAGGCCTTGCAGATTGCTCTGCAAGGCCTTTGAATTTTTTGGTCGGGGCGATAGGATTCGAACCTACGACCCTCTGGTCCCAAACCAGATGCGCTACCAGGCTGCGCTACGCCCCGACTAAGCAAAAAATTATATCCTGTCCTTGTTGACTTGGCAAGCGTATGCCTCATTAAAAAGGGGGCTTGAACGCATTGATGAATCAGGGCTAAGGGCCAATTTTTCACTGCCCAAGGCAAAACACACCATGCAAATAGACTAACGTTCAAGGGGTAGGCAAAGAAAAAGGCTTAGTTCACTGTGCAATGAACTAAGCCTTTAATTCTTTAATGGTCGGGGCGGCGGGATTCGAACTCGCGACCCTCTGGTCCCAAACCAGATGCGCTACCAGGCTGCGCTACGCCCCGACTAAAGACAAGCATAATAGAGCGAATTAAGGGCTTCGTCAAGCCCTGTGCTCTCGGTTTCAGCGTTTTTGCAGGTGGGGCAGGGTGTAAGCCTGTTCGTGGTATGCCCAGCTAGGCCAGAGCACGTGGGCCAATGCCTCCTTGGCCAACACGTCGTCTATCTGCTCCAGCGGCTCGTACTTGTCCGGTGCGGTATAGCGATATTGGCAAGGCGACTGGTGGGGCATCAGCACGGTCAGGATATCGCCCTTTAGATATCCGTAGTTCTCGAAATATTGCATCATGGCTCGGTCGCTGTCTTGCTGGGTCAGGTCGCGCCCGATCATGGGGTGTTCGCTTTCAATCCCCATCAGGGATAGCAGGGTGGGAGCCAGATCGATCTGGCTGATAATGCGTTCGTCCTGGCGGCTGGGCACACCCCCGCCCAGAATCAGGGCGGGAATATGGAAGTGGCGTAAAGGCACCAGATTGGCCCCACCCACGCGCGAGTCGTGGTCGGCCACAATCAAAAATACCGTGTTGTCCCAATAGTCGGATTGGCGGGCTTTTTTGAAGAAGTCCCCAATGGCCCAGTCCGCGTAACGCACGGTGTTCTCTACGGTGGCAGGGTCGCCTTCGACCTGGATACGGCCAGCCGGGTACTCCCAGGGCGAGTGATTGCTGACGGAGAAGGCCAGTGTCAGTGTAGGCTGCTCCTTGTCCTGGCTAAGTAAATGGTGCAGCTTGTTGAACATATCCTCGTCGCTGGCGCCCCAGGTGCCGACGAACTCGGGGGACTCAAAGCTGGATTGTTCATACAGCTCATCAAAGCCATTGCCCAGGAAAAAGCTCTTCATATTGTCAAAGTGGGCTTCGCCGCCATAGATAAAGCGCGAACGGTAACCTTGCTCTTTGAGTAATTGGGCCAGAGTAAAAAAGCGGGTTTGCGAGCCGGGCAGTCGCAGCACCGCATCGGCCACGGTGGGAGGAAAGCCGGCGGAAACCGCTTCCAGACCGCGCACCGAGCGGGTGCCGGTGGCATAAGCACGGCGAAAATTCCAGCCTGTTTGGGCCAGCTTGTCCAGCTCGGGGGTTAGATTGGCGCCGCCCAGATTGCTGACATATTGGGCGCCCAGGCTCTCCTCTACGATCAGGACTAGATTGGGTTTGCGCTCGCGTAGTTGTGCGGGCGTTTGACGGTGCAGGGTGGGTAATGTGTCAGGGCCGGCAGGTAGAGCAGCCGCATCGCGCACGATCTGGTTCATTTCGGCGGCATCCATGCCACCGTAAATGTCCTGGGCAGAACGCTCGTTTTTCATGCTGTAGATAGCGTAGGCTACGTTGTACAGCGAATTGAGTGGCAGTGTGTTGAGCATGCTGTCGCTGCTCCAGGCCACCGAGGAAGGGTTGATGGGGCGGTGGGCCAAGGTGCCCCGTATCGCCAGTGCGCACAGGGCGGCTCCCACCAGCATCCAGATGGGACGCAGCCACCAGCTCATTACCGGGTCGGGGGAGACCTGCCCAAAGATAGCCCAGCCTGAATACACAATCAGGCCCAGTCCGATCAGGGCGATGCCGATCATCAGTCGATAGCCTTTCCAGAGCATGCCCACCACTTCCTGCGGGTGCTTCAGGTAGTCCACATACAGCCGGTTTGGACGAGTGTCGTATTCAATAATGAACTGGGGCGTGGAGACTTCCAGCAAGGTCAGCAAAAACCAGGCGAAGGTAAACCAGAGGGCGGCTACTGTCGTCATCACCGGGTAGTGTCCCACCCAGGGGGCCAGCAAGACAACGGGGGCGCTCAAGGCGGCAATTATCAGCGCGTCGATACGCAGGCCGCCAATCAGAATGGGCAGCAAACCTCCGGCCTGACGCACACGGGGCCATTGCCACAAGGCAAAAGCCAGCCTGAACGCGGTCAGCAAAATCAGGGCTGAAGGAATAAAAACGTAAACAAGATGGCGCATAAGAAAGTGGTCCTGGGTCGACCTGATTGCCACGGATGGTGGCACTGGCATCGAATTGCACGATTGTATGTCAGTTTGCGGAGCAAACTGTGTCGCTAAGCGACGGTAGTTGTCGCAGAGAACCGGGTTGTGACAGGTGCAGGGTTTAAAGACGAAAAAAAAGCAGGCCGCTTGGAAAGACAGCCTGCTGTTAAGAAGGAGCTAGGGGAAGCCAGCCCGGTGTTCAGGGCCGGCGGTCGGTTCAGGCAACGCGTTGGCTGGGTTCGGTACGGGAGCGGAACTGGCTGCGTTGTTGTTCACGCTGGGCGTAGGCTTTGACATGGCCCGCATCCTTGACATGGCCGTAGCCACGGATCAGATCCGGGTAGTTCAGCCAACGCAGGGCTACTTCCATATTGTCCGCATCCAGGTGGGCGCTGACTTCATTCAGGTCGGCCAGATAGTCTTCAATATTCTGCCGTTCCTGACGGCGCTCCTGGGTGTAGCCAAAGATATCCAGAGCTCCACCACGTAAACCGCGCAGACCGGCCAGAATCTTGAACAAGTGGCGGGTCGAAGGACCAAACTTGCTCTTGGTGGGCTGGCCCTGGCTGTTCTTGCGACCGAGCAAGGGCGGAGCCAGGTGGTATTCAATCTGGTAGTCCTTGCCGGGTTCACCCGCAAACTGGGCGCGCAGCTTGTCCAGGAAGGCCGGGTCGGTATACAGGCGGGCGACTTCGTACTCGTCTTTGTAGCTCATCAGCTTGGCCAGTTGCGTAGCAGCGATGCGAGTCAGGGGTAGCGTCTTGTCCTGATCCAGACGCGATTCGCGTTCCATGATCTTGTTGATGGCATCGCGATAGCGTTTGGCCCAGGCTGGGTTCTGATAGGCTGTCAGGTGCTCTTCCATACGCTTGATCAGGGACTGCACGCTTTCCGGGAAAGAGACTGCGCGGGCCTTGGGTGTGGCCCCTTCCATCAAGGTTTCGATACCTTTTTCAGCAGCCAGACGGCCCCATTGGAAAGCTTCGCGGTTGGCTTTGACGGCTACTCCGTTCAGCTCGATGGCGCGCAGCAGGCTGTCCATGTGCAGGGGAATCCAGCCGCGCTGGAAAGCGTAACCCAGCAAGATGGGGTTGGCGTACAGAGCGTCGCCCATGACATGGACCGCCAGCGCATTGGCATCCAGATAGCGGATTTCCTTGCCGACGGCATTTTCAATATCCGTGCAGGCTGTTTGCAGCGGGAATTTCCAGTGTGCGTTACCGATCAGGTCCGAGGTCGGGCTGGCAGCGGTATTGATAATGGTGTGCGTGCGGTCGCGGCTGACACGGCTCAGTACGTCCGTGGAAGCGCTGACCAGGGCGTCGCTGCCAATCAGCAAGGAAGCCTCTCCGGTTGGGACACGAGTGGCATGCAGCAGATCGGGCTGGCGTGCAATTTGCACATGGCTCAGCACGGCACCGCCTTTCTGAGCCAGGCCGGCCATATCCAGGACGCTGACGCCTTTTTGTTCGATATGAGCGGCCATGCCCAGCAAGCCGCCCACTGTTACCACGCCGGTGCCACCAATACCGGCGATCAAAATACCGTAGGTCTTGTCCAGGTCCGGTAGTTTGGGCAGCGGTAGATCGGCCAGATGGAAGGATTCCAGCGAACGGCCTTTCGCTTCTGGCTTGCGTACTTGAGCCCCTTTCAGGGTGACAAAGCTGGGGCAGAAGCCGTTAACACAGGAGAAGTCCTTGTTACAGGAGGACTGGTTGATGCGGCGCTTGGAGCCCATAGGGGTATCCAGCGGCTCGACGGACAGGCAGTTGGACTTGACCGAGCAGTCTCCGCAGCCTTCACAGACCGTGTCATTGATAAAGGCGCGCAGGGCCGGATCTGGGTAAGTCCCTTTCTTGCGACGCCGCCGTTTTTCTGTGGCGCAGGTCTGGTCATAGACCAGGATAGTGGTGCCGGGCACTTCACGCAGCTCGCGCTGTACGCGGTCCAGCTCGTCGCGGTGGTAGACAGGCGGATTGCCCGCCAGGGTCATGCCCTTGAATTTCTCGGGCTCGTCGGTAACCACCACAATCTTGCGGGCACCCTCGGCGTGAACCTGGGCAATGACGTCGGTGACTTTCAAGATCCCGTCTACGGGCTGGCCGCCTGTCATGGCGACGGCATCGTTATACAGAATCTTGTAGGTGATATTGGAGTTGGCGGCGATCGAAGCGCGAATTGCCAAAATCCCCGAGTGGAAGTACGTGCCATCGCCCAGATTGGCAAAGACGTGTTTCTCGTCGGTAAAGGGTTGCTGACCAATCCAGGCCACGCCTTCGCCACCCATATGGCTGAAGGTGGAGGTGCTGCGATCCATCCAGACGGTCATGTAGTGACAGCCAATCCCCGCCATGGCGCGGGAACCCTCGGGCACGCGAGTCGAGGTATTGTGCGGACAGCCCGAACAGAACCAGGGTTTGCGCTCCACGCTGACGCGTGGCATCCGAGCTTCACGATCCTTGGCGTCCAGAATGGCCAGACGAGCCTGGATGCGGGCCAGCAGTTCCTCGGAAATGTCCATGGTGCACAGGCGGCGGGCAATGGCGCGCGCAATAATTGCAGGGGACAGTTCACCTTGGGGCGGCAGCAACCAGGGAGAGCGTTGCAGCGACCATTCGCCACCCCCGTGTTCGGTCTCGTCAAACTTGCCGTAGACCTTGGGACGTACATCATCGCGCCAGTTGTACAGTTCTTCTTTAAGGGCGTATTCCAGAATCTGGCGTTTTTCCTCCACCACCAGGATTTCGGTCAGTCCGGTGGCGAACTGGCGGGCGTCCTGCCCGTCCAGAGGCCAGATACAGCCCACTTTGAAGAGTCGGATGCCCAGCTCGGCACAGAGTTCGTCGGACAGGCCCAGGTCAGCCAGCGCCTGACGGGTGTCCAGATAGGCCTTACCGGCCGTCATGATGCCAAAGCGCGCCTCGGGCGAATCAATCTCGATGCGGTTCAGTTTGTTGGCGCGCACATAAGCCAAAGCGGCGTACCACTTGTGGTTCATCATGCGAGCTTCTTGTGCCAGTGGCGGGTCTGGCCAGCGGATGTTCAGGCCATCGGCGGGCATGTCCTCGATCTCGGGCAGGACGATGTTCAGGCTGTCCGGGTCCAGGTCTACCGAGGCATTGGACTCCACGACCTCGGTGACGCACTTCAAGGCCACCCACAGGCCGGAGAAACGGCTCATGGCCCAGCCGTGTTGGCCGAAGTCCAGGTATTCCTGCACGTTGGCCGGATACAGCACGGGGATACCGGCGGCGGCGAAAACGTGATCGGACTGGTGGGCAACGGTGGAGGATTTGGCGCCGTGGTCATCGCCCGCCAGCACCAGGACACCACCGTGGCGGGAGCTGCCGGCCGAGTTGGCGTGCTTGAACACATCCATAGAACGATCCACGCCCGGTCCTTTGCCGTACCACATAGCAAACGTGCCGTCGAAACGGGCACTGGGATACAGATTGGTTTGTTGGCTACCCCAGACGGCGGTAGCGGCCAGATCTTCGTTCAGACCGGGTTTGAACACGATGTCGTGCTCTTTCAGGTGTTTGCTGGCTTGCCACAGAGCCTGGTCTACGCTCCCTAGTGGGGAGCCCCGGTAGCCAGAGATAAAGCCGGCCGTATTCAGACCTGCGCGCCGGTCCCGCTCTTTTTGCAACATGGGCAAGCGCACCAGAGCCTGGGTGCCGCTCATATAGGCGCGGCCCTTGGTGACCGTGTATTTGTCATCCAGGGACACCGATTCCAACATGGCCTTGTAAGGTTTGTTGAGTGGGGCATTCATGAGTTTGTCTCCTGCAAGAAGGATTGTTTTCGTGCAAGTTGTTGTCGTTTGTTCTTTAGTCTAGGGCAGCTTTTTGTTATCGTAAAATCAAATTTACGTGTACCTGATATCTGAAAAACGGATGGCTATGAAACACGAAGTGACCTTGAGACAGTTCCGTTATTTCATTGCGGCGGCGGTCAGCGGACAGTTCTCTGCGGCGGCCCAGGCGGAGAATGTCTCGCAGTCGGCTATCAGCAATGCGGTGCAAAGTCTGGAGCGCCAACTGAATGTGGCCTTGTTTGAACGCCTGCCCCACGGCGTGGAGCTAACGCCGCAGGGGCAGGCGTTTTTTCACCATGCGCATCACGTGATTGACGCGGTCAGTGACGCACTGAATCACGCTGATTTGCGGCGGCAAAATATCCAAGGGCAGATTCGGGTGGCGGCCGGCTATACGGTTCTGGGCTATTTCTTGCCCGACCTGATCAGCCGCTTCAAGCACAGTTATCCCAATATCGACATCGAACTGGTGGATATGGAGCGCCCCGACATGGAGGCGGCCTTGCAAAGTGAGCGCATCGACCTGGGTGTTGCTCTTTTGTCGAATATTACCGATTTGGCCATGTTTGGGCACCACCGCCTGAGCAGTTCCCGCCGGCGCTTATGGGTGTCAGATCAACACGCACTGGCCAGTGAGTCCAGTGTGTCTTTGGAGCAGATCAATCATTATCCCTACATCTTCTTGACGGTGGACGATGCGGATACGGCGGCCATGCGGCATTGGGGCAGCCCTGGTTTTCCGGAGCGTGTGGCCATGCGGACGCGCTCCCTGGAGGCGGTACGTGGTCTGGTGGCTTACGGCTTTGGCGTGACGATTCTGTCCGATATGGTTTATCGGCCCTGGTCTTTGGAAGGCAAGCGCATTCACGCGATCGGCATTACCGATACGGTGGAGTCTGTCGAGGTGGGCTTGTTGTGGCCCAAAGAACGTGAGCCGCAAGGTCTGGTGGCCTTGTTCCAGCGTTTTCTGATCCAGGCCTGTGATCATGATATGGCCCGCGCCGGCATGGGAAGCCGGCGCGGTGGGGGCTTGCTGTAGCGGGCTTATGGCACCAGGGCCAGACCGATACGGAATTGCGAAGAACGATCGCGGTAACCCAGCATGGTTTCCGCGTAGCCCGAGAAGTACTGGCCGTAGAGGTAGCCATTCATGTTCAAGGGGGTGCGTTTGAGCGGCCAGGCAATCGAGAACTCGTGCGTGTTGCGGCTGCCCGCGCCCTTGTTATACATGCCAGAGAGCACCAGACCGTTGTCCTGAGCGTAGCGGATCTTCCAGTCGTAACGGCCTCGGTAGTGAGCCCAGTCTGCATTCTCGCCCATGAATACATAGTGTTTGATGCGGGGAGCGAACGTAAGGGTCGCGCCATGATCAAAGCGGTAGTTGAACTCGGGCTGGATGAAGACCTCGTTCATGGAACGGGAGTCCTCACCGGCCTTGCCGTTGGAGGCGTGCTCATAGCCAGTAGCCAGACCCATGAACAGACGTTTTTGCTCGGATTCCCAGATGGAGTCCTTGCGCCAGAAAAAGCTGGGGCGGTACGTGGTGTCGACAAAGGGCTTGGAGTCGGCGTGCAGATCCCACAGCGCAGTTTGCGTATAGCCAATGTAGAAGTGATCGTAGAACTTAGGTTGGCTGGGATCTTGTGGCGAGTGCAAACGGTACTTGAAGCTTAACTGGAAGCGAGCGTTTGTCCCGCCTTTATTGCCGCCAATAAAGTAGGTTGGGTCGTGTGCCGAGATGGCGTTACTGAAGTTCTCAAAGCTGGAGGTTGCCGGGCGCAAGCCCTCTCCGCTATTGACGGCTGGACCTTCTGGCTGAGCGCCAGCGGCCACTGCCTGAGCATAGGGCAGCTCGGGATCGATGACGCCAGGATCACGGCCTGCTCCGGCATTCACAACCGGTGCGGTGGCAGGCAAAGAGGTAATCGGGCTTTGGCCTTGCGGGTTGGTATCCAGTGCCAACATCACACGCTCGCCTTCAATATTGACGGCTTGCAGGCCGGTCAACCCGTTGGGGACCACGGCTCGCCAGCTATAGGCGGTGAAATTGTTGGTGGGGATAGACGCACGTGGCCGGGAAGTAACCAGTTCGGCCAGACTGCGGATGACGTTACCGTTGGTGTCGCGCCACTGCAAAACCAGGTTTTGCGGGGCAGTCCAGCTCATCAAGCTGCCTGTGTCGTTATAGACGATGGCATCAATGTTGACGCTTTCGCCCGAACTGGCCTGTACTTGGCGCAATTGATAGCTAATACCGGCCTGTGCGGTGCTCAGGACTGCGCTCAAGATAAGAAGGGGGGCCGATAGTATTAAAGAGTGCTTACTTAGTTTCTTCTTGGTCGGCATGGAGACAAAATCCAGGAAAACAAGTTGATTCGTACAAGACTGTACCATTTGCGATTCAAAATGCTCTCTATAATTATTTTTCTTACAGTATTGACACTCTGACTCGCTTGCAGCTTATCGAAAACGACTTTTCAGGCTAGAATATTCGATTGTCCTTTTCAAGTTCGTTTTGTTACGAAAAAACCTTGAAACGGGTCCCGGCGCTTGCCGGACCTTTGCATCAGGACCTTGCATTGTCGGCAGTTTTGACGATGCCATCATCACCTGGCGGGTGTAGCTCAGTTGGATAGAGCACAGGCCTTCTAAGCCTGGGGCCGGGGGTTCGAACCCCTCCACCCGCGCCAACCTTACCCCCCTTTTTGCGTGCGATTTTTGTGCTCCTAGGCATAACCCTGAGGCGGCACAATTAGTAAGTATGGTGTAAGTGTCGAGCTCTAATGTTCACCGCATAGACGTCGGCAGGCGTCTTCATAACGCCGTTTTCAGCCTGTGAGGGCTGGGCCGGTTCAATAAGATACGCCAGCGAACAAGGCGTTCAGAACAATGCGGAGACAAACTATGCAAGACCCCCTTGTAGGTCGGATAACGGCCAATCCTCGCTATCAGAATCTGGTCAAGACCCGGTTGCGGTTGGGTTGGACACTCACCATCATCATGCTGGTGGCCTATTACAGTTACATCGGCATTATTGCTTTCGACAAGGAGTTGTTTGCAATGCGCTTGGGTGAAGGCGTCATGACCCTGGGTATTCCTATTGGTTTTGGCGTCATTGTTTTGGCGGTTGTGATTACAGGTATTTATGTCTGGCGTGCCAATACCAAGTTCGACCAGATGGCCAAGGAAGTCCTTGAGGAGGTGCGTAAATGAAACGTTCCTACCTTCGTTTCGGGCTGGTTCTGGGTTTGATGCTGACCAGCCCCGTCTTGTTGGCGGCAGGTGGCGATCTGGGCGAGCTGCAAAAGCAGCCAACCAACTGGACTGCTATTGGCATGTTCGCGGCCTTTGTGTTGGCGACCTTGTGGATTACCAAATGGGCGGCTGCCCGCACCAAGTCGGTCTCTGACTTCTACACGGCAGGTGGCGGTATTACAGGCTTTCAAAACGGCCTGGCCATTGCCGGTGACTATATGTCTGCGGCTTCCTTTTTGGGTATTTCCGCTGCGGTGATGATCAATGGCTACGACGGCCTGATCTACTCCATCGGCTTTTTGGTCGGCTGGCCGATCATTACGTTCCTGTTGGCAGAAAAGCTGCGTAATCTGGGTAAGTTCACTTTTGCTGACGTGGCTGCGTATCGCTTTCGCCAAGGTCCTATCCGCGCCTTTGCGGCTTCGGGCACGCTGGTGGTCGTTCTGTTTTACCTGATCGCACAGATGGTAGGTGCGGGCCAGTTGATCAAGCTGCTGTTTGGTCTGGAATACTGGGTGGCCGTGGTGCTGGTGGGTGTGTTGATGATGGTCTATGTGCTGTTCGGTGGCATGACCGCGACTACCTGGGTGCAGATCATCAAGGCTGGGCTACTGCTGTTCGGTGCCTCTTTCATGGCCATCATGGTACTGGCGCAATATGGTTTTTCGCCGGAAAAACTGTTTGCGGCGGCAGTACAGGTCAAGACCGATGCCGCTATCGCTGCCGGTAAAGATGCGGTTCAGGCCTCCACAATTGGTCAGGCCATCATGGGACCGGGTAACTTCATCAAGGATCCGATCAGCGCTATTTCCTTCGGTATGGCCTTGATGTTCGGTACCGCTGGTTTGCCACACATCCTGATGCGCTTTTTCACGGTGCCTGATGCAAAAGAAGCACGTAAATCCGTGTTTTGGGCAACCACCTGGATTGGCTATTTCTACATCCTGACCTTCATCATTGGCTTTGGCGCTATCGTGCTGGTGTCCACCAACCCTCGCTTCCTTGAAGATGGCGGAGTGTTGATTGGTGGTACCAATATGGCCGCTGTGCACTTGGCTGATGCCGTGGGTGGCGACGTGTTCCTGGGCTTTATGTCGGCGGTTGCTTTTGCCACGATTTTGGCTGTGGTGGCCGGCTTGACTCTCTCCGGTACGTCGGCTGTGTCGCATGACCTGTACTCCACGCTGATCAAAAAAGGCGAGGCCACGAACGAGGAAGTCATGCGTGTATCGCGTACGACTACCTTGGTCCTGGGGGTGATTGCCGTGTTGCTGGGTATTCTTTTCGAGAAACAGAATATTGCCTTCATGGTGTCACTGGCCTTCGCGATTGCGGCTTCGGCTAACTTCCCGGTTCTGTTCCTGTCCATTATGTGGAAGGGTTGCACGACGCGTGGCGCGACAATTGGCGGCTTCCTGGGTCTGATCGTGGCATTGCTGCTGACCTTGCTCTCGCCATCGGTGTGGGAAGCCACGTTGGGTAATCCGGCTGGCACGGCTCCATTCCCGTATGCGTCGGCGGCGCTGTTCTCCATGCCGTTGGCGTTCCTGGCGATCTGGTTCTTCTCGATCACTGATCGTAGTGCTCGCGCCGAGATTGATCGTGCCGGTTTTGAGGCTCAGTCTGTGCGTTCCGAGACGGGTGTGGGTGCTGCAGCGGCGTCTGCACACTAATCTGCTCTGACAGGCCGGGCCTGAGCGCCCGAGCCTGATCCTGAAAACGTATAAAAACCCCGGTGTGATTCAGATCACACCGGGGTTTTTATGTGTCCCTGCGTCAGTCCCTGCGTCAGTCCCTGCGTCAGTCCCTGCGTCAGTCCCTGCGTCAGTCCCTGCGTCAGTCCCTGCGTCAGTCCCTGCGTCAGTCCCTGCGTCAGTCCGCAAGCTCAGGCGTCGGGCTTAGGCTTGGCTCTCGGATGGAACCGGCAGACCGTCAAAGCGTTCATAAAAGTAGGCTGCTGCTTCAGGTGCCTGCTCGTCTTCGGCCCGCAAGGTGGACAGAATATAGCGCTCGGCCTTGGCGCACACCAGGCGATACACGTCCCGACACAGCTCATAGGCCTGTTTGCCGGCCCAGCCCGCTGGCAATAGCTCAATGGGCAGTTGGGGGTCATGCAACTGAATACGGCGAAACTCGTGAATCAACAGGGTGCGAATCACAAAGGCCAGCTCGTCGTTGTAATCCTGTCCTGCCTCCAGCATGGCCAGGGCAGGCGCAAAACGCCGGATGAACTGCCCGTAGCCGCTGGCTACCTGGGCCAGATCCCAACTGTCCTGAATCAGTTGAGACAGGGGACGGGTTTGGGGAAGTTGGGAGGGCTCCAGCTTAGCGACATAAACCAGTGACTGAGCCTGGGTAGCCTGCAGGATGTAATCCAGAATGGTGTGATCCGGGTTCGGGTGCAGGAAAGCGGTGGGTGACAGGGCGCAAAACCCTTCCCACAGCAGTTCCTTGCGCAGGTCGGCGCGTTGTTTGGAATTCATCATCAGGGTGGGCATGCTGAAGATCAGTGTCCATTGACCATCCCAGGCTAGGTAAGTGGGGGTGTAGATGCGTTGATAGGCATGCTCGAAGCGTTGGCTGGCTTCGGGACGCAAAGTGTATTGACTGCGTCGGCCCTCGCGTTGTGCGCTTAGCCAACCTTCTTCGGCCAGCCGGTATACGCTGGTGCGCACCAGCCGGTCGCTGATCCCGAAGGGGGCCAGCAACTGAATCAGGCTTCCCAGCCAGAGTTTGCCGCCATGAGGGCGAATCACGTCCCCAAACAAGGTCATGACCAGGGACTTGGCACGGGGTGGGCGGTGTTCAAGGTGGTGGGCGGCCCATTGGGCCAGGTCGGAATAAGAAAGCTCGGACATTGTTTTTTTAAAGGCGCTCATGGCTGTATGGGAACGGCACGCCTGTCTGTGTTGACCGTTTAAGCGCTTGATTATACGGGGTGGGTGCGCAAGCGGATTGAAAGATTGTGCAAGCCAAGGGCTTTCCTTAGGCTTGCTGTCGTGTCATCGACGCACACCCTATAGATAGGGGCTGGCCAGCCAGATCAGGCGGTTACGCAAGCGTTTACCAAAACCAATCGAACTTAAGGACTCCAGGCTGACGGCTTCGGCCTCTTCAATCTCCAGATCAATCAGGTTCTGGATTTGGCGGGCCGTATCGCGGCTGTAAATTTCCACGTCCAGCTCGAAGTTCAAACGCAAGCTGCGCGGGTCCAGATTGGATGAACCAATATAGGACCAGGCGCCGTCAATGGTCATGAGCTTGGAGTGGTTGAAGGGGCCGCGCGCGCGCCAGACCCGGCAGCCGGCGCGTAGAACCTGATCCAGTTGGGCTGTCATGGCGTAATTGACCAGACGCAGATTGTTTTGTCCGGGGATGACGATATCGACCTGAACGCCACGGCGGGCGGCGGTATTCAAGGCCCCCAACAGGATCTGGTCGGGCAGAAAGTAGGGCGATTGAATACGGATATGGCGCTGGGCAATGGCAAACGCACCTTGCAGCATATGGTGGGTGCTGGCCATGAAGCGGTCAGGTCCAGAGGCAATGCAACGGGCGGGCACATGGGGCCGAGGCGCGGGCGTGGAGCTGGCATGCCAATAGGCGGGGGACAGGTCCTCGCGCGTGGTGAACTGCCAGTCGTGCCGGAAAGAGGCCAGCAACTGCATGACAGCCGGGCCCTCCAGGCGAAAGTGTGTGTCCTGGGACGGTTTGCCCTCGCTGTACTGCGCCATAAAGGACTCACGCAAATTCATGCCGCCGGTAAAGCCTACTGTGCCATCCACAATCAGTAGCTTGCGGTGACTGCGAAGATTGGCGTAGGGCATGCGTAAAAAACCCAGCGGGTTGGTCATGAACAGAGCGCACCGTATGCCTTCGCGGCGCAGCAATCGCACAATCGGCGTGCGCGAGTATTTCGCTCCAATGGCATCGACCAGCACTCGAATCTGCACGCCACGTTGATGGGCTCGTGACAGAGCACTGACGAACTCGCGCCCCAGGCGGTCGCTATCGAAGATATAGCTTTGCAAGGCAATGGTGCTGTGAGCCTGCTCAATGGCCTGCAGCATGGCGGGATAGGTCTGATCTCCACCGACCAGGACGCGTACATTATTGCCGTTGCGTAATTGGCTGCGGCTGACGCGATCGCCCAGAATCTGCAAAGAGCGAAACGGTGCGCCGACCAGGGCGCCAATGTCCGAGACGGGGGGATGCAGGTAAGTGACCTGCTCATAGAATACGTCCGCACTTTGTTCCAGGCGGCTTTGTCTGCGTACGCGGTTGATTCCCGCAATTAAATACAGAAATGGCCCCAGCAGCGGAGACATGATGATGACGCCCACCCAACTGATGGCTGCGCGCACATCGTTCTTGGTCATGGCGGCGTGAATGGCTGCCGATGCGCCCAGTATCACGCTGAGCGCCAGAGCCAGATGCGGCCAGTAATCGTGCAGCAGGGAGCGCAAATGGATCAGATGCTCTTGCATGGGGTCAATTGCTACGGTCGGGTAGGTCAGGACGTTGGTAAAGACTGTGCATCCAGGAAGGGTTCGGCTCACCTCGGGCAGCAAATTGCTGTAGACGCGAGGGGGAACGCCAGACGCCACCTCCTATGCCGGGCGACGGTTGGACGCCATACCAAAACCATTGGCCGTCTTCATCTTGTGCCAGCCAATCCCAATGGGCGGGTGCCTGATCCCAGCAGGGGAAACCGAGTGTCATCAGCAAACTTCCAGGAAATGGGACAGATTAGAGTATAAGAAAGTGTGGTTTTGTGCCAGTTTCTATTACAGACGACGCGGGCCGAAACGCTAGGCGTTTGATGGAGGGCGACACGGTTGACGAGCGGACCTGCTAATTTGAAGGGCGGGGCGGCGGGTGCAAGTCAAGGCAGGCAAGGGTTTCACATTCAAACACAGTTTATTGTCCTGCCCGAACGTGTGTGGGGGTGTGCGAAGGCGCCAAACTTGCTACGATGAACAAACGCAAAAAAGCCCGCTACGTGGCGGGCTTTCAAGTATGTTTTTTTCAGTTCCTGGCTTTGGCTTCTTTTAAGGAGATACGCAAAACGCTGGAAGCGGTAAATTTTTTGGGGTGACCGATGGGGCTCGAACCCACGACAACCGGAATCACAATCCGGGACTCTACCAACTGAGCTACGGTCACCACTGTTTACTGCTTTTTGCTTCAGGCCTACTTTAGGGTGGGCTGTGAAGTAAAAAATGTATTCTAGCATGCTTTTTTTAAATAATGCAACACTCATGCACGAATACGCCGACCCTGAGTCCTGCTCCGGTCTTGCCGGTCACGGTGTGGCTCAGGTTTAATGATTTCCCCTCGTAATAGCAAGGAAGCGCGAAATGTCTCAATTATTCGTCGTTCATCCCGAAAACCCCCAACCCCGCGCATTGGCTCAAGCAGCCGAATTATTGGCTAAAGGAGGGCTGCTCGCCATTCCTACCGATTCCAGTTATGCCGTTGTCGCTCGTCTGGACGACAAGTCGGCCGCTGACAACCTGCGTCGTTTGCGTGGCTTGGATGACCGTCATCATCTGACCTTGCTGTGTCGTGATCTGGCCGAGATCAGCCACTTTGCCAAAGTGGACAACCCGCAGTATCGCCTGCTGAAAATGGCCACTCCCGGTCCGTGGACCTTTATTCTGGAAGCTACCAAGGAAGTGCCGCGCCGCGTGTCGCATCCTTCGCGAAAAACCATTGGTATTCGGGTGCCCGACCAGAAAGTGGCCCTGGCCTTGATGGAGCAAGTGGGCAGCCCCCTGATCTCCACCACCCTGATTCCCGACGGTGAAGACGAGCCCTTGAACGATGCCCAGGAAATTCTGGACCGTTATGCGCATCAACTGGCGGCGGTTGTCGATGGTGGACCGTGCCCCTTGCAGGCCACTACTGTCATTGATTTGACGGGCCCAACGCCCGAAGTGTTGCGTCGCGGGTCGGGTGATCCGTCTACGCTGGGCCTGTCTTGATCCCTGACTGACACAAAACTCGCGTCCAAGTGCGTATCCGTGTTTCAATTCTGAACCTTGGGGCAGCACTCGCTGTCCCAATCAGACGGGCCGCGTGTAGGTGGCTTATCCTTTGTGAGTGGATAGTCCCACGGCCCGGACCCAAGGATCACCATGGACTCTTTTATACAGACCTTGACGGTCTATGCTTTGCCTGTCATTTTCGGCATTACGCTACATGAAGCCGCCCATGGCTACGTCGCGCGTATGTTTGGCGACCCCACGGCGATGCTGGCCGGTCGTATCAGCCTGAACCCACTGCGCCACATTGACCCTATCGGCACCATTGTGGTGCCTGCGGTTCTGTTGCTCTCCAGCGCCATGATGGGCATGGGGGGCATTTTGTTTGGCTGGGCCAAACCTGTGCCAGTGGATTGGGGACGTTTGCGCAATCCCAAACGCGACATGCTCTGGGTTGCCTTGGCCGGCCCGGCCTCCAATATGCTGATGGCTATTTTGTGGGTCCTTTATGCCCATTTGATGGTCAAGCTGGGGCAGGGTGACAGCCGCTTCTGGATGGGGATGGCAGTGGCTGGCGTACAGGTCAACCTGGTGTTGATGGCACTGAATCTGCTGCCTTTGCCGCCTTTGGACGGTGGGCGCATTGTATTTAGTCTATTGCCTAATCGTTGGGCCTATCATTATTCTCGTATCGAGCCTTATGGCATGATCATTCTGATCTTGCTGATGTTTACCGGTGTGCTCTGGACCCTGATGAGTCCTTTGATTGCACTGGGTGAAGGCATATTGAAATGGTTCTTATGATTTAACGGCTTATCCGTTAAACTTGTGAGTCATATTTTTTTTGGGCTATAGGGCCTTAAACCCGGAGATTCATCTCATCATGGCAAGTTCGGACTCTGCTATTTCCAATTTTCAGGGCAGTATGGTTGCCCTTGTTACACCCATGGATCCCAATGGGGGTCTGGATTTTGCCGCTTACCGAAAGCTGATCGACTGGCACATTCAGGAAGGAACGCGTGTGCTGGTGGTTGTTGGGACCTCGGGCGAATCGCCTACGGTGTCGGTTGATGAACACGCTGAACTGATCAAGATTGCCGTTGAGCACGCCGCCGGTCGTGTTCCGGTGATTGCTGGTGTGGGTGGCAACTCCACCCGCGAGGCCATTGAGCTGTCGCGTCACGCCCAGCAAGTGGGTGCAGATGCCGGCTTGTCGGTGGTGCCTTACTACAACCGTCCCACCCAGGAAGGCATGTACCAGCACTTTCGCGCTATTGCCGAAGCGGTGAGCCTGCCCCAGTTTTTGTACAACGTGCCAGGCCGCACGGTCGCCGATTTGCAGAACGATACCGTGCTGCGTCTGGCTCAAATCCCCAACATCATCGGTATCAAGGACGCAACGGGCGACTTGGCTCGTGGTGGCTTGCTGCTGCGCGATGCGCCGGAAGACTTTATTGTGGTCAGCGGTGATGATCCTACCGCTGCTGCGTATATCTTATTGGGCGCCAAAGGCAATATTTCCGTGACGGCCAACGTGGCCCCACGCCTGATGAGCCAGTTGTGTCAGGCTGCTCTGGATATGGACGTACCGACGGTACGCCGTTTGAATGCCTATCTGGCAGGTTTGAATAAGAACCTGTTTATTGAGGCTAACCCCATTCCCGTGAAATGGGCCGTTGCAGAAATGGGCCTTACTCAGCTGGGATATCGTTTACCATTGACGCCGTTAAGTGCACAGCATCACGAATTGCTGCGTCAATCCTTGAAACTTGCGGATCTTCTTCCATGATTGCTAAGCCAGTTAATAAAAGCCTGATAGGGCTGTCTTTGAGCCTATTGGTACTGTCGGGCTGCTCGACAATGGACCAGATAATGGGTCAGGGCGAGTCGGTGAATTACAAGAGTACGGTTGCAGGCGATCCATTGAGCATTCCGCCGGATCTGACCCAGGCTAACCGCGACGCACATTACCGTGCGCCAGAAGGTGTCACGTCTTATTCGGTCTACTCGCAAGGCCAGAATGCGCAGCAACTCAAAGGCGGGGCAGATGATATCCTGCCTCAGTCCGACGCCATCAAGGTGATGCGTGACGGTGATCTGCGTTGGCTGGTTGTAGACCGGCCCGTGGAAGACCTGTTCCCCCGTATTATCGAATTCTGGGGTGATCATGGTTTTACCATTCAGTCTCAAGATCCTCGTGCTGGTTTGATCCAGACCGATTGGGCTGAAAACCGTGCCAAGATTCCAGAAAGCTGGATTCGCAGCGCCTTGGGTTCCATCATCGACCAGGTCTTTGACAGCGGCGAACGTGACCGCTTCCGCACCCGCTTTGAGCGTGTCGGCAACAAGACCGAAATCTATGTGTCTCACCAGCATATGGAAGAGACACCGACGGCAGACGGCACCGCCTTTAAGTGGGTGTTTGCCAAAGAAGATCCCGGTCTGAATGCCGCCATGCTGGCTCGCATGATGGTGTTTTTGGGCTCGGATATTGAAACCGCACGTGAACAAGTGGCCAATGCCACCAAGGATCCTGCTGGCGTTCAAGTCCAGACCTCAGACAAGGGCGATCAGGCCGAATTGATGCTGAACGAGTCCTTTGATCGTGCATGGCGTCGTGTTGGCGTTGCCATCGACTCCGCCGGCTTCTCGGTTGAGGATCGTGACCGTTCCGCTGGTGAATTCTTTATCCGCTATCTGGATTCGGATACCGGCGAGAAGATCGAACAGCAAAACATTATTGGTCGCCTCTTCGGCAGCCGCAACACCGCCGAAGCCACTCCGTTCCGCATCAAGCTCAGTGCCCAAGGTGCAGGCACTCGCGTAACGGTGCTGGATCAGCAAGGCCAGGAACAGACGACGGCGACAGCCAAGCGCATTATTAATGTGCTGTCCACCAATCTGCGCCCCGGTAGCTGATTGTTGTAAGCTGGCCTGCGGGTCGCCTGGAAAAAGCCCTGGTTTCGTGCCAGGGCTTTTTTTATGTCTTTGCCCCGTACTGCGTGACCTTGCTCTTTTTCTCTTATCGAAGAAGAGCTAACAGGGGCAAGGAATACTATGAGGTCAAGGTGATTAGCGCTTGTTTTCCCTTTACAGAAGAAGAGGCACTTGACGGCCTTTTCCTGAAAGGACGCAGTACTTTTTTCAGGCTACGCTGGGCTTTGTTGGTAGTGTCTGTATTGCTGTTGCCCCTGAAAGTGGCGCAAGGCCTTTTTCTGGCAGGGGTTTGAGAGAGAGCACCTTTTATTTTCTGAGCAGAGTAAATCTTTATCGAGCAGGGCTGGACTTTCTCCAAAACAGTAAAGATAATAGGAACTATTATCATTTAGTGTGTTTTAGGGAGTGGCCCATGCTGAAATCGTTTTACCGTAACGGTTTACGTTTTTGCCTGCGCATGCTGCGTGGCTCACAAGCCTCTGTTCATGCTCCTTCAGAACCGGGGGCTCGTGTGTTGGCGATGATCGAGGCCTTGCCTCGTCGTCGTCGCGAAGCTTTTGTGCTGCATCGCTTCGAGGGGCTGAACTACAAAGAAATTGCGACTCGCATGGGCACTAGCCCCCGAGTGGTTGAGCACTATATCCGCATGGCTATGCTGGCGTGCCGTCACAATCCGGCACAGGCCAATCGGGTGGATGGGGTCGTGCCGCGTCCGGCTGGTTCGTATGTCTAAGGACGAGCACATGCAGCACATTGATGAGCAGGCCTTGAGCTGGCTGCTTAAACATCATGATCCCAAACACCGGAACGATGCCCGCAGCCAGTCCGCGTTCCGTGCCTGGCTGTCCATTGATCCCCAGCACCAGGCTGCTTTCTTGCGTTGGAAGCTGGAGTGGGAAGCGATGGATGGAATCAGCCAGGAGCAACTGACCAATTTGCGTGCAACATCCCGGCAAGCCGCAGCAGGGCAGGGAACATGGCGTCAACGCGTGCTAAATCGCTGCGTGGACGTCTGGTCTGCCAACCCCGCCTTGCGTTTTGCCTTGGGCGGCGCGGTGTGTCTGCTGCTGGGCGTGGCGTTTCTAGGTAGCGTCGGCAGCTACTTTCTTTAAGCTCCATAAAAAGCGCTTAGTCTTTATCTTCCCAGGGTGAACGTAGATAGTGCGCCGCTTGCTGGATACGATCATCCAGTGTGGTGGCATTCAGTCTTGGAATGACACCCAGACAAGGGCCGGGCAGATAGTCATGCAGCGTTTGCAGGTTCTCCTTGGTATAACTCATCTCCGGGGCGATGTGGTTGGCGACCCAGCCCAGCAGGGGCAAACCACTGGCGCGTATGGCTTGAGCCGTCAGCAAAGCATGATTCAAGGCCCCCAAACGTAAACCAACAACCAAGACCACTGGTAGCTGCAAAGCCTGCGCCAGATCGACGCCTGTCCGACCTTGGCCCAAGGGCAGCATGAAGCCACCCACCCCTTCGACGACGACATAGTCCGCTGATTTCACCGCTGCTTGAACCGTCTTTTGAATCAGAGTCGGTTCCAATTCGATGCCTGCTTGCTCAGCCAGAATATGAGGGGCCGCAGCCGGTTTAAACAGGTACGGTGTCAGCGTTTCCGGGGCAGCGTTCAGGCTGGAGTGCCGCGCCAGGGCATTCACATCCTCGTTGTGTAGACGGCCATTTATTTCTTCCGCTCCCGATGCAATGGGTTTGATGCCTAGCGTGCTTGCGCCGCTTTGGTTCAGCACGTGGAGCAACGCCGAGCTGACCAGCGTTTTGCCAATCTCCGTATCGGTGCCCGTCACAAAGCAGGCCCTCATGCGTATTCCTTTAGCAGGCGACCTAAGCCAGTCAATACATGTTCGATTTCTTTCGTACCCCATAGATAGCCGGGCATCAGATATACCGTATTGCCGATAGGGCGCAGCATCAGCCCCTGTTGCAGGGCAGAGTGGTAAAAGCGTCGTGCGAAGCCCTGGTGATCGTACCGGGCTGGGCCCGTGTCCAGATCAAAGGCCCAGATCACTCCGCAGCGGCGCAGATGCTGCATCTTGGGATATTGCCGATTCAGTTTGTGCAAGCCGTCATCAAGTGCTTGTCCCAGCGTTTTTTGCAGCTCGTAGACAGGGTATTGCTGAAACAGCTCCAAGGTGGCCAGCGCTGCGCGGCAGGCCAAGGGGTTGCCGGTGTAGGAGTGGGAATGCAGAAAGCCCCGACGCAAGTCCTGGTCATAAAAACCTTGATAAATCGTGGGGCTGGATAGCACCACGGACAAAGGCAATGTCCCGCCGGTAATTCCCTTGGACAAGCACAGCAGATCTGGCCAGATACCTGCTTGCTCACAGGCAAAGAAGGTGCCGGTACGCCCGCAACCCACAGCAATTTCGTCCAGAATCAAATGCACCTGATAGCGGTCGCATAGCTCGCGCACACCGCGCAGATAGTCGGGTGAGTGCATGCACATGCCAGCCGCACATTGCACCAGGGGTTCCAAAATCACAGCGGCAATATCCTGATGGCTATTCAGAATCTGTTCCAAAGACTGCAGGGCGTTTTCGGTGATCTGGCTGTGTTCGTCCGGGCTCTTGGCCTGCCGCAGATCGGGGCTGGCTGCGGTGTACTGCTGGCCTAGCTGTGAGCCGTAGTTTTCTCGGAACAAGGGCACATCGGTCACGGCTAGCGCACCCAGCGTCTCGCCGTGGTAGCCCTGTGCGATGCCTACGAAACGGTGCTTGTGCTCCTGCCCCTGGTTGCGCCAGTAATGCACGCTTAGCTTGAGGGCAATTTCCACGGCGGAAGCGCCATCGCTGGCATAAAAAGCATGGCCTAAGCGATGATCGCTCAAGGCGGCCAAGCGCTCGGACAGTTGCACGACCGGCTCGTGGGTCAGGCCGCAGAGCATGATGTGGTCTAACTGCTGTACCTGATCGCTAATTGCCTGCACCAGATGCGGGTGGCTATGCCCGAACAGGTTTACCCACCAGGAGCTGATGGCGTCCAGGTAGGCGTTGCCGTGAGCATCATACAGCCAGGCACCTTGGGCGCGTTTGATGGCCAGTAGCGGCACGCCCCGATCATGGTGCTGCATTTGAGTGCAAGGATGCCAGACCGCTTGCAAGCTGCGTTGGGCCAAAGGAGGGAGGGAGTTTGAGTTCATGGCAAATCACCGTAAAGAGTGGGCGGCTTCATGTAGTGCCTGGACCAGTTGTTCAATGTCTTGATGCCGGTGCGCGGCAGACAGGGAAATGCGTAATCGGGCTTGATGGCGGGGAACGGTGGGCGGTCGTATGGCCGGTGCCCAAATACCTTTTTGAAGGAGCGTTTCGGATAGCTGCAAGGTGGGTTCGACCTCGCCAATCAGCAGGCTTTGTACCGGCGTCTTGGACGGAGCCAAGCGCCAGGGCAGATTCCGGCTCAGGGTTTGCAGCGTTTGGATGTGTTCTGTCAGCAAGGTCCGCTGTGCTTGAGCTTGTTTGATTAGTTGCAGACAGGCCAGCAAGGATGCGCAATGAGCTGGGGCCAGCCCGGTGCTGTACACATAGCTGCGAGCCGATTGAGTGAGCCAGTCCGCCAGGCTATGGGAGCAGGCGATAAACGCGCCGCCTTGACCGGCTGCCTTGCCAAAAGTCCCCAGATAAATCAGGCGCTGACGTTGCGTGGCCTTGAGCTGAAAATGTTCCGGCGCGCCGCGTCCGTTTTCACCCAATACCCCCAGGCCATGCGCATCGTCCAGATACAACAAAGCATCGTGGCGTTCGCATAAGGCGATCAGTTCATCAAGCGGGGCAATCGTTCCGTCCATGCTGAACAGGCTGTCCGAGATCACCAGCTTGAACCCTGTCGTAGGGCGGCTGAGTAAGTCATCCAGGCGTGCCATATCCCTATGGGGATAGACGTGTAAACGGGCGCCGGATAGACGGCTGGCATCAATCAGGCTGGCGTGGTTCAGCCTGTCACAGAAGATCGTGTCGCCAGTGCCGACTAGCGCGGGAATGACACCCAAGCTGGCCTGATAACCACTGACAAAAAGACGGCTGGCCTCAAAGCCACTCCAGTCTGCCAGATCCTGCTCCAGTGCCTGAGCCTGTGCATGATGCCCACAAATCAGCGGAGATGCGGTGGCTCCGGCGACGTCCTGTGCTTGTAGCTGCTTGAGCGCTGGGTGCTGACTCAGCCCCAGATAGTCATTGCCGGCGAAATTCAGCAAGACCTGGCCATTGCGTTCGATATGCGCGTTTGGCAAGGGACGGCTGATGGCTCTTTGTCGCCACAGCTTCTTGGCTTTCAACGCCTTCAGTTGTTGATCCAGGTGAGAGAGAAAAGCACTCATGACAGCAAGGCCCGGTATTGAACCGACAAGCGGTTCCAGCCCCGATAGGCGGGAAGCTGAATGCGTTCACCTTGGCCTAATTGAAGGCGAGGTAATAAAGGCAGGAACTGCTCAAGCGTCAGCCTGGCTTCCAACTGCACCAAACCAGCACCCAGGCAATGATGAATTCCGTGGCCCATGGAGAGCTCGGCCTGATTGTTGCGATTGAAATCCAGCTCGTCGGGATGGGCAAAAATCTCCGGGTCCCGGTTGGCAGCGCCCAAAAGCAACAGCAGCAATTGTCCCTTGCGTAAATGCTGACCGTGCCAGTGCTGGTCCTGCATCAAACGTCTGGCTGTGTATTGAATCGGGCTGTCGTGGCGCAGCACCTCTTTGATCGCGGCAGGAATCTTCTGGGGATTCGATAGCAAGTCTTGCTGCTTTGTGCAGTCGTCCAGCAGAGTTTGAAACAAGGAGCTGAGCAGATGCCGGGAGGTTTCATAGCCGGCAAAGAGCAACATACAGGACTGCGCCAAACGTTCGCGCCTGCCTTGAAGAGAGAGTTGCTTGTCATGCAAAAGCCGCCAAGCCAAGCCACCTTCTTGTAGGTTGGCGCTGTTCCCCAGAAAGTCGGCCATATCCAACAAGGCGTCCTGCGTGTCCATCAACAAGGGCTGATCTGGTGTCGCTTGTCCAATAAAACGCGCCAGTTGCTCTGACCAGGCCTGAAAAACAGATAAGGGTAGCTGCTGCAAACCGAGTACATCCATCATGACCAAGGCGGGGAGCGGACGGCAGACTTCATCCACCAGATCGGCAGAGCCGTGCTGTAGTTTGTTTTCCAAGCCCAGGTGGATTTGCGCAACGCGCTTTTCAATGGTGCCGTGTAGGGTGTCCAAGGCCTTTGCGCTAAAGGCGGCATTCACCACTCGCCGGACACGGGTGTGACGGGGACGATCCAGAAACACCAGTGTCCTGGCCATCAAGCCCTTGAAGGTTTGCAGACGCGGGGAGGGATGAGCACCTGCTTGAGATACCCACCCACCAACACGCCGCACACTTAAATCGGGATGCCGCAGGGCGGCTTGGACATCGCCGTGCCTGTGGACCAGCCACGCCCCACCACAGAAATCCGCATCCCACACCAAAGGTGGCCCCTGGCGAAGGCGGGCATAAGCCGGATAGGGAGACGCAAGATTGAAATCGCCAAACATGACACTGTTTCCTGAAGATCAAAGCCAGCGCAGGCTAGCACCTGAGCCGGAAAGAGGCAGTCAGGAGATTGTTTCTATTAATTCTTTCAGGGTGTTTTGAGCTAATTAATGAGTTATTTGCCGTTTATGACTACTGTTAGCTGTTTTTGTGTGACTGTTTTTTACAATAAAATTGATGAGCGAATTCGAGGTGATGGTCTTTTCTTTGCAGAAACCCTTTTTTCCTATGATTTAAAATTTTGTTTAAAATCAGATGCTTATGGGGTGGTGTGAAAAAAGGGTTTTAGTCGCAAAAAAAGCCATAAGATAGAGCCTGATTAGCATTCAGGGATGAACGCTCTAGTTTGCTGCCGAGTAGGCAGCTTAGAAAGTTTGCCCGTGACGCGACAAGCGGGACAAAGAGTTTGCTGCCGAGTAGGCAGTTCAGAGAAAGTATGGGCTGTGCTTTTTGCTAGGCGTTAAGTGTGGCGCGTCGTAAGCAGTTGAGAAAAGCTTCTGGGTTTGTATCGTGCGCAGATAAGGTTTGCTGCGATAGAGGCCGCTGAAAAGGTTTAAATTTCGGATGCCCAGCTAGCTTTTTGTCGTAGGCCATTGCCTATCCAGTGGCAAGGCCAGTGCTGGTAGCGGCCCTGCAGCAATGGCAGGCTAGGACTACCGCCCTAGTCTGCTATTTATTCCAACTAATCACCGGGCATCAGATGCTGCTGGCAGTCCATCAGTACTCAGTTTTTCGGTTTTACGCTGCGGCAACTTCCCATTCAAAATAAAGTATGCCAACAGACCGATCACCAGTCCCCAGAAGGCCCCGCCGATGCCAAATAGTGTGATGTTGGCGGCTGAGGCCAGGAAGGTGATTAACGCTGCTTCACGCGATTTGACGTCCGCCATGGCGCCGGCCAGGCTGCCACCAATGGTTCCCAGTAGCGCCAAGCCCGCCAGGGTGGTGATGAAGGTTGCGGGGAAGGCCATGAACACGGCGGCCAGCGTCAGGCCAAAAACACCGACAAGAATGTAGAACACGCCGGCTGCAATTCCGGCAACCCAGCGTTTGGAGGGATCCTGGTGCGCTTCTGGCCCGGTGCAAATGGCAGCGGTAATGGCCGCTACATTCATGGCGTGAGAGCCAAAAGGAGCCATGATCAGCGAGCCCAGACCGGTTACCCACACAATCGGGTTGGCGCTGGTACGAAAACCGTCGTTACGCAGGACCAGCATGCCTGGCATGTATTGGCCAGTTAGCGTAATCAGAAACAAAGGCAAGGCCACGCTCAGCAAGGCATTGAGCGTAAACACCGGCATGGTGAACACCGGCGCGGCCAGTTCCAGTTTCAGGCCACTGAGGTCGACGCGATGCTCCAACAGCAAAAAGCTCAGGCCCAGGATCAGAATGCCCACCACAGCATAGCGTGCGGAAAAGCGTTTGATGATCAGGTAGGCCAGGATCAGCAAGCCTGCCAGTTTAGGGTCCAGTGTCATGCTGCCAAATGCCCCAATGCCAAATTGCAGCAGAATCCCGGCCAGCAGGCCGGCGGCGATGCCGTTGGGAATCAGGCGGATCAGGCGCTCGAAGTAGGAGGACAGCCCCAGGGCGACGAAGGCTGCTGCCGAGATCAAGTAGGCGCCGATGGCTTCTTCATACGGCGTGGTGGCCAGCGCGGTTACCAGGAAGGCGGCGGCCGGGGTCGACCAGGCGGTGATGATGGGCTCGCGCGAGACCCAGCTCAAGAGCAGGCCGGTAACGCCGACGCCAATCGAGATCGACCAGACCCAGGACGCGGTCAGCTCGGGGCTGAGCCCGGCGACCTTGGCGGCCTGGAAAACCAGAATAAAGGTGCCACCGTAGTTAACGATGACCGATATGAGGCCGGCCACGATAGGCGGGATCAGATCGCTGACTAAATAGGATGAGGATGATCGAGAGGTAGACATAGTGCTCTGCGCTTTCCAAAAGGAGAGATGACAAACGAGCACTAGTTATAGCGACTAAATGGACTGGTCTGATAGGACGCTTTTCTGGTGTAGGGCAGACCACTTTTGAATTAAGTAGGCGCCTGACTATATTGAGTGGGGTGGCTACGTGATTTTTGAGAGTGGCCCGAGCTGGATTGAAGCTGGGCTGTAAAGCCACTAATGCTGGCTTTATGACGAGTTGCTCGTCTTGTGAATCGCGTTTTTCATGATAGTACTTTTTATTGCTGCACGGCGTGAATAATGCTGCCGCAACCGCAACCGCAACCGCAACCTCAACCAACAAATATATCGGACTTTTGATTCTTGGCGGGCTAGAAATAAGAAAGCGGGGCAGCTTGCAGGCTGCCTCGCTTTTTTGCTGAACTCGCCAGAGTTAGTGGCTCGGTGCTCAGTTTTCCTTGAATTGCAGCCAGCCGTCGTCCAGCCAGGCATTGAGCATTTCACGTTCGTCTTCATCCAGGGCTTCAAAATGCTCGCCGGGGATTGAGAGCTGACGCTGGTCAGCCAACAATTTCAGCGCCGGGCTGGCCGGGCAGGGGGCCACTTCACCGTTGATATACAGCTCATCGCCCCGGTACATCATGCGCGAGCAGCGGTCCAGCGCCAAGCGGCCTTCGGGCAGCTCGGGGTCGTGTAAATCAACCGGATCTTCGGCAATGTCGAACCAGCTATTGCTGGGCAATTCGGTCAACCAGACACCCAGGAAGCGAGAGGCTAGTGCCTCATCAAAACGAATGGCATTCAAGGCATCCAGCGACTTTTGAATCAGGTTTTCCGGCAAGGCGGCAGGTGTGGTGCTGGCCTGTGCGTCCGGGTCGGTGTAGCGCTGTTGCATGGACTCGGGCATGGGTATTGGCGGGTCGGCATACAGACCAAAGCCTTCACCACTGGCGGCGGCCAGTTGATCTGAGGCGGCATCCATCAAACCCCGAGCCAGCGTTGCCTGGGTGGGCGAGCGAAAGCCGATGGAAATCGTCATGCAGTCGCCAATCGCAATCCCGTCATGTGCTACGTGCGGGGGCAGATACAGCATATCGCCGGGTTCCAGGGTGAACTCTTCCTCTACCTGAAAATTGCGCAAAATCTTCAAGGGCAGATCAGGCACCAGACTCAAGTCTTTTTGCTGGCTGATGCGCCAGTGACGCTTGCCGTGGGCTTGCAGCAAGAACACGTCGTAGCTGTCGAAGTGCGGGCCTACGCCACCACCGTCAGAGGCAATACTGATCATGGCGTCGTCCAGACGGGCATCGCCAATGAAGCGGAACTGACGCATCAGGGCAGCGGTATTGTCGTCGTGCAGATCTACGCTTTGTGCCAGGGCGGTCCAGTTGGGCTGCGAGGCGGGCGGCAGCTCGTCAAACGGCCCGGTTTCCATTTCCCAGTCGTCGCCGTCATGGATGATCAGGCGCGACTCGACTTCTTCGCGCGTTACCAGCTCGCGGATATTGTCTATGCTCAGCGAGTGCTTGAAATTAGGGATGGCGCCGCGTATCAATAACGGTTTGCGTTGCCAGTAGGTTTGCATGAACTCATGCGCGCTGATGCCGCCCAAAAGGGTCAATGGCTGATCGATAGTCATGGACTGCCCGAACAAGAATTAAATTAGCCCGTAGCTTAACTGATCCGGCCTGTCACGGCTTGGGCGCAGTCAGCTGATAAGACGTGTATGGCGCAAAGAAAGCAGAAAAATAGGGACAAAATGCTGTGTCCGCGTTTGGACAGGGATGATTGGCAATCAGGCAATCAGGCAATCAGGCAATCAGGCAATCTAGACAGGTACGCCGATGCTCAGGTTTCTCCCTAGGGGCCTGGTAGGTAGACTGGCTAAACCTTTGCTGATGCCGTGGGGTCTTTGGTGTCAATGACACAGAGCAAGCAAAGGTCGTCAGATTGGCATCCAGAGAGCAGGCTGAAAGAACGGCCTGAAAAGGGAGCCGCCCAGGCTCCCTAGGCTTTGTCTACCCAGCGGATTTCATCTCTTTTTTCCAGCGATACAGCAGATCCAGGGCATCGCGTGCGCTCAAGTCATCCACATCCAGTTGCTTGAACTGATCCAGCAGTTCCAGTGCCTGTTCTGTGGTCGGGTCAGACTCTGTCGCCGTGGCTTCAGGCGCACTACCTGCATTGAACAGATCCAGTTGTGCACTAGGATCATTTTGTGCTTCCAGACGGCTTAGTTCACGGCTGGCCTGACGGATGACTGCAGAGGGGATACCGGCACGTTGCGCAACCTGAATCCCGTAACTGCGACTGGCCGGACCTTCCTGAACTTCGTGCAGGAACACAATGCCCGAAGCCGATTCTGCGGCGGCCAGATGCACATTGGCAGCCGCAGGCAATTCGTTGGGCAAACGCGTGATTTCAAAGTAGTGCGTGGCAAATAAGGTCAATGCCTGATTGTGGCTGAGCAGGCGATGCGCGATGGACCAGGCCAGGGCCAGACCATCGTAGGTGGATGTCCCGCGCCCAATCTCATCCATCAGCACCAGGCTGTAGGGGGTGGCGCCGGCCAGAATCGCGGCTGCTTCGGTCATTTCCATCATGAAGGTGGAGCGGCCACCGGCCAGGTCATCAGCCGCGCCGATACGGGTAAAGATGCGATCGATCTGACCAATGCGGGCTGTGTTGGCCGGCACAAAGCTGCCGATGCGGGCCAATAAGGCAATCAAGGCAACCTGTCGCATATAGGTGGACTTACCACCCATATTCGGGCCGGTAATCAGCAACATGCGGCGTTGTGCATGCATCTCACAATGGTTGGGTGTGAAACGCTCGATACTGTGTTCCACCACGGGATGACGACCCGCTTCGATCCAGATGCCAGCTTGCTCGCTTAGTTCGGGGGCGACCCAGTTATTGTCCAGTGCATGCAGCGCCAGTGAGGACAGGGTATCCAGTTCCGCCAGGGCGCTGGAGCACAGGGCCAAGGGACCCGCGTAGCTTTGCAGCTTGTCCAGCAATTGATCGAACAGGAACTTCTCGCGGCTCAGGCTGCGGTCCTTGGCGGACAGGACTTTGTCCTCCCATTCTTTTAGCTCAGGTGTGATGAAGCGTTCGGCATTTTTTAGTGTCTGGCGGCGGCGGTAATCGTCGGGGACTTTGTCGGCCTGACCCCGGCTGACCTCAATAAAGAAACCATGCACACGGTTGTATTCGACGCGTAGGGTGGCGATGCCGGTACGCTCGCGCTCCCGGGCTTCGATCTTGACCAACACATCGCCGCTGTCGCTGGCCAAGCTGCGCAATTCGTCCAGGTCGGCATCGTAGCCATCGGCAATGACACCCCCATCTCGTACGAGCAAGGCAGGCTCGGAGGCGATAGCGGCCTGCAGCAAAGAGGCCAGCTCTGGGTCCAGCGCCAGGTTTAACAAATGCCCATACAAATGTTCAGATTGAGCAAAGTTGTGTTCTAGTTCCTGACGCAGCTCGGGTAGCGTTGCCAGCGCATCGCGCAAACTGGCCAGTTCCCGTGGACGCACGCTGCGTAAGGAAATACGCGTGGCAATACGCTCCAGGTCTGGAAAACGACGCAGGGCATGGCGCAGCACACCCAAAGGATCGCCTGCATTCAGGCTGGCGCTTTGCTGGGTTTGGAAAAATAGGGACACCACATCCTGACGTTGCTGGACGGCGTGGTTCAGACGCAAGGGATGGTGCAGCCAGCGACGCAGCAAACGGCTGCCCATGGGGGTCTGGCAATGATCCAGCGTAGAGAACAGCGTCGGGCTGGTTTCACCGCTAATGGTTTCGGTAATTTCCAGATTCTTGCGCGTGACCGCATCCAGCACCAGAAAGTCCGAACTATGCTGAACACGGATAGCCGTGATGTGAACCAGGGATTGGGATTGCGTGCTGCCGACATAACGCAGCAAGGCTCCGGCTGCTGCCGTAGCCGCAGGCAGATCGTCCAGACCAAAGCTGGCCAAAGAGTCCAGATCGAAATGGTCCAGCAGGGTTTCGCGTGAACCGTCTTGCGCAAAGTGCCAGTCCGGCAAGGTGTGGCAACTGGCTTGCGGCAGTTCCGGGGCAGGGCGCAGCGATTCGGGGTAGACCAGCTCGACGGGGCCGATACGGTTCAGTTCCGTGTCCAGCATGTCCGGCTCGCACTGGCTGACCAGAAACTCGCCACTGGCCAGGTTCATCCAGGCCAGTCCGACCATTTCCTGGCGTTGTACTTTGATGAGCGTGCATGCGGCGATCAGGCGATCTGCCTTGGGAGGCAGCAAGGCATCATCGGTCAGCGTGCCGGGGGTGACTACGCGCATGATCTTGCGCTCGACCGGTCCTTTGCTGGTAGCCGGGTCACCGACTTGCTCACAGATGGCGACGGATTCGCCCAAAGCGACTAAACGCGCCAGATACCCTTCCATGGCATGAAAAGGCACACCTGCCATCGGGATGGGCTCGCCGTTGGAGGACCCGCGCTTGGTCAGTGTCAGGTTTAGCAGGCGCGCGCCGCGCTCGGCATCGGCGTAGAACATCTCATAGAAGTCCCCCATCCGATAGAACAGCAGATGCGAGCCGGCCTCCGCTTTGAGCTGAAGGTATTGACGCATCATGGGCGTGTGGGCGGACAGATCGGCAGCAGAAGTCATAGCACAGTTACAGGTCAGGGAATTCAACAACAAGGCCGCCCAGAAGGCGGCTGAGTCGATATTGTAGCGAGGGCAGTCAAGCGGGGGGGGAGGGAAGCGGCTGATTTAGTCCCGCGTGTTTCCCCTTACGGAGCAGGGATATCCCGGTTTTGAGCATAGAGGTGCTTAATGCAATAATAGAAATGATAATCACTTCTATTTCGAAAACAGGATATGCCCATGTTCACACGTTGTCTTGCTTTGTCTGTCTTGTCTGCCGCTTTGCTCAGTGCCGGATCGCTTGCTCACGCCCAGCCGTCAGAGGCTGTCTCGCTGCCCTTGACGCCGGAGCTGGCACAAAAAACCTCGATTACGGCAGAAGGAGCCTTGCGCAAGGATCTGGCCTACGGGATTTATCAAGCGGTTTACAGCCCCTTTGATAATTCCTTGTATGTGGCCTCGGCAGAGCGGGCGCCGTCGGTTCGTGGCGGCGTGATCTATAAGCTGGACCCCATCACTCTGGATGTGAAGGGGACCATGTATACCGACCAGAGCAATTTCGGCCTGGCAAGGAACGCCTCGGGCGATACGTTGTACGTGACCAATAGTCTGGCTGCTGCCGTCTCCAAAGTAGGGCTAAAGGAGGACGGAAACATAGAGCGCGTCCACTTCAACAATAAGAGTTTTGATGACACCAAAATGGGTCCGCGCACGATTCGTCACGATCCTCAGCAAGGTCGTATCTATGTGGGAGCCGTAGGCGCGCCTGCCGTGATCTGGGTGTTGGATGATCGCACTCTGGAGCTGATTGACACCATTGAAAACGCTGGCAAATGGGTCACGGGGCTCTTGGTGGATTCGGCCTCGCATCGTCTGTATGCCGCCAATGGTGATGGTGAGGTGATGGTGGTGAATACCCAAACCAATCAGATTGAACAGCGCTGGAAACCGGCGGGCGTCAAACCCGCCTTGCTCTTGAATTTTGCGCTGGACTCCAGCCGCAATCGTCTCTATGTGACAGAGACCAAGGACCAGAAAACCGTGTATGTGCTGGATGCCCGAGACGGCAAATTGCTGCAGACACTGCCGGTGGGCGACGCGATGGATATCTTGTACAACGCCGATCGTGATGAGTTGTACTTGACGCATCGTGAGCAAGGCAAGGTATCCGTGTTGGATGGCGCCAGCTATGCGGTCAAGGCGCAGTACAACTTGCCTGATAACCCCAACAGCCTGGAACTGGGTCCGGACAGCCAGTTGTACGTAACCGTTAAGGCGCCTGCTACCCCGCAGTACAAGGCCAGCAAGCGTGAAAGTGTGGTGCGCATTGATCTGAAGAACATCAAGGGTTGATAGGTAATCGTGATGACTTCTTTATTCAAACCTTGCCTGGGACGCACCTTGGTCTTGTCCTTGTTTGCTCTTCATGTTCAGGCTCAGGCCCAAGACAATGTCAATCGTGCCCAGACGCCGGAGTTATCAACCATTACCGTCAATGCCAGTGCCGATGCGTCGCGTCAGGGTTTGCTGCCGGAGTATGCTGGCGGCCAGGTCGCCAGCGGAGGCCGGGTTGGGGTACTGGGTTCCCTGGACAATATGGACTCGCCCTTTAGCGTCAATAGCTATACCAGCCGCTATATCGAGCAACTGCAGGCGTCCACGGTAGCCGATGTGGTGCGCCATGATCCTTCTGTGCGTGTGGCCCGTGGTTTTGGCAACTTCCAGGAAAGTTTTTTCATCCGGGGCTTTTTGACGGCTTCCGATGATATTGCCTACAACGGCCTGTTTGGACTGCTGCCCCGACAAGCGACGGCTGCGGAACTGGCCGAGCGCATTGAAGTGCTGCATGGAGCAGGGGGTTTTCTGTATGGTGCCGCGCCCTCTGGCGGTGGTATTGGCGGCACGATTAACGTGCTGCCCAAACGTGCCGGTGAGAACCCGCTGACCAAGCTTGGTGTGGGTTATGGCAGTGGCGGGCAAAGCCAGATCAAGGTGGATATGTCGCGCCGTTTTGCCGATGATGCGGCCGGTATTCGCGTCAATGCCATCAGGCGTAGTGGCGATACGGCTGTCGACAATGAACATACCCGTCTGGATCTGTACACAGTGGGGATGGATTGGCGTGGTGAGCGCGTACGGTTGTCGGCGGATCTGGGCTATCAGGAGCACAAGCTGCGTGAAGTCCGGCCTAATGTGGCGTTAAAGGCGGGCCTGTCCGCCTTGCCGGACTTGCCTTCACATAAGCGTAACTTCGCTCAGCCCTGGACGTACTCCAATGAGGAAACCGTTTTCGGCACCCTACGCGGGGAATATGATCTGAATGATTCCATTACCTTGTGGGCTGCCTATGGCATGAAACATGGCAAGGAAGATAATCAGCTTGCGACTCAGACGGTCACGGATGCGGTATCTGGCAAAACCACTTTCTCACGTTTCAACAATTCCCGACGCGATGATGTGAAAACAGGCGAATTGGGTTTGCGGGCCCGTTTTGAAACCGGGCCTGTGCTGCATGAACTGGTGGCCGCCGCCTCCTTGTATGACCACAAGGAGAAAAACGCCTGGGCCATGGGCAGCAAGCAGGACAGCAATCTTTATGATCCCGTGAACCAGGCCTTGTCGCCCATCGCCTTTACAGGTGGTGATCTGGGGTCTCCGGCGTTGGTAGGGCGCACCAAATTGACCAGTTATACCCTGGGTGATTTGATGTACCTCTGGGATGATCGGTTGGAAGTGATGCTGGGTTTGCGCCATCAAATCATGGAAACGCGCAGCTATGACTACGGCACCCAAGCCTTGCAGCGCAAAGACCGTCAGCAACATACCAGCCCTGCAGCGGGTGTGGTGTTCAAGCTGACGGATGAATGGGCCCTGTATGGCAACTACACGGAAAGCCTGGCACAAGGTGATCTGGCACCGACTCGCTTTAATAACCAGCCGGTTCAAAACGCCGGGCAGCGCTTGTCGGCCTTTGTGGCCAAGCAAAAAGAGCTGGGGGTCAAGTACGACAACGGTTCTCTGGGCGGCGGGCTAACCTTCTTTACCACGACCAAACCGCGTGGCGTGGTCAATGACGATCTGCGTTTTGTGGAAGCGGGCAAGGACCGCCATAACGGGCTGGAGTTAAGCTTTTACGGTCAGTTGACCGATTCCTTGCGCATTCTCGGTGGCGTGACTGCCCTGGACACCAAGCAGAAAAACACGGGTGATCCGCTTAGCGAAGGCCAGCGAGTGATTGGCGTGCCGCGCTGGCAAGGCAGTCTGGGTTTGACCTGGGATGTGCCGCAGGTGACGGGCTTGTCGCTGGATACACAGCTATTGGCCACTGGTGCCCGTTACGCGGATTCGGCCAATGCAATCCGTGTGCCAGGCTGGGTACGCTGGGACCTGGGGGCCAGCTACCAGCGCAAGATCTCCGGTGTGCCGATGACGTTCAGGGCCAGTGTCGAGAATGTCGCCGATACGACGTATTGGGCTTCGGTAGGCGGTTATCCCAATAATGGCTATCTGGTCTTATCGCAGCCACGCACCTTCATGTTGAGTATGTCCGCCGAGTTTTAAGGACGGGGCAGGGGAGGCTCTCCCCTGCCAGCTTTTTACTGCCTGGTTTTTCCTGACAATGAGGTAATGCGATTCTCCGCTAATCCGATTCGGCCTTATATCGGTTTGTCCAAGCCTGCCGCGATAATTTTTACAAAATAAATGTCCGGAAAATGGGCTCTCAAACGTCTTTATAGAGAAGGCCTGAAAAAGGATCTCTTTCCTTGCCCCCCTGTTGCGCCGTTTTGCCAGGACTCTAGGCCCGTTGTTAAGCAGCGTTGAGCCAGTGTTGGGGTGAGCAAGCCCCTTTCTTTTTGACCACTATTATTTTTTGATCACCTGCCCGCCATGAGCCGGGCGGGTGTAGATCCACGGGATTATGTATGAAGTCCAAAGCAGTGAAGCGTCGCTGGGCGTTCGCCCTGGTGGCGGTGCTGGTATTGGGGGCGCTGGCCGCACAGGCCGGGCGCTCGTCAGAGCAATTTGAAACGGTAGCCGTAGAGCAAGGCGATATACGCGCGACCGTTGCGGCGGTGGGAACCTTGAAGCCCAGTCGCTATGTGGACGTCGGGGCACAGGTGTCGGGGCAGATTACGGCGTTGCCGGTTGCGCCGGGCGATCAGCTTGAGCAGGGCCAGTTGCTGGTGGAAATTGACCCCAGTGTGCAACAGGCCTCGGTCGATGCAGGCCGCGCGTCGTTGGCGGCGTATCGCGCTCAGTTGGCCGAGCAGCAGGCGCAGCTTGTACTGGCGCGCCAGCAGTTGACTCGTCAGCGTCAATTGGAACGCCAGCAGGCCAGCCGTCAGGAGGATATACAAATTGCCCAGGCAAATCTGGCGACGGCTCAGGCTCGTGTTGCCCATGTGCAAGCGCAGATGGAGCAGACTCAGGCCACGCTGAAAGCGGACGAGGCCCGATTGGGCTACACGCGCATTTACGCACCCATGAGTGGCACCGTTATTGGTGTACAGGCGCGTGAAGGGCAAACACTGAATGCCACTTATCAAACCCCCACTATTTTGCGTATTGCCGATTTGGGCACCATGACGGTGTGGACCAGCGTGTCCGAGGCGGATATCCGCCGTATCAAACCGGGTATGGCCGTGACCTTTACAACCTTGGGTGAGCAGGGCGAGACACAGGCGCGTCAATGGCAGGCTACGGTGCGGCAGGTCCTGCCGGCGCCCGAGGGCAGCGCGCAGGAAGAAACCGCCGCAGCCGCCCCGAGCGCCACCAAGGCCATCATGTATACGGTGCTGTTTGATGTGGACAATAAAGACGGCGCGTTGATGCCGCAGATGACCGCGCAGGTGCTGTTTGAAATTGATCGTGCCGATCAGGCTTTGCTGGTGCCCTTGGCGGCCTTGCGCCCTGACCCGCAGCGCGGTCCCGATGCCTTCAAGGTGCCTGTGCTGGAGCAAGGCAAGCTGCAGGAAAAACCGGTCAGCCTGGGGGTGCGCAATCGCCATCAGGTGCAAGTTGTGGAGGGGCTGGCTAACGAAGAGCAGGTTGTTCTGGCGGTAGTCACACCTGAGCGTGGCTGGCGGTGGTTGCAATGGTAGGGGCTGCACCGTCTTTGATTGAGCTGCGCGACATCTGCCGTATCTATGGTGGCCCGCCCAGCACCACACCGGCTGTGCAGGTTTTGTTCGATGTCAGCCTGAGCATTGAGCCGGGCGAGTTTGTGGCGATTGTGGGGGCGTCGGGATCGGGCAAGTCGACTTTGATGAACCTGCTCGGTTGTCTGGACAAACCCAGCAGCGGCACTTATCTGTTCCAAGGCCAGGATGTTGCACAGTTAAGCGCGGATGAGCTGGCTGCCTTGCGTCGGGAGACCTTTGGTTTTGTGTTTCAGGGCTATCACCTGATACCTACCGAAACGGCCAGTGAAAACGTGCAGATGCCCGCTATTTATGCGGGCCTGGACGAGGACACGCGTGCTGCACGTGCCGCAGAATTACTCAGCAGTCTGGGACTGGCGGATAAGCTGGACAATCGCCCAAATCAGTTGTCTGGCGGTCAGCAGCAGCGCGTGTCCATTGCCCGTGCCTTGATGAACGGTGGTCGAGTCATTCTGGCCGACGAGCCCACGGGTGCGCTGGACTCACGTAGCGGTGCGGAAGTCATGGCTTTGTTGCGCGAGCTGTCGGATTCCGGGCACACGATCATTCTGATTACGCACGATCATCAAGTGGCTGCGATGGCGGACCGGGTGATCGAGATTCGTGATGGCTGCATCTTGTCCGATAGCCGCCCCGATGCGGCCCAGGAAACAAGGGCCAAGCCGCCTTTGACGGAGTCGGTGCATCGCCGCTCGCCCTGGCTCTCGGAAATCAAGGATGCGGCACGTAGTGCCTTGCGCAGCATGCTGATCAACCGGCATCGCACCGCCTTGACCTTGCTGGGGGTGATTATTGGTGTGGCCTCGGTCATTGTCATGCTGGCCGTGGGCGAGGGCGCGCGTCAGCGGGTGATGGATCAGATGGGCACGATGGGCACCACCATCATGTACTTGAGCAGTTCCTCGCCTCCCAATGGTTTGCCCAAAGGACAACTGACCGAGGACGACTTGGAGGCGGTCGGTGAACTGCCCCTGATACGGCGTGTGATGCCGGTGATCGGTGATCCCATTACGGTGCGCAGGGGCCGTGTGGACCGGCAGGTGTATGTGTTTGCCGCCAATGAAACCATGCCGGATATTCACCGCTGGCAGTTGGCACAAGGCCGTTACTACACCGATGCCGAGGACCGGGATCTGGCCCCTCTGGTTGTGCTGGGACATCGTGCCGCCAAGCATTTCTTCCCCGATAGGGATGTGCCTTTGGGGCAGCAGCTCCTGATCGGTAATTCGCCTTTTGAGGTGATCGGGGTGATGCAGGAGCGCGGTGCCGACTCAGGCGCACAGGATTATGACGATATGGTGTTTGTGCCTTACCACGCGGCGCGTGCTCGTGTGTATCAGGCTCAGACGCAACCCGATTATGTGGTGATTGATGCGCGGGACAGCGCGACCGTTCTGGAAGCGGAGCAGGACATGCGCCAGTTGCTGACACAACGTCACGGTGGGCGCGAGGACTTTTCAATCGGCAATGCGGCGGCTCGCTTGCAGGCCGAGGCGTCCACGCGTCAGGCCATGAGCATGATGCTGGGCCTGATTGCCGCCGTGTCTTTGGTGGTGGGCGGTATTGGCGTCATGAACGTGATGTTGATGACAGTGCGTGAGCGCACGCGGGAAATTGGCATACGTATGGCCACGGGGGCGCGACAAAGCGACATCATGCGCCAGTTTCTGACCGAGGCGGTGTTGTTGACGATCACAGGTGGCTGCCTGGGTGTGCTGGTGGGGGCTGTGGTAGGTATTGGTTTGATTTTTGGAGGGGTGGATGTGGTGTTTTCCTTGCGGGCTGCTTTGGGTGCCTTTGGCTGCGCCGTGGTGACGGGCATGGTTTTTGGCTATATGCCCGCACGGACGGCGGCCGCACTGGACCCCGTTCAGGCTTTGGCGGGGGAGTAAGCATGGCTCAGTACCGATGGATAGCAGGGGCCATGAGCACGCTGGTGCTGCAAGCGTGCAGTTCCTTGTCCTCTGATCTGGACAAGACAGCACCGACGCTGCCCCAGGCTTATCAGCAACAAGGCAAGGTGGCTTCTGAGCCGGTTCTGACCCAGGTGGAGCCGCAGTGGTGGCGCGCCTATAACAGTCCCGCTTTGAACAGTCTGATGCAGGAAGCCTTGAAGGATGTGGCGGTGCTACGTCAGGCTCAGGCCCGGATCTTGCAGGCGCAGGCCCAGGCACGCATTGCCGGAGCCAGTTTGCTGCCGGAATTGCAGGGCAATCTGTCTGTGCAAAGAGATGCGCCGTTTTCTTCCTCGCATGGAGACTCTCGCTCGCAATATGTGGCCGGTGTATTCATGAGCTACGAGCTGGATGTGTGGGGGCGCCATCGTGCTCAGGCCGACAGCGCCGTGTTCCTGGCTCAGGCGGCGAATTACGAGCTGGACGTGCTGCGTGTCAGTGTGCAGGCGCAGGTGGTGCATTTAAGCTTGCAGGCTCTGGGTGATAAACAGCGGGTCGCCATTGCCCGTCAAAACCTGGCCGTTGCACAACGCTTGTTGAGTTTGCTGGAGGCCCGCTTGCGGGCGGGGGCGGCTTCGCCTTTGGAGCTGGCACAGCAACGTCAATTGCTGGCTTCGCAACAGCGCAAACTGTTTGTGCTTGAAGAGCAGGCCATGCGCACGCGGGTGGAGTTGGCGACCTTGTTGGGCCGTACTGAAATCATGCCTGAACCGCAAGAAGATATTGCCAGTTTGCAGGTGCCGGAGCTGGAGGCAGGCTTGCCTTCACAACTGCTTTCGCAACGTCCTGACATTGCGCGCATCGAGGCCCAATTGTCAGCGGCGCATGCCGATGTGCGGGTGGCGCGCGCTGCCCTGTATCCCAGCCTGACTCTGGGGGCGCGGGCAGGGGCATCGGGCAATCATTGGGAAGAAAGCTTGCGCCATCCGGTCTACAGCCTGATCAGTGGACTGGTGGCTCCTATCTTCAATGCGGGTCGTCTGGAGGCGGGCAAGGATTTGAGCGACGCCCGTTTGCAGGAGTGGCTGGTGCAGTATCGTCAGACCATTGTGCAGGCCTATATGGATGTGGAAGGTGTGCTGGCGCAACTGCATAGCCTGGATGCTCAGGCGCAGATCATGGAACTGGAGTGGGAGCAAGCCAGGCTAGCGTTTCAACTGGCCGAAGCACGTTATCGCTCCGGCTCGGAAACCTTGCTGTCTTTATTGGATGCGCAGCGTACCTTGTACGCCGCTCAGGATGTGCGCGTCAGCTTGATGCAGTCGCGTTTGCAGTCCCGCGCGGCGCTGTTCAGAGCGCTGGGCGGGGGCTGGCAAGCCGGTTCAGGCGGCCTGGCTGATCAGGGGACGGTGGCACAGGCTGGGGTCTAGCAGGCTGGCAGCGGCCTCGTCCAGCAGGATGTGGGTGTTGGCGTGCTGCTTCAAGGCAGTGAACGGCAGCTCGGGCGTGATACCGCCTTCCTGATAATTGAGCATGGTGCGAGCCTTGTGCTCGCCGGTGACCACCAGGGCAATTTCACGGGCGCTCAGAATATCGGCAATCCCCATGGTGATGGCCGATGCTGGCACTTCGTCCATGGAGTCAAAAAAGCGGCTGTTGTCGATACGGGTGCGCTCGGACAGGGCCACCACATGCGTGCGGCTGTCAAAAGGGGTACCCGGTTCGTTAAAGCCAATGTGGCCGTTGGTGCCCACGCCCAGCAGTTGCAAGGCGACACCACCGCTGGCAGCAATCGCCGCAGAGTAGTCCTGGCAGTGCTGTTCCAGTTCTTTGGTCAGGCCATTGGGCAGGTGTAGGCGCGCGGCATCAAAAGGCAATTGGCTGAACAGGTGCTGGTGCATGTAGTAGGCGTAGCTTTGCTCGTGCTCAGCAGATAAACCGACATACTCGTCCAGATTGAAGCTATTGATCTTGGACACATCCAGCGCATTGTCACGCGCGTCCTGCACGAAACGGGCGTAAATGGGTTCCATGGTCCCCCCGGTTGCCAGACCCAGCGTCGCTTGTGGATCCTGACGAATAATGTCCTGAAGACGGGCGCTCAGGTGTGTCGCAATGGCGGCGGAATCGGGGAAGACTAAAAACATGATTTTTTTCTTCGTATGGCTCAATAAGTTGAAAAAAAACTTCGCCGCAAGCACGGCGAAGTTTGATCTTTCGAGATTCTAATGGGACAAAAGCGTAACGTCAGTATTTTTTGCAAGCAAGTGACACCGGCTTAGACATCTTGTTTGCCGGTCTCTCCCAGGAATCCGCCGCTTTGACGAGCCCATAAACGGGCATACAACCCGCCTTTTTCCAGCAATTGCTGGTGGCTGCCTTGCTCGATGATGCGGCCCTGATCCAGCACAATCAAGCGGTCCAGTGCCGCAATGGTGGACAGGCGGTGGGCAATGGCGATCACTGTCTTGCCTTGCATCAGGGTGTTCAGGCTTTCCTGAATGGCGGCTTCCACTTCGGAGTCCAGTGCGCTGGTGGCTTCATCCAGTAACAGGATGGGGGCATCTTTCAGCATGACGCGGGCAATGGCCACACGCTGACGCTGGCCGCCGGACAGTTTCACACCACGTTCGCCCACATGCGCGTCCAGACCTTCACGGCCCTGGCGGTCGTGCAGTTGCGGGATGAAGTCGGCAGCGGCGGCACGCTCTACCGCCATATGCAGCAACTCGTCGTTGGCATCGGGGCGGCCATACAGAATGTTATCGCGCATGGAACGGTGCAGCAGGGAGGTATCCTGCGTCACCATGCCAATGGCAGCACGCAAACTGTCTTGCGTGACATGGGCAATGTCCTGGCCATCAATGCGGATGGTGCCGCTATCGACATCATGGAAACGCAGCAGCAGATTGACCAGCGTGGATTTGCCCGCGCCTGAACGGCCAATCAGGCCAACACGTTCGCCCGGTTTGATGACCAGATTGAGTTTGTCGATAACCTGACGGCTTTTATCGCGGTAGGCAAAGCTGACGTCCTGAAACTCGATACGGCCTTGCTCGATTTGCAGGGGCTTGGCATCGGGTGCATCCACCACGGTGGGTTTTTGCGTCAAGGTGTTGATGCCGTCCTGAATCGTACCCACGTTCTCGAACAGGTTGGTCAGCTCCCACATCAGCCAATGGGAATGGCCCGACAGCCGTAATGCCATGGCAATGACGGCCGCCACGACACCGGCAGTGGATTGATCAATCGACCACAAATACAAGGCCAGGCCCGCCGAGCTGATCAGCAAGACTGTGGCCAGGACGTGGTTGGTCACTTCAAACAGGCTGATCAGGCGCATCTGGGCATGGCCCGTTTCCTGGAAGCGGCGCATGGCGTTTTTGGCGTGATCTGCTTCACGACGCGTGTGGGCAAACAGCTTGACGGTATTGATATTGGTGTAGGCGTCGGTAATGCGGCCCGTCATCAAGGCGCGGGCATCGGCCTGCTCCGCCCCGACTTTGCCCAGACGGGGCACAAAGTAGACGCAGGCTAATGCGTAGCCCAGCAGCCAGAACAGAAAGGGCAGAATCAGCAAACGGTCAAAGCTGCCGGCCAGGATCAGAATACCGATCAGGTAGGCGCTCATGCCCACAACCACTTCCACAGCCATGAACAGGGTCTCGCGTACCGCCAGAGCGGTTTGCATGATTTTGGTGGTGATACGACCGGCAAACTCGTCGGCGTAAAAAGACATGCTCTGGTTCAGCATCAGTTTGTGAAACAGCCAGCGCAGACGCATGGGAAAGTTGATGGCCAGCACCTGGTGCATGACCAGCGTATGCAGGCTGATCAGGGCCACGCTGCTCAGTAAAACAGCGGCAATCGTCAACAGGGTGCCACCTTGCTGGCTCCAGAACTGGGCAGGTTCAATCGAGGGCAGCCAGTCCACGATATAGCTGAGCAGGGCAAACAGCATGGCTTCGTAGGCTGACAGGCCAATCGAGGTCACGGTCATCAAGCCAATCCAGCCACGCGAATTTTTCGTACAGGCCCAAATGAAGGGGAAAAAACCTGTTGGGGGAGGGGCGACGTGTTGTTCGGGGTAGGGGTTTAATCGACGTTCAAAAAATGACAGCACCGAATGGGCTCCAGCGGACGGCCTCAAGGATGACAGGGCCGTTTAGACAAATAGAAAACCGCTCCCGGGGGATGAAGCGGCCATTTTTGATGGTACAGCAGTCATTCTGCCTGGCTGAAGAAAACCTGATAAAAACACAGTCTTTGTGTCGTGGAAGTGTCAGATATTGACCACGGTGTACGTTTGGGCAGCGAGCAGGGCAGATGCCACGCAATCTTCTTTGTCAGAGCACGGGCTGCGTAGTGTCCGGCGCCTAGCGTTCGGGGAGGCTGAAAGGATGGGTACGCCAACGCCGCTGCTCGGACGAACTGTTTATCGAACAAGTCAGGGCGACTAAGAGGCATTTGGGCCCGGATCACGAAATCCAGGCCCGAAGCAGAGGCAATCATCTCTGGAAGGCAAGCAGGCTTAGTAAGCCACCACCTGCCCGTCTTTACGTGGGTCGGAGCCACCCACGTAATGATTGCCCTGGCGCAGAATCAGTTGTGCCCCGCCAAAAGCGAACACACCGCTGCCGGGTTCAACGACGACTTCATGACCACGCTCGCGCAGGGCCTGCACCAGAGCGGGGTCAAAGCTAGGTTCTACCGCCACGCCACGGCCACCTGTTACACGCCAGCGTGGCGCATCGGCAGCAGCTTGCGGGTTCTGGCCGTACAGCAGAACACGCAGCGCCATTTGCATATGGCCTTGAGACTGGAAGGGGCCACCCATCACACCAAACGACATTTGCGGCGTGCCATCGGCATTCATGGCAAAGGCAGGAATGATGGTGTGAGAGGGGCGCTTGCCACCGGCCACTTCATTCACATGGCCGGGACGCAGGGTAAAACCATGGCCACGGTTCTGCATGCTGATGCCGGTGCCGGGGACCACCACCCCGGAACCAAAACCCATATAGTTGGACTGGATCAAGGACACCATCATGCCGCTGGAATCGGCCGCGGTGACATAGACCGTGCCCGAAGGACCGGGCAGGCCGTGCTTGGGGTCGCCAGCCTTGTCCCTTTGAATCAGGGCAGCGCGCTCGCGCAGATAAGCCGGGTCCAGCAGATGCTCGGGTTGATGAATCATGTGCTCCAGATCGGCGTGGTGCTCGTACAGATCGGCAAAAGCCAGCTTCATGGCTTCAATGCTCAGGTGTACCGTGTCGATATGATCGAGCGGTTGCTGACCGACGCCGGCCTGCTCCATGATGCCCAGTGCCATCAAGGCCGCCAGACCCTGACCATTGGGGGGGATTTCATGAATGACCGATTGGGCAAAAGGATGGCTGATGGTGCCACACCAGTTGGCACGATGTTCGGCCAGATCCTGCTCGTCCATGGCACCGCCATGCAGGCGGGAGAAGGCAGCAATGCGTTGGGCCAGTTCACCCGTATAGAAGTCCTGACCCTGGGTGGCGGCAATGCGTTCCAGTGTGTTGGCCTGGTCTTGATTCTGGTACCACTGGCCCGCCACAGGCGCTTTGCCATCGCGTAAAAAAGCGTTGGCAAAACCGGGCTGATCGCCCAGGCGCTGACGGCCCAGTTCCCACAAGCGTGCAATAACCGGCGAGACCGGAAAACCTTCTCGGGCGTAATGAATGGCGGGGGCGGCGACTTGTTCCAGACTCAGACGGCCCAGCTTGCTGGACAGCTCGGCCCAGGCAGAGACGGCACCGGGAACAGACACGCTTTCCCAGCCCTTGTCGGGGACAGTCGCGTGGCCTTTGAATCGATCCGGCGACCAGCCACGAGGCGAGCGCCCGGAAGCGTTCAAGCCATGTAATTCTTTGCCATCCCAAACGATGGCAAAGGCATCACTGCCTATGCCACAACCCGTGGGTTCAACGACCGTCAAGGCAATGGCAGCAGCCAACGCTGCGTCAACTGCATTGCCACCGGCTTGCAGCATGCGCAAGCCCGCTTGTGCGGCTAAAGGGTGGGAGGTGCTGACCATGTTTTGGCCAAGTACCGCAGAACGGGCGGACGGGTAGGGGTTGTTCCAGTCCATACAGGTGTCAGTCTTGTTCATTGAATCTGTATTCCAGTCAGTTGGATCAGGCCTTGCCAACGTGCGCTGTCCTCGCGAACCAAAGAGACAAACGCTTCCTGGCTGGTGCTGCGGGGCAGGTCCACGCCCAATGCTTGCAGGCGTGAGCGTACGTTGGGGTCCTGAGTGGCATGGGTGAAAGCCTCATAAGCTTTATCACGGATCTCATCGGGCAGGCCTGCGGGTGCGTACAGACCAAACCAAGTCACTGATTCATAGCCGGGCAGGCCGGACTCTTGAAAAGTGGGTAAATCGGGGGCCAGCGGCGAGCGTTGTGGGCCGGTCACCGCCAGGGCGCGCAATTGACCGCTGTTTACATACGGCATTCCGGTGGGGATGGCGTCCAGTAAAACATGGATCGAGCCGCCCAGCATATCGTTAATGGCCTGACCGGTCCCCCGGTAAGGAACGTGCGACATGACGATATCGGCCTGATTCAAAAAGGCCTCGGTGCCCAGGTGCACGATGGTGCCATTGCCACTGCTGGCGTAGTTCAACTCATCGGGATGGGCGCGGGTGTACTCAATCAGTTCCGGCAGGGTTTGTACGGGGACGGACGGGTTCACCAGCAAGACACTGGCGGCATCACCCAAGTGGGCGATGGGGGTGAAGTCTTTGTCTGCATCGTAGGGTAAAGACTTGTACAGATGTGGCGCAATTGCGTGGGTACTGCTGGTGGTGAACAGGAGGGTGTAGCCATCGGGTTTGCTGCGGGCCACTTCGGCTGAACCAATGGTGCCGCCTGCGCCCGTGCGGTTGTCCACGATGATGTTGGTGTGCATCGCTTTGGCAGCGCTTTCGGCAATCAACCGGCTGATGACGTCAGTGGCACCACCAGTGGGAAAGGGGACGACCAAGCGAATGGGACGATCAGGCCAATCGCTGGCATGGGCCGCCGGAATGCTGCTGACGGCCAGAATGGCACCCAACAGGGTTTGGGCAAGACGTCGCCAGGGGCGGCGGATCGAAGGGGGGGGTGCGGTGCTTGCAGTGTTGCTGGGTGTTGTCATGGCTCTCTCCTCAATCAAGAGATGATAGAAAAGGCGATGATGCCGAACCAGCAACAAATAAGCAGGTCAGCGTTGCTATTTTGGCAAAGCCTGCGGGTCGACTTCAAGCTGCGGCAGCAACTCGTCCAGAAAGCGGCGAACAATAGAGGGCAAGCGGCGGCCAGCCAGGGCCTGTACTTCGATTTGGCGGTTCAGTAAGCCGCGTTCATGGATGAAACTGGCTTGCAGCAAACCTTGCTCAATCAGGTGACGGGCTGACAGCAGGGCCGACACGGTTACGCCTGCGCCGGACAAGGCAAATTGATGCAGGGATTGCATGTGATTGCTGCTGAATACCGGGTCCAGGCTCAGATTTTGGGCGCTGCAGGCCACGTCCATCATTTGCCGCACCGTGGTGTCCGGACCGGGCAAGGCCAGGGGGTGGGCCAAGAGGCTTTTCAGGCTGATGCGTTCGGTGCGGGTGACGGGGTGGCCGGGAACGGCCAGGGCCATGACGGGCGCATCGCGGCGGAACAAGGTCTTGATGTCTTTTTCAGCCGTCTGGGTGAATTTGATGCCGATATCTATCTGGCCGCTTAACAGCAGCATGCTGATCCGCTGTGGTGGCAGCACGTCCAGCAAAAAGCGTATGCCTGGGTGTTTTTCACGAAACTGCGCGATGCACTGGGGCAGCAGTTGGGCGGCTAAACCTTCCGAGGAGGCAATGCGGATCAGGCCGGTTTGCAGCCCTTGCAAAGCGGCAATATCGTGCAAGGTGCGCTCGGCATCCATGGCGCTGCGGCGGGCATGGGCCAGCAGCAATTCGCCCGCCGCGGTCAGGTTCATGCCACGGGCATGGCGCTCGAATAAGGCCATGCCCAGGTTTTCTTCCAGCCCGCTGATCTGGCGGCTGATGGCCGAGGTAGCCACATGCAGATTGCTGGCCGCCTGCGAGATAGAGCCACAACGCGCGACTTCCTGGAAGTAGCGCAGTGCGGTTTCTTGAAGGTGGCGTGGGTTCATATCAGACTGCCGCGCAACTGGGCGGCAATCTCGTAGGAGCGCAAGCGCTTGTTGTGATCAAAAATATTGGCGTTCAGCATCAGTTCGTTGGCGCCCGTTAGCTGAATGAACCCTTTCATCTGTTCAAGCACTTGCTCCGGATTGCCAATGGCTGTACAGCTGAGCAGGGAGTCCAGCAGGTGCTGGGCCGGTGGGCTGCATTGCTCGTAATAATCGCGCACGGGTGGGGGCAGTTGGCCGGGGCGACCGCTGCGCAGGTTCACAAAAGACTGTTGCCAGGAGGAGGCCAGTAGCTTGGCCTCGTCTTGCGTATCGGCGGCAAAGACGTTGTAGCCCAGCATGACGTACGGTTTTTCCAGATGCACGGAGGGCTGGAACTGACGGCGGTAAACCTCAATAGCATCCATCAACTGAGCAGGCGCAAAATGCGAAGCAAAGGCATAGGGCAAGCCTAGCGCGGCAGCCAGTTGAGCACCAAAGAGGCTGGAGCCCAGAATCCAGACCGGTACATTCAGACCACGACCGGGCACGGCCATGATGCGGTTGCGCGGTTCGTCGGACATATAGTCCATCAGCTCCAGTACATCGCGTGGAAACTGGTCCGGGTCGCTGTTCAGATTGCGGCGCAAGGCGCGGGCGGTTTCGGGGTCGGAGCCAGGGGCACGGCCCAGGCCCAAATCGATACGGCCAGGGTACAGAGAGGCCAGTGTTCCAAACTGCTCGGCAATCACCAGAGGAGAGTGGTTAGGCAACATGATGCCACCTGCGCCCACACGAATGCGGCTGGTTTGACCGGCAATGTGCCCGATCAGGACCGAAGTGGCTGCACTGGCAATACCGGGCATGCCGTGGTGTTCGGCCAGCCAGTAACGGTGGTAGCCCCATTGCTCGGCATGACGGGCAATATCCGCCGAACAGCGAAAAGACTGGGCCGGGGTGGAGCCCTGCACAATAGGGGATAGGTCTAGGACGGAGAGCGGATAGCTTGGCTTCATGGCATCGGATTCAAATTGGACTCGGGATATAGTCGATCCATCGTTAGGCAGCGTCAAGTAAACCCATAGCTTAGGCAAGGATGTTCAGATGAAAGAAACCAGTCGTCGCACCGTCAATCATTACCAGGATCATGCGCAGGCCTATCGGGACGGCACGTGGGACCATGACGTCAGTCAGAATCGCGACGCCTTGCTGGCGGCGATCGGTTTGCCGGGGCCTGTGGATATTCTGGATCTGGGCTGTGGGCCGGGGCGGGATCTGGTCGCGTTTCAGGCCATGGGCCATCGCCCTGTTGGTCTGGATGGTTGTGCCGCCTTTGTGGAAATGGCTCGTCAGCAAACTGGCCTGACTGTTTTGCATCAGGATTTCCTGGATTTGAACTTGCCTGCTGCTGCGTTTGATGGCGTGTTTGCTAACGCCGTGTTATTCCACATACCCAGTGCGGAGCTGTCCGCCGTGCTGACGGCCTTGCGGCACAGCCTGCGACCAGGCGGGGTGCTGTTTTCCTCCAATCCGCGCGGTCAGGGACAGGAAGGTTGGAATGGTCAGCGCTACGGTTGTTACTACAGTTGGGAGCAGTGGTCAGAGCGTCTGGAGCAAGCGGGCTTTGAATATATCAAGCACTTTTATCGCCCTACAGACAGGCCAGCGCAAGAGCAACATTGGTTGGCATCCTTGTGGCGCGTACCGGCCCGATGATGAGCGAATTGGTGAATCCCTGACCTGGCTACTTAGGGGATTGTTTTATAAGCCTATTTTTTGCTAATACAGGGGTTTTCCCTATTATTATGCACATCTTTTGTGGATAAGCCGGTTTTCAACAAACCGGTGCTTGCCCAAGGAAAAAAATGGTAAAGAATTGTCGATTCTCTGATCGCTTTGTGTAAGCGATTGATTATATTGAAATAAGTTCATTGATTCACGGTTTATCCTGTGACTTGTCCACATTTTATGGGGATAAGCGGGGCGCTGTTTCCGGATTTGGTTGATTTCTGTTCGCCGTTTTTAAGCCGCTGATACTACTGAAAGTTTTCCTGATTTGCCCAGTTTTTCCTATGAGCTATCCACAGTTTTCGGGGATAAGCTGGAAAGCTTAGTCCACTTGGGTTCATGTCCCCCCCAAGGCTATGATGCGCACTAGCAATGTTTACCCTTAGCGGCCAGTCCCTTCGGTGCTTTGCCTTTTAATTGAGGAGATTGAAACGTGGAAAAATTGCAAACCTGGATGACAGAGTTTCCCGCCGTTGTCGCGATTGCGCTTAATGTCGTGATCGCTTTGTTGATTCTGATCATTGGCTGGTGGCTGTCTGCCGTTGCCGGTCGTGCCATCAAGCGGATGGCAGCCCGCTCTCCCCGAGTGGACCCCACGATTGTGCCTATGGCCCAGTCTGTGACGGTTTGGACAATTCGTGTCTTTGTGCTGATCGCCGTACTGGCGCGGTTTGGCGTACAGACCGCCAGCATTATTGCGGTGTTGGGTGCTGCTGGTTTGGCCGTTGGTCTGGCCTTGCAGAACACACTGCAAAATATTGCCGCCGGCATCATGTTGCTGATGCTGCGTCCTTTGCGTGCCGGCGAGTTTGTGTCGGTAGTCGGTAAAGGCGACGGTACCGTGCAGGAAGTGGGGTTGTTCCTGACCCGTTTTGAACAAGTGGATGGCATTCAATTCACATTGCCTAACAGCCTGATCTGGGGTAACCCCATCATCAACTACAGCCGCAATGCGACGCGTCGTTTGGACTTTGGTGTGGGCGTGCGTTATGGCGATGATCTGGATCTGGCTATCAAGCTGTTGCAGGACTTGTTGAATGAACATCCGCAGGTGCTCAAGGACCCGGCCCCGGTGGTGATGGTCATGGAGTACAAGGACAGCGTGATTACGGTAAACCTGCGTGCCTGGATCAGTTCTGCTGATTTCTGGGATGCCCGTTTTGATCTGTTCCGCCGTGCGGTTCAGGTATTGAATCAGGCTGGTTTGCAGACTCCGGTTCCTGTGCGAGAAATCGTGCAATCGGGTGCGGAGAAAAAGGCCGCGTGATCCTGTTGGCTTCGGGCTTGGATGTCAGGTCTGCAAGCACATCATTCGGGCTTTTGACTCAGCTAAGTCTGAGATAAAGAAAAAATGTCCCAAGCCGTGTTGTTAGCGGCTTGGGGCATTTTTTTTGGGGTTAGCCTGAATTGGATTGATGTCAGGCTTGCTCCATACTGGTGGCCTTAGCGCTGTTTTTCTTCCCACCCCCACGATGTTTCTGATCGACGAAAAAATCACGGTACGACGCTTGGAAGTGTTGCTGGCTTTTCTGGAAGCTGGCACCATTGCCCGTGCCGCAGAACAGTTGGGCACCAGTGCGGTCAGTGTGCATCGGGCATTAAAGAGTCTGGAAGAAGGTTTGCGCTGCCCCTTGTTCTTGCAGGAAGGGCGCCACCTGGTGCCACAAGAGTCGGCACGTGAGCTGGCCGAGGCCGCCAAGGAAACCATCCGTACCTTACAGCATGGTATTGATGCTGCCCGTGAAGCCGGGGGCTATTCGTCGGATCAACTGCGCATTGGCTCCATGTATTCGCTAACAATACGTTTGGTGCCACGCCTTTTGGTAGAGCTTAAGGTCCACAAGCCTGCCATGCAGATTGATCTGGTGTTGGATTCCAACGAGAAACTGCTGCAAAAGCTGCGGGGCGGTCATATTGATGCCGCCTTGATCGAGTTGCCTCAAAAGCAGCCTGATGACCTGGAAATGCTGCCTGTTTTTCATGATGAGCTGATGTTTGCCGCCCCTGTGGATTGGCAAGGTTCGGACTTGTCCGTGGTGAATCTGGAGCGTTGCTCCCAGGAGCGCTTTGTGTCGCTGACCGACGATTTTGCGACTGGCCGGGACATGCAGCGCATGTTGGCCAAAGCCGGGTTCGATGCCGATATTGTGATGCGCACCGGAGACATCTTTTCTTTGATGAGCCTGGTCAGCGGCGGGGTGGGGTGTTCCCTTTTGCCAGCCCGTGCCAAAGAGGTTTTCTCTGACAAGATTCAGTGGTTCAGTCTGGAGCCGCCGTATCGACATTTACAGCGCATCGGTCTGGTGTGTATGAAGTCGCGCGAGCGTAGCCCGAATGTGTTGAGCTTGTTACGGGCCTGCCGGATCGTACGCACGCAGCTGGAAAAAGAAGGGCAGAAGTCTGCCTGATGTGGATCTGAAAACGGCGCCAGGTCCTTCTTTTGTTCTCTTTCTCTTGTGCATGGCTTCACAGGGCCGCTATTGAGCGCTGCTGGCATCCTCTGTCGGTTTGGTGCTGGCCGATTACGGCGGCCCAAGTGTTGAATCCTGATCAGGGACGGTGCATGTCCAGCGCACGATGTCGCGCTGCATTTATCCCGCCCAGCGTGACAGCCAGCGTTGCAAACCCTCCAGGGTTTGGAACTCGTCTACACAGCGTGCGGGAATATCGGGATAGCGTTGATTCCACATGCTCGCCAGGCTACGGCCAGGACCAATTTCCAGTACCACATTAGGCTGTCGTTCTTCAATCTGCTCCATGCAGGAATCCCATTGCACAGTTTGCATTATTTGCGCCGATAAGGCCTGGGCAGCGGTAGCGGCATTATGCACCCACACTCCGGCATTGGTGGGCCACGGCACGTTCGGGGCAGCCAGTGCGCTTTGATTCAGTTGCTCCTGAAAGGCGTGAGCCGCGCTGCTCATCCAATGGGTATGGGACGCAATATTCACGGACAAGGGTGTGCAACGAGCCCCTTGTTCTTGAGCAAACTTTTCCAGGGCACAGAGCTTGTCACGCGGGCCCGCACACACCGCACTATCGGGGCCATTGCGTATGGCCAAGGCGGCGCCCTGTGCTTGGCACCATTGTTCAATCGTCCGAATTGAAACACCGCTTATCGCCAGCATGCTGCTGTCTTGCCCGGCTCCGGCCTGGTCCATCAAGGCGGCTCTTTGTCCGGCTAGGGTGACGGTATCGCTGACAGATAAAACCCCGGCGACACAAGCGGCTGCCAGCTCGCCAATGCTGTAGCCCGCCACGGCGGCCAAAGATTGACTGGAGGATTGCAGGGCAGGGATTTGCCCCTGCAATTCCTGCCAGGCGGCCAGTGCGCAAGCGGTCAGCACAACTTGGGCATGGGCATTGGTGCTGGCCCAATTGGCGTCGAGCATGGCAGCGCGCCAATCGGGGACGTGCAATTGCTCCTGCATTTGCAGTAACAAAGGATTTGTTGGATTTATCCAGGGCAGCATGTCTGCGTATTGCATGCCTTGCCCGGAAAACAGCAGGGCGATTTTCATGCTCAGGCTCCAGTAGGGCGGCGCTGGCTGGCCCCGCCGGGTGCATACGCTTGCAATCGGTCCAGCCAGCAGCAGGCCGACAAGGTGTCGGCTGCACCTCCGGGGGACAGGCGGCGTTTCATGAAGGCTTGATGCAAGTCTTGGGCGCGTTGCATTGCGTCGGGGGTGAACGCACTGCCCGCCTGTAAGTATTGCGCGGCGCAGCGGCGCGCGTAGTGTAGTCCCTCCAGTCCGCCACGATGGGCCAGATTACTATCGTCAAGGACCGCCATAACAGAAAAGAAGGTATGCAAACCGACGGTCTGCAACTGCCGTTCTGCTACTGGTGTGCTGTGCGGAGACAAAATGTTGACAGCAGCTTGCCAGGCGGGCCAGGCCGTTTCAAACAAGGTGGGAAAGCCTTGGGCGGCTTCCTGGTTCGCGCCTTGCAAGCCATAGCGGCGTACCGCCCGTCCGCCCGGCAGTGCGGACGACGCTTGCTGGCTGCGGGCCTGTAAAGCCGCCCCCCATAATGTTTGAAGTTGGTCCCGAATCGTGGCGGGAGTCAGGGTGCGAAAAGGAAGGCAGGCGCCTGCGGCTGCGCACAACAGGCCCAGCATGAAAATGGCGCCACGGTGGGTATTGATGCCCCCCGTGGCGGCCTGCATGCGAGCCTCCGCTGCAATCCCGCGAGTTTGCAGCTGGCTGAATGGAACACGCTGTTGGCCCAGGGCCGCCATGTCAGAAAAATAATGGCGCAGAGCAAACAGACTGCGATAAAAGGTGCTGGCATCCATATCGTCATGGCTGCCGCTGTCGATCAGGGAAACCAGCCCCGGTTTGGGGGCCAGAATCAGCTCGTCATACAGCGCCAGAACGGCTGCCCGGCCTATGGCCGTGCAACTCCAGGAACGAGATGGATCCATGGAGTCGGGGGCAGTGGGTAACTGCGCCAATGCCCTTGTTTCAATTGCATCAAGCAGCATGAGAGGACTCCAGGCTAGGGGCGTGCTCGGGCCAGTCCGAGTGCGCCTGAATACGTAAACCATGCGTGTGTTTGATCATGACTTTGCGGCTGGCACCGCTGCGCCATTGCTGCCATTCACGCCAGGCAATGGCGGCGTCATCCGGAAACAGCAGCTCGCCATCCAGACGGGGGAAACCGGGCCATTCGTTGGCCGCACGTAATAGCTGCACCAGACGATCGGCCTGCGTGGCGCACTGCACGGGCAGCAGCAAATCCAGATCCGAGCCTTCACGTACATAGCCTTGTCCGGTGATCAGTTCCCAGCCATAACTTCCATAAATTTGAGCGGTGCAGCCGTGTGCCTGCATCTGTTGGCATAAGCTCAGCCAGTCTTGTGCCGAGGAAACCGGCAGCAAGGTTTGGGCTTCATGGGCGGGGGGGAAACTGCCCCAGCTCACGCTCCGAGCCTGGGGAACGATCAGGGACAGCCTTTGCCGTCCCCAAGCGGTCGGCAAAGGAATGCCCACTTGCAGTTGCCCGCTACGCAGCTCGCCCGGCTGACGGCTGACGACCAGCGGCCAGCCTCGGGCCTGCCATCTGCACAGGCATTGATAGGTGTGGCTGCTCGGCTCCAGATCAGCCAGCTCCTGATCCCAGGCAGTGCTGTCCAGCGTGATCAGGTGGTGACGGCGAGCGGGCAGTTGGGCGGTCATCAGGATGCCTGCAAGACCTGTTCAATGATCTGCGCAGCCAGACGGCGGCCACCACGTTCGGCACCCTCGCTGGCGCGGCGATCCTGATTATTGGACTGGGCCAGTGCCGCACGTAATGAAGCGCGCAGTTGCTCTGGCGAACTGCTCTCCCAGACAGACTCAATACCTCCCATGGCCACGTAGTTGCCGACGCCAGGCGCAAAGACCGGATTGGATTGCGCCAGCTCTTCCAACATGGCTTCGGGCAGTTTGGTGACGCGGGCCATGGCAGGGATGCGCATGACGCGGATCTCGGCTTCAGGCACGGCATAGCAGGCATCGGCAATCAGGCCGGAGGTGATGAAACCACCGGACAGAGCCTGGTCATATACCAGCCCAATGACTTTGTGGCCTTTGCGTCGGGCCAGATCCAGGCACATGCCCAAGTGAGCCATAGCGCGGTTGATGCCCAGCAGCTCATCGCGGCGGCGCAGTTGCTGGCCTTGGGTATCGACCAACAGCAGCAGGCTGCGGCCTGGATGGTTCTTGATGATGTCCAGCACGGCCTGTGCCTGGGTCAGGGCCAGAGCCACGCCGATGGGGGCGTGTTCGGTAGTCCCGATAACGGCCAGGGTCTGGCCATCAAACTCGGCATTGCCTTGCAAGAACAAACTCTGTTCGGTGATGCTGTGCTGCGTATCGAACAGCGATTGCACCAGTGTTTCCCATTTCATGACAGCGCCTCCTGGCGGCGTAATGCTTTGACGGCGGCCGCGTCCATCTGCCCGACGTGATCGCTTTGTTCCAGCCCCAGCGCTTGCCACAAGGTCTGGGCCTGATTGTCAGTGTGATCCCATTGCTCTACGGGCAGCAGGGCCGCGCGTTGTGCCAGCAACTGATGTTCCTGTTCCAGCTCTTCCAGGGTCACCGGGCCACGCGCCGGATTCTTCAAGCCTTGCACGGCAGCGGCGCGGAAAGCGGCTACCGTGTCAGGCACAAGGTCGTCACAATCGCCAGTCAGCCAGCGGTGTTTCCCGCCACTGGTTTGCCAGACCAAAGCGCGGTCTTTGGAGTCGTATTCTTCGACTCCGTGCGAGGCTTCAATCACTTCCGGGCCGGACATGGCCAGACGGCCTACGTCACTCATGATCAGGTGGTTGGTGCAGCGGGCCACAATGCCCATGCCACCAAAGCAACCGTTTTGCCCACCCACCAAGGCAATCACCGGCACACCGGCATTGCGCGTATCCAGCAAAGCGCGCATCACTTCGGAGACAGCAATCAAACCGGCATTGGCTTCGTGCAAGCGCACACCACCGGACTCCAGCAGCAGCACCACAGCAGCAGGGCGGTCGATCATGGCTCGGCGCAGCAGGCCAACCAGCTTGGCACCGTGGACTTCACCCACACCGCCGCCCATGAATTCGCCTTCTTGCGCCGCCACATACACGGTCTGCCCACCCAGCAAAGCATGGCCGATGGCCACGCCATCATCAAAGGAAGAGGGCACACCCAACTGCGCCAAGTGAGGGCTGCTCAAGCGCTGGGCAGGAGGCAGCCATTCGTGAAAGCTGTTCGCGTCAAACAGAGCCTGGACGCGCTGGCGGGCAGAACATTCCAGATAACTGCTCATGACGGTGTTCCTTGTGCTTGGCTGCGTGCCAGGGCTTCGCTGGCGGCCTGGTCCAGACGCAGGCTGACCACGGCCGGGGTCGCCCCCATATCGTTGATGTCAAAGTGAATACCGGCCAGCGGATGGCGCTGGTGAAAGTCCCGTACCACCGCATCCCAGATCGTGGAGAAGCCGCGTGCCGAGGTGTGAATATGGATGGTGCAGTCGGGGCTGTCCTTGGGCTCGGCCAGCACTTCCAGATTGCCCGAGCCTACGACGCCCACCAGCACCGGCTGGAAGGTGGCGATGGGCTCTTGTCCTTTGAAACGGTAGGCCAGGGTTTCCAGGCCATGAGGAAGGTTTGTCATCGTGATCTCCTAATGCAAATAGCGTGGCGGGCCATTACCAGTTACGAAAGCGTGCCGGCGGTTGATATAGCCCGCCGGAGGCCTGAACCAGATCCCGCATGCTGCGTGCGGCCAACAGATTGCGTGTGGCCTGGCGTGGGTCTATGCCCAGATCCTGGGGGCGACGGATGATGCCGCGATCGCGCAGGTTCTCCACCATGCGGGCATCGCGTCCCAGACCTACTTGTGTGTAGCCCGCAACGCCGCGTATGGCCTGTTCGCGTTCTTCGTCGGTACGGCACAGCAAGAGATTGGCGATGCCTTCTTCCGTCAGGATATGGGTGACATCGTCGCCGTACACCATGATGGGAGGCAGATCCATGCCGGTTTGCTCTTGCAGGGTCCAGGCGTCCAGAGTGTCTACAAAAGCGGGGGTCATGTGTTCGCGGAAGGTCTCCACAATTTGCACCACCAGCTTTTGACCACGCGGCGTACCGGCTGCACCCTGACGACCTTCGCGGGCTTGTTGACCGGCCTTCAACCAGGCGGGGCTGGTGTGGCGACGACCGCGTGCATCCGCGCCCATATTGGGTGCGCCACCAAAACCAGCAATACGGCCGAGCGTGGCGGTGGAGCTGTTGCCCTGCAGGTCGATCTGCAAGGTGGAGCCGATGAACAGGTCGCAGGCGTAGTGGCCGGCCGCCTGACAGAAAGCGCGGTTGCTGCGCATGCTGCCATCCGGGCCGGTGAAGAACACATCGGAGCGGGCACGCAGATAGTTTTCCATGCCCAGCTCGGAGCCGAAGGAGTGTACCGATTGCACCCAACCGGCTTCAATGGCCGGGATCAGGGCAGGGTGAGGATTCAAGGCCCAGTGCTGGCAAATTTTGCCTTTCAGGCCCAGCGACTCCCCGTAAGTGGGTAGCAGCAATTCAATGGCGGCGGTATCAAAACCGATGCCGTGGTTCAGGCGTTGCACGCCGTATCCCGCGTAGATGCCCTTGATGGCCATCATGGCCATCAAGACCTGGATTTCGCTGATCTGGGCGGGGTCGCGGGTAAACAGCGGTTCAATAAAGTGTGGGCGCGGAGCAGGCACCACGAAGTTCACCCAGTCGGCGGGAATATCCACGCGCGGCAGGCGGGTGGTCTTGCTGTCGACCAGCTCGTTGACCTGGGCGATGACAATGCCGCCGGAAAACGCGGTGGCCTCCACAATGGCCGGGGTGTCTTCGGTATTGGGGCCGGTGTACAGATTGCCGTGCTCATCGGCGGCTTGGGCCGCGATGAGCGCGACATTTGGGGTCAAATCGACAAAGTAACGGGCAAACAACTCCAGATAAGTATGAATGGCACCGATGTTCAGCCGCCCTGCCGAGGCCAGCCTGGCCAGGCGCGCACCTTGCGGGCCGGAAAAACTGAAGTCCAGGCGGCTGGCAATGCCTTTTTCAAACACATCCAGATGCTGGGGCAAAGCCAGCACGGATTGCACCATGTGCAGGTCGTGAATCTGCGCTGGGTCGACTCCTACCAGTGCGTCGGCCAGAAAATCGGCCTGCTTCTGGTTATTGCCTTCCAGGCAGACTCGATCTCCTACTTGTAATACGGCTTCCAGCAAGGCGCTGGCTTTATCCGTGCTGCATAGTTTGCCTTGCAAAGAGTCTCCCAGTGCGCGGCGGGCACGTTGCAGTCTTTGCTGGCGGGCTTGATTCTTAAGATTCCAGTTGCTGTCCGTCATTGGGTTTCCCTGTCATACCTCTGTCGATGTGATTCGTTAAACAAGCTGCCTGGCCCTTCAGGATCGTAGTTCAGGCAGCGCGATTGTTAAGGTGCCCAGACGATGGGCAATGCGGGTGGCCGCCTCGAGCAGTAGGTCGTCCTGCCCGGGGCGGGCGGCCACTTGCAGTCCTAACGGAAGCCCGTGGTTGCCAAAACCGAGTGGCAGGTTGATGCACGGAATGCCCAGCGCCGTCCAGGCACGGCACAGCACGGGATCGCCCGTGGTGTCGCGCGTAGGTGCCTCGCCCAGGGCAGCCGCGCTCAGGATCAGGTCCGCCTCGCCGAAGATCAGCTCGGGATGGCGCTTGACCTGATTGATCAGACCTTGGGCCTGGATCAGTTCGGCGGGCTGGGTCTGTGCGCACTTGTCCAGATAGGTTTGCAAGGCAGGCGAGAGCAGTTCCAGGTGCTGCTGGCGTTCATGGCTTAAATGGGCCAGTACCTCAGCCCCCATGACGGCTTGCTGCGCGTAGGTCAGTTCGCCAAACAGCTTGTCCTTGTCGCTAAGCTGAACCTCAAACTGGCCATCATCCGTTTTCAGATGGCCGACGCTTGCTTCCAGTCGATCACGCAGATCCTCTGCAATATCCTCCCACCAGGGTGTGTGCAAAAAGCTCAGGCGCAAAGGGGCTTGCAGCAGGACTTGCGATACTTCTGGCGTACTGCGCAGTGCGTTGAAAACACGGCGCACATCCTCCAGGCGCTGGCCCAAAATCCCCAGGGTATCCAAAGAGGGGCTGATGGTTTTCAGCCCGCTGCTGGGCAGGGCACCAAAGCTGGGCTTGAAGCCATAAATTCCGCAGAAGGTGGCAGGACGCACCACGGACCCCGCTGTCTGGGTGCCCAAGGCCACCGGAACCACATTGGCGGCCACGGCAGCGGCCGAGCCGGACGAGGAACCGCCCGGGGTATGCTCCAGATTCCAGGGGTTGCGTGTCTTGGGCGGGCTGAACAAGGCAAACTCCGTGGTGACGGTTTTGCCAAATGGCACGGCACCGGCCGCCATCAGGGCTTGCACAATGGCGGCATCCTGGGTGGGGCGGTTGTCGCGATAAATGGGTGACCCATAGGTGGCTGGAGCGTCCTTGGTATTGATCAAATCCTTGATGCCGATGACCAGCCCCTTCAAGGGGCCCGTGTTGCTCTCCTGTTCTTGGGCGATGCGCCGTACCTGCTCCTTGTCCAGATGGGCAAAGGCCTGAATCAGATCCTCGGTTTGCTCGTAGCGGGCAATCGCTGCTTCTGCCGCCTTCTGGCTGGATGTCATGTTTCGGGTAGCGAAATCATTCACAGACATGGCAAGTCCTTAGAGCGTGAAGGGGGCAATAAGAATGGCAATCGTCAACACGACGGTGCCAATCAGAAAGGCCACGACGGTAAAGCCCATGACTTGCCGTACATTCAAGCGTGCAATGGCCAGCACAGGCAGGAGCCAGAAAGGCTGGATCATATTGGCTACTGCTTCGCCAAAGGCCACTGCCATGGACATCAGGCCCAGATAGGCGGGGCTGTCCTGACCCATGGCCAAGGCCGATTGCACGGCGATGGGGCCTTGCACCCCCCAGTGTCCGCCACCGGAAGGAACAAACAGCGAGATGATGATGGAGGCGATAAAGGTCAGAAAGGGCAGGGTGTACTCATTGGCCCCGGTCACCAGCGCCGAGGACAGTATTTCCTCCAGAGCATGACCTCCTTGCATGGGGATATAGGCCAGCAAGCCCATGATGCCGCCGTACAGTGGGTATTGCAAAATCAGCGGGCCTGCTGTTTTGGCGGACTCGACAAAGGACTTGATAAAACGGATAGGGGTCCAGTGCAGCAGAGCACCGGTAACGGTGAACAGCATGATCATGGATGAGATGTTCAGCGCAAAACCGCTGCGCACGAAGTAGTACATACCCGCAGCAAAGAACAGTACGTTCAGAATCCATAGGTTTTCCAGTTTTTCGGCTGGAGTGTTGGGTTTGGTTTTGGGTAGATCCTTTTCAATATCTGCAAAGACAGCGGGGTCGGGAGGCAAGGCGTAGTCGGGCTCCATGCGCCAGATTGTCAGAAACAGCAAGATGATCAGGGCCACGACCGGGATCCAGCTATAGGGCTGGAAAATGGTCAGGCTAAAAGGCACCGTCATGCTGGTCAGTTGATGGATGACGTTGATGGGGCTGTTGGGGTCAGTATTGGCCAGGGCAATCGAGCTGGACAGACCTTGAGTCCAGAGCAGGTAGCCCATATAGCCCGAGGCAATCAGATAACCAAAGTGGACATGGGGCAGGCGGCGGGCAACCTGGCGTGCGACCAGGGCGCCAGCAACCAGCCCCAGGCCCCAGTTCAACAGGCAGAAGATTGAACCTACAGCAAAGCACAACAGGGCACCCTCAACTTGGGTTCGGGCACGGGATGCCAGCCAGATAATGGCGCGTTTTAGCGGTGGTGCTTCGGCCAGGGTGTAGCCTGTCACCAGAATCAGCACCATTTGCAGAGCAAAGGTAAAAATACTTTTAGGCCCCCATACCCCGCGATACCAGGCATCCACCATTCCTCCGGGGGTGGCACCATCAACAAACAGGGTAATCAGTCCTACAACCAGCAAGCTCAGGATGACGGCGAACAGATAGGGGTCCGGCATCCACTTTTCTACGTAACGCACGCAGATATTGGTAAAGCGGGTCAGCAAGTTTGGCCTGGGTTTGGCCGGGATGGCAGCAGTGGTGTTCATGATGAGCGTATCCTTTTTTTTGTCTCCCCGACCTGGCTAGCGGGTCGGCCTATGGTGTGTCCCTTAGGGGGCTTATCGTTGTGCCCACAAGATAGCGACAGGCCCGGCAGGGGATCAATAAAGCAAATGTCGGTTTATTTACGCGCGGCGAAACGATGGCGCGTTAACCCTAGGGAAAGAGAGGGGGGTGAGCCTGTGGACAGGCAACGGCGGCTATAAGGCCGGCTGTTTTCCCTGGTGTGGAGATATTTAGCTAAAACGAACGGATTTGAGGATCAGTTTGAATGGGGGCAGGGCGCTGTTTGAAACTGGGCGGTTTTTTTTGTTTCACCATGACTCCAGTGCCGCATTTCGTTGGACTGCGCCGACGCGAACCGCGTCATTCGCCGCATGTTCAATCTGGTCGAAGTTTGGGGCTATCGGCCCGGCAGTACCAATCCGTGCCGCCACGTTCCGATACTCCCCAACGGCAAGGCCACCCACCTCAGCAGCGACCAGGGCATGGGCAAGTTGTTTCGCCAACTGGACAAGACCGAGGAGCTGGAGAACGCCGTCATCCTGCTGGCAGTGCGGCTGCAATTCGAGTTTGCGAGTCCTCTTTGGCTTTTTTATAGAGACCCGCCAAGCTAAGAAGTGGGCGCTTTTATTAATATCACTGGAATAAGACTGGCTGCCATTGCACTGCCAACAATGACCGTCAATCCACTCAGGCTTGTCATGGACAGCACTATTCCTCCCAGCAGCGCACCTGCGCCAATAGCCGCGTTAAAAATGGCGACATAGATGGCTGAGGCGGGCATCGCTGACGATCCGGCCAATCTCAATATCCAGGTTTGAAAGCCGACAAAGACGATCGCGACGCCAGCCCCCCATCCCAGCAGCAGCACACCGACGATGAAGGCAGAGCTTCCAACGGGTAGGCATCCGATTGCGAGTACGCTTGCGGTCATCAGTGCCAAGGAGATCAGAACCAGACGCTTGAGATGACGGTCAATCAACTTCCCGGAAATCAAGTTACCCACGATGCCTGCGATGCCGAACACCAGTAGTAGCGTGCTGATGAGATTGACACGAATGCGCAGAGCACTTGAAAGCAGAGGCTCGATAAACGTAAAGGCAGCGAAGTGAGCGGTGATTGCGCAAGCCGTCGTCAGATAGATTCCCTGGAATGTTCGATTTTTGAGAACGCTGGTCAGTGCATCCAGGCCGATGGATGTTGACGCCGACAAGCGTGGCACGCTCCAAGCGATGGCGATGGTCGCTACCAGAGACAGTGCCCCTATCACCATGAATGCCGTTCGCCATCCATCGAGTTGAGCCAGCAGGTTGACCAGTGGTACACCCAGCACACTGGCAACGGATACGCCACCGAAAATAATCGACGTTGCCAATCCAACCTGCCGTGCGGGCACTAATTGCGCACCAATGGAGCCAATCATTGCCCAGAAAGCGCCGTGTGCCAGCGCCCCTATCATCCGCGCCCCCAGAAGCATAGAAAACTGTGCACTGAAAGCTGCGATCGCGCAGGAGACGGTCAAGACCAGCATCAAGCCGACCAAGAGCGGTTTGCGTGGCACTCGCCCCAGGAAAATGGCGGATAGCAGCGCAGTAAGCGCTGCTATCCAGGCATACGCCGTCACGATCAATCCTGCCTGGCCTTCAGTTTGTCCAAACTCGGTCGCCAACGGCGAAAGCAAGCCAATCGGGGCTAGTTCAGTCGTCACGATAGCGAATGCGCTAATGCCAAGCGCAATGAGAGCCAGCCAGGTGCGCCATGAAATGCTCTCCTGATTTGGAGGGGACGCGAACTGATTCATGCTGTCCCTCCAGTTGCTGGGCTCTGCTGGGCCTGTGCATGTGAGGCAAACGCTTTCCGTGCTGCACTGATGCCATTCATGCATGCCGGGACACCTGCATAGACGGCAATCTGTAGTAGGATTTCCACGATTTCGTTCCTGCTGACACCGACATTCAGTGCGGCCCGGATATGGAATTCGAGTTGCCCCGGTGCGTTGCCCATCGCCATCAGTGCAGCGACGGTCAGCATTTCGCGGGTGCGCAAGTCGATGCCTGGGCGCGATACTACATCGGTAAAGGCGAACCCCAGCACCAGTTCGGCAAAGTCGTCAGACAGTTCGTCGAGGTTTCTGGCGACCTTTTCGGGGGCCTGCGGGTCAAGTTGGGCCAGCAACGCAAAAGCCTGCTTGCGCCGTTCAGAACGAGGGCTGCTCATGCGTTGACCCCTTTCATACCTTCTTCGGTATAGCGGTCTCCGGCGACTGGTACTGCGTCGAGCGCACGCCTCAGTTCAGCCAGATCCTCTGGCTCCAGGCGAACCGATAACGCGCCCAAGTTGTCCTGCAGATGGGCGACGCGACGCGTACCAGGAATGGGCACGATGTCATTGCCTTGAGCCAATAGCCATGCCAAAGCGATGTGTGCCGTCGTGCATGTCTTGCGCACGGCGATGGATGAAATGACATCGACCAGGGAACGGTTGGTGGTGATGTTCTCTGGCTGGAAGCGTGGCAGGCTAGCGCGAAAGTCGCCTTCCTCGAAGGTCGCATCTTGCTGGAACCGACCCGTCAGAAAGCCGCGCCCCAATGGCGAATAAGCCACCAGGCCTATACCCAGTTCGCGGCAGGTCGGGAGAACCTCGGTTTCCACGTCCCGTGTCCACAACGAATATTCGGTCTGGACGGCTGCCACTGGATGTATGGCATGCGCACGTCGCAGGGTGGCCGCGCTGACTTCGCACAAGCCGATGCGGGCGACCTTACCTTGCTGTACGAGTCGGGCCAGGCCCTCCATCGTTTCTTCAATCGCCTGCGCAGGGTCTATTCGATGGACGTAGTACAGGTCGATCTGCTCGACACCAAGCCGCCGCAGCGAGGCTTCGCAGCATTTTCGTGCGTAATCTGGGCTGTTGTCGATGCTGCGTCGATATTCGCCGGGCCTGCGCACGATGCCAAACTTGGTCGCAATCTGCACCTTCGGTTTGCGTGTCGCAAGGAAGCGGCCTATCAACTCTTCGTTGTGATGTGGGCCATACATGTCGGCGGTATCGAGGAAGTCCACGCCCATGCCGATTGCCTGACCCAGCAGATGTAGCGCCTGCTCATCGTCGCGCGGGCCATAGAACTCGCTCATGCCCATGCAGCCAAGGCCGAGGGCGGAAACCTCCAGATCGTGTCCAAGCTTTCGTCTTTGCATTGCACTTCCCCTTACAAGATGGGGGAAGTATGACTTTCCAAAAGTGATTGGAAAATAGATAAAATAGGAAACTTATTTTCCACATTCGGAAAACAAATGAATGCTCAAATCCAATGGGATGACGCCCGTATCTTTTTGGCTATCGCGCGTGCAGGCACCTTGAGCGGTGCGGCCACCGCGCTTGAGATGGGCGTTGCTACCGTGTCACGGCGACTGGATCGCCTGGAAGCGGCGCTAGGCGTACCGCTGTTCAGCCGACATCAGAGTGGCTACAGCCTCACGGATGATGGTGAAGCCCTGCTGGAGCATGCTGAAGCACTGGAACATGCCGGGCAGGCTTTCGGAGAAGCCGCACAGCAGCAAGGGCAAGTGGCTGGATGTGTGCGCCTTGCCACCGCAGAGAATCTGGCCAACGTGCTCATCGTCCCCTCGTTGCCGAAGCTGTTTGCCACCCATCCTGAGCTGCGTGTGGAGATCGTCAGCGGTGTACAGACCGTGAACTTGCACCGGCGGGATGCCGATCTGGCTGTGCGGATGGTCAAACCAGAAGCGGGTAACGTCACGATCAAGCGCCTGGGCACCCTGGGATTCGGCCTTTACGGCGCTCGTGGATACGTCGATGCGCGTAGCGCCGGAGCTGATGCGGCCACCTTCGATGACGATAGCTTCATTGGCTGGGCCGAGTCCCATAGCCATCTGCCGGCCGCAAAATGGATCGCTCGCATGTTGCGAGGACGACCGTGCCAAATGGAAGCCAACACGCTGTCAGCACAGATGGCTGCCGCGACGGCTGGCATTGGATTGGCGGTGCTCCCGCACTTTCTGGCCCGACAGGCGGGGCTTATCTGCCTGCTGTCCGAACTGGGGGCAGATCAGCCAATCTGGCTGGCTATCCATTCCAACCTGGCGCACTCAAGGCGCGTCCGAGCAGTCGCCGATCATTTAATCCATGTATTTGAAGAACAACGATCAGAACTCGTCGGCCGTGTCTCCGAGCGCTAGAGACTTCGACCACGTTGCTTTCCAACATCCCAGGACACCCCGCTGGCGCACACCGTCGTGGCGAGTTGCTGCCCCAGCCGTTGTTCGATCGTTGGCCGCCATGGCACAAGGATGAACCCATGTCGTAGCCCAGCATCGCGTAGCGCGCACGGGTTAGGCCGGCCACACGTTTAACCATCGGCGATAGGTCGATGTTTCCGACTTACTCCGGCGGCAATGTCCTGCGCGGCCTGCTCCAGAGTGCGTTATTTCAAAGTTTCCTATCACGATGCCCCTATGTGGCACTCAGCACATTGAAGGCAGAAAACGGGAAAGGGCCGGGAACTCGCCTAACCCATTGCCCTGTATGAGCTATTGTTCCATTGCGCCAGCAAGAAAAATCTTGATAGTGGACATTTTCCAGGAGTTATCTTGGGATGGGTGCTGCTTGGGAAGGGGCCAGGCTTGTCGTCGGCGTAGTTTCCCTCGTTTTGACAGGCTGGGCTTGGGGGAGCCATCTGTGTTGATTGGAAAAGCAAGCAGAGGGAATAAGGGCGGGAGAGTAAAAAAGCAGTAAAAAAGCACACAGGGAGCGCCGTGTGCTGATGAGGGTTTTAACGGTCCCAGCACCGCTCAGAGACGGAAATCCACCCAGGCCTAAAACTTGTCGGCCACGGAATCCAGGGCCTCGCGCAGTAGACCGGCAATTTCTTTTTGACGCGGCGCAGGCATGCGTTCGGTAATCGCCGTGACACTCATGGCCAGAATGGGGCGGCCTTTGTGGTCGCACAGAGCGCAGCCCACACCCAAGGCACCGCGCACAGCGTAATTACCGACAACCGAGTAGCCACGAATGCGGGTGTTGGTAACCAGTTGGCGCATCTCGCGCTGGGTCATGCCGCCGTACTGGTCCAACTGATTGGCATTGCGCTCGATAATCTGTTCGATGGCCTCGTCTCCCAGTGTGGCCAGATAGGCCATGCCACCGGAACCTACGCCCAAGGGCTGACGCTTGCCGACATAAGTGGCCAGAATCTGTACCGGGTAGGGGCCGATTTCGCGCCATAGGCTAATGGAGTCGTCGCCATCGCGCCCCACCAGAAAAACGGCATCGCCGGTCAGTTGAGCTAGCTCTTGCATGATGGGCTGCATGATGGTGACTCGCGGGTCCAGCCCAAACAGGCCCTGATCCTGGCGCGTGGCGCTGTAGCGACGGCTATGGCTGCTGTTCTGGACCAGCCCGTGATCGATCAGAGCGGCCAGCAGCCGGTAGATGGTGGGGCGCTGTAATTGCGTGGCGCGTGACAAGTCAGTGACGCTCAGCCCTTTGCCTTGATGATTTTGCAAAGTCTTGAGCACCAGCAAGCCGCGTTGCAGGGTACGCGGCCCAGCCTGATCCTGCGGTTCTACGGTCTCGGGAGTGTTCATGCTTGAAAACAGCTAATGCTTACCGAAAAGTAACTCAGTAAGAATATACGCCAGCCGAGAAAGTGTCCACTGTGTGATCGCTCATTTCCGGTAGAGCTTCCTGCAAGCAGCGGGCAAGTGGGGCGGAGCGCAAGCTTTAGCGCTGTTCCGGGCCGGCCGATTCGTCTTTACGCTGCTCGGGAATAGGGTGACCTGCCGTTTTCGCGGTCTTGATCATGGCGGTACACAGGCCGCGCAACATATCGACTTCGTCCAGGCTGAGTTGGGCTCGCCCAAACAAGTGCTGCATGCGGGGCACCAGTTTTTTGGGATGCTTGGGGTCCAGGAACTTGACGCTTTCGATAGCCTGTTCCCAGTGTTGCAGCAACGCTTGCACCTTGGCTTGAGGCGCCAGTTCCTTGCCGGGGTCTGCCTTGCCATCGGTATTGGGCAGGAGGCTAGCACCACTTTCAGCCAGCAGGGCGTAGCGCAATTCCCAGGCGGCCAGTTGCAAAGCCTGGGCGACATTGAGCGAACTGTATTCAGGATTGGCTGGAATATGGCAGACGTACTGGCACTGGCTGATGTGATCGTTGGTCAGGCCCACGCGTTCGGTACCCAGCACAATGGCCACTGTGCCGGCGTGCTGGCGCAGATGTTCACGGCTCAGTTCGGCGGTCTGGCGTATATCGGCGGCTGGCGGTCCCAGGTAGCGGGGGCGGGCTGTCAGGGCAAAAGCCAGGGTGACCGGCTCCAGCGCATGCGCCAGGGTAGGCACAATCGTGGCCTGCTCCAAAACGTCTACGGCACCGCTGGCCAGTGAGATTGCCTGAGGGTTTTGTGCAACGTCCGGGTCGAGCGGGTCAACCAGACATAAGTCGCCAAAGCCCATGGTTTTGATCGCTCGCGCCGCTGCGCCCACGTTTCCAGGGTGGCTGGGTTGCACCATAATGAAGCGAACCCGGTGAAAATTATCATCAAATGCCGATGCTTGCGTCTGAGTCATTTAAAATAGCTACTTTGAAGCTACGCTTCCTGTGTCTGCTCACGCGATTTTGCCCTGCAACAGGGCACGCCAGGCAGGCTCAATTATTGTTAAAAAAACGGAATTTCCATGCACCCGATGCTCAATACCGCCATCAAGGCGGCTCGCCGTGCCGGCACCATTATCTCTCGCGCCAGTCTAGACCTCCAGCACCTGTCGGTTGCGCGTAAAGGCCCTAAAGATTATGTCACGGAAGTGGATCGCGCAGCAGAGGAAGCCATCATTGAAGTGTTGAGCGAAGCCTACCCCGATCACGGTTTTATCGGAGAGGAAACGGGCGAGCGCCCACCGCTGGAACCCGCAGGCGAAGGCACCCCTGAATACCAATGGGTCATTGATCCGCTGGATGGCACCACCAACTTTATTCACGGCTTTCCGTGCTACGCGATTTCAATTGCATTGATGCACCGTGGTCAGGCTGCCCATGCCGTTATTTACGATACCAATCGCAACGAAATGTTCACGGCCAGCCGTGGCGGTGGTGCTTTCCTGAACGACCGTCGTATTCGTGTATCGGGCCAGACTCGTTATCACGATGCCTTGATCGGTGCGCACGTGCCAGATTCGGGCGCGGGCGTGAAACCCACCTCCCCATTTGCCGATATGCTGGCCGAATGTGCGGCTGTGCGTCGCGTGGGTGCAACGGTTTTGGATTTGGCTTATGTGGCCGCCGGCCGTCTGGATGGTTTCTGCGCCGTCAACCTGCAACCCTGGGATTTGGCCGCCGGCACCTTGCTGGTGACTGAAGCGGGTGGTCTGGTCGGCGACTTTGAAGGCGAGCAAACCTGGAAAGAAACCGGCAATGTGATTGCCGCCAGCCCGAAGATCTTTATCCAGATGCTGTCGCACCTGCAAGATTAAGAACCTAGACCCCGGCACCGCCGGGGTGTTCTTTTAGTCACAGCGCCAAGGAGCTGAGATGGAGTGGTTGATGGACCCGACCGTTTGGGTTGGGTTGCTCACACTGGTAATTCTGGAAATTGTGCTGGGCATCGATAACCTGGTGTTCATTGCAATTTTGGTCGATAAGTTGCCGCCCGCGCAGCGTGATCGTGCTCGCGTGCTGGGCCTGTCCTTAGCCCTGCTGATGCGTCTTGGCCTGTTGACGGTCATGTCCCATCTGGTGCAGTTGACTGATCCTTTGGTATCCGTGTTTGGTCTGGATTTCTCAGGTCGCGATCTGATCATGATAGTGGGCGGCTTTTTCTTGCTGCTCAAAGGTACGCTGGAGCTGCACGAGCGTATTGAAAACCGCAGTGCTCACGCCTCCGGGTCGCGCATGTATGCCAGCTTCTGGGTCATCGTGGCGCAGATTGTGGTGCTCGATGCCGTATTTTCTCTGGATGCGGTCATTACGGCTGTGGGGATGGTCGATCACCTGCCTGTCATGATGGCGGCGGTGATTATTGCCATTGGCATCATGCTGGTGGCCTCCAAACCGCTGACGGCTTATATCAACAGTCGGCCTACGGTAGTTATTTTGTGCCTGGGCTTTTTGTTGATGATTGGCTTTTCCTTGCTGGTCGAAGGCTTTGGCATACATGTACCCAAGGGTTACTTGTATGCGGCCATTTCCTTCTCCATCCTGATCGAAATGTTCAATCAGTTGGCGCGTCGCAAGCTGCGTATGTTGCAAGCGGGTCGCCCCATGCGCGAGCGTACGGCCGAGGCTGTGCTGCGCATGTTGGGCAAGCGCCCCGCTTCGGGAGAGGCGGCCATTGGGCCGGATTTGCCAGGGGCATCGGCACAAATGGTATTTGGCCAGGAAGAGCGCAATATGGTTAGCGGTGTGCTGACCTTGTCCGAGCGCACCGTGCATTCGGTGATGACGCCGCGTAATGCCATTACATGGGTGAATATTCAGGACTCCCCCGAAGTTCTGCGCGACAAAATGACACAGGAACCTCATAGCATGGTGCCGGTCTGTCGTGGTTCGCTCGATGAGGTTATTGGCATTGGTCGAAGCAAAGAGTTACTGGCAGATCTGCTGATTCATGGTCATATCCGTGTGGATCAATTGCGTCAGCCGGTCTTTGTGTATGAGTCCATCGGAATTTTGGACTTGATGGAAACCATCAAGCAAAGCCGCGGTCAATTGGTCTTGGTAACGGACGAGTTTGGGGCGATTGAAGGGCTGGTGACGCCCTTGGATATTTTCGAAGCCATTGCGGGTGACTTTCCCAGCGAGGATGAAGCCCCCGATATTGTTCAGGAATCCCAGGACCACTGGCTATTGGATGGCTCCACGGACCTGCATCATCTGGAACAGATGCTGGGCGTGGATGGACTGGTGGATGAAGAGGAAGAATACGCCACCTTGGCCGGCTATTTGCTGACGCGTTTTGGACAGTTACCCAAGGTCGGTGATGTCTGTGAGCTTGAACAGCGCGATGCCGTGTATCGCTTCAAGGTTCAGGAGCTGGAGGGGCGTCGCATTTCCCAGGTCAGTTTGGAGCGCGTGCCCTACGACGATGAACAAATCGATCCCTTCTTGGCATCTTAATTTTTATTGGCTTTGATTCACACAACATGACCGAGCAAACCATTTATTTGTTGAAGGCCCTGTTTCTGGGGATTGTTGAAGGTATTACTGAATTTATTCCTGTCTCCAGTACGGCACACTTGCTGATACTGGGTTCCTGGATTGATTTTTCCTCGGGCGATGCCAAGGTGTTCGAGGTGGTTATTCAGTTTGGTTCGATTTTGGCCGTGGTCTGGATTTTCCGTGCGCGTCTGATTCAACTGATCATGGGAACCTTGCGTGGTGATCGCACTGAGATGATGTTCACCCGCAATCTGCTGATCGCCTTTTTGCCCGCTGCGGTGATTGGTGCCTTGACGATTCAATACGTGAAAGCCTTGTTCCATCACCAGATTGTGTTTGTGTTCACACTGGTGCTGGGTGGCTTGTTGATGCTGTGGGTCGAGCGCAAGCCACAGTATGCAAAGCACACGGCAGACGGCGATCAGGGTGAAACTGCCACTTCGCAAAAGGCCACGGCTTTTGCCTTGGAGCAGATCACCTGGAAGCAGGCTTTGGTCGTTGGTTTTGCCCAGTGCATTGCCATGGTGCCAGGTACGTCGCGTTCGGGGGCGACGATTATCGGCGGCATGTTGGCCGGTATTCAGCGCAAGACGGCCACGGAATTTTCTTTCTTTCTGGCTATGCCAACGATGTTGGCCGCCACGGTCTATGACCTGTACCGCAACGGTGCGTCCTTGAGTACAGATCAGAGCAGCGCGATTATTGTAGGCTTTATTGCCGCTTTCTTTAGTGCGCTGTTCCTGGTGAAGGCGGTGCTGCGCTTTGTATCCAGCCGTACTTATCGACCCTTTGCCTGGTATCGGATTGCCCTGGGTGGAGTGTTGTTTGTGTGGCTGATGACGTAGCCCGTTGTCGCTTTAGACGTTTGGAGATCCCCGCTTGGCTTAGCTGTCGGCGGGGATTTTTTTTCAGGGAAGTTCAGTAAATAGCCTCCTTCCACGCACACACTCTACCTACCTACCTACCTACCTACCTACCTACCTACCTACCTATCTGTCTGTCTGTCTGTCTCTTGATTGGTGTGCTAACTGGATAGGCACTTTTTTGGCGATTGTTGTGTTCAAGGGTTAGTTAGCAAATAGCGGGTTTGTCGCCAGCTAGTTGGTCTGGCTTGGCTTTTGATACGTGAGGAGAGCTTGGTCTCAGCAAGACTCCTCTCGGTTCGTCTCCCCCGGTGTCCGGGCTGACTACTTGCCGGTGCTGCGCACCGGTACCCTTGTCAGTGTTCGGATACGGGCGCGCCCTTAACTCGCGGGGTGTCTTGTCCCCTGGACAAGACACAAGCGCCCCGCTCAAACAGAAGGGCGCTTGCATCCCGTATCCGAACACCGCCTGCGGCAAGCTGTCTAAACCGCCCCGGATACCGGGGCAGACGAACCGAGAGGCTCACAGTGAGGTGGGGACAAGCAGCCTTGCGTTATTCATGGGCTGTTTTGTAGCAGGACTCCAGTTGTTGACTGTCACTTGATAGGAAGCAGGAGAAGGCATCTTGGCCGCAAGAAATATGGTCTCTTTTGTGTTTTTGAGGGGGCCGCTGGGCTCGATGGGCGAGTCAGGACTCTGGCCGCAGGCTTTTGCAGTATCCAGGATGCAAGCCCTGTGCTGTTTGAGCGGGGCGCTTGTGGTTCGTCCGGGGGACGAGCCACCCCGCGAGTTCACAGGGCGCCTGGATACTGCAAGAGACCAGGGAACCCGTGCACAGCACGGGCCGGAGACCCGCCAAGTCGAGCCCAGCGGCCCCCTCAAAAATGCTTATGCAGCTACCTTGATTCCTGCGGCCTGTCGCTGTCGCTCACAAGAATAAGCAGTTTCTCATCCCATGAACGGACGAAAAAACCCAACTTAAAACCAACTGCCTATAGCCGGAGTCAACGAAGTCAAACTTGCTGAGGTCCCAGTGTCTGGCACTGATCCTTTTTACCCCATTGGTGCAAACAAAGCTGCGTGCCTTCAATACTGATATAGCCGCCACGCCGTTCTTCTTTAGAGAAGTCAGACTCCCAATCCGGCAGTACCCATCGGCGTACCGGTTCAAAGCCGGGAATGTCGTGCACGGCGGGTCTATGTGTGTGGCCATGCACCATGGCGTGCACAGAGTGTGCCTCGCAGGCCGCGACAATCGCCGCAGGCTGCACATCCATAATCTCTTTGGATTTGTATTGCTTGCCGCGCTGGCTACCCGCACGGGCAGAGTCTGCAATACGTTGGCGCAGGCTTAACGGGCAGGCCAGGTACAGCTTTTGCAGCCAGGGTTTGCGTACCCAATAGCGAAAGCGTTGATAGGCCAGATCGTCCAGACAATACTCGTCACCGTGGGACATCAAAATCAAACCGGCAGAGGTATCCAGGACCACTTGATCCGGCAAGAGCGTGGCGTGGACATGTTGGGCGTAGGCCTTGCCCAGTAGGAAGTCACGATTGCCACGCATTAAATAAAGCGGATGTTGCTGCGCAAAAGAGCGCAGCGCCTCACTGACTTGAGCAAGCCAGGGGGCAGGGTGGGCAATTTGATCGTCACCGATCCAGGCATTGAAAATATCACCGCCCAGAATCAAGACGTGTGCCTGATGCTGGGCGGAGTGCAGAAACTGCAGGAAATCCTGGACGGTGTCTGGATTGTCCGGACCCAGGTGCAGGTCCGCGGCAATCCAGATAGTGCCCGCAAGCGTGAGCTTATTCGACAAGCGTGGCTTTTTCCAGAACGACGTCTTCAACGGGCACGTCTTGGTGGAAGCCCTTGTTGCCCGTGCGCACGGTCTTGATTTTGTCGACCACATCCATGCCTTCGATCACGCGGCCAAATACGGCGTAACCCCAGCCATTGGCGGTCGGTGCGGTGAAGTTCAGGAAGTCGTTGTCAGCCACGTTGATGAAGAACTGAGCCGTAGCCGAGTGTGGGTCGGACGTACGAGCCATGGCCAGGGTGTACTTGTCGTTCTTCAAACCGTTGTCGGCTTCATTTTTGACAGGAGCATTGGTCGATTTTTGCTTCATGTCGGCCTCAAAGCCACCACCCTGGATCATGAAGTTGTTGATCACACGGTGAAACACGGTGCCGTCGTAAAAACCGCTGGACACATAGTCCACAAAGTTGGCAACGGTGTTGGGGGCTTTTTCTGCGTTCAGTTCGATCAGGATGGTGCCCTGATTCGTCTGCAGTTGGACGCGTGGGGAGGTGCTCATAGAAGTGCCTTCAGAAGAAGTGGAAGAATCTGCTGCCATAGCCGGACTGCTCATCATAGGCATAGCCATACAGGCAGCAATAAGCAGGGTGCGCAAGCGACGAGCCTGATCACACCATTGAAATGTGCTTGCAAACATAAGAGAGGGACAATCCCGTCAAATAAAAATCTTATTGTTGCAGAATTTGGCCAGTTTGTTGCGCGCGCTGGGCTGCTTTGGGCACACCGCTGGCGGCGGCTTGACGATAGGTGTCATTGGCCAGCATCAATTGGACTTCACCCATATTGGCGCGAGCCAGTGCGTAGGACGGATCGGCGGTCAAGGCCATTTTCAGGGCCTCCAGTGCCATATCCAGCTTGTCTTGTGCAATGTACTCAGCCGCCAGATTATTCCAGGGCTCAGGAAGCTCCGGATAATAGGTGGTCATATCCTGATAGAGGCGGATTGCGCCATTATGGTCACCACTGGCCGACAGGGCACGTGCTTTCAAAAACAGCAGTTGCACATTGGCACCGGGTTCGCCACGGTCTTTGCGCTGCTCCAGCTGTTTCTCAATAGCTTGCAAGGCGTCAGCATGACGGCCTTGGGCAATGAGGGTGCTGATGCGCTGACTGATTTGAGCGGAGCTAAGCGGCAACGAGGTATCCACACTGGGCGCGAGCACGTCCAGTGCACGGGCCAGTCCCTTCCAGCCACGTTCAGGTTCGGGGGCGATATCGAGCAGGGGATCGTTCACCCGCACGGCGGGCGGGGGTAAATCGGGCAAGGATTGGGCGCTCACGTTGAGACCGAGGGCCAGCAAAAAGGCCAGGGTGCACGGAGCGAAAAACCGAGTCCGTCTAGGTGTACTGAGCACAGAGGGGGCGCCTATAAAATCTGGCTTGAAGACCAGGAAGGTTGGTAGATTGCTGCCTTTAACGAGGTCTGCTTGCTATACTTGTTGACCATCATTCTAACCTTGCCTCTTGCCGGGCGGGAAATACGGAACCTGATCCAAGGGCAAATTGTTCTGGCACAAGGTTCCGATTTTATGACGATTACAGGCCATGTTGCGCATTTATAACTCGTTGTCACGCTCTAAAGAGGTGTTTTCTCCGGTTGAACCGGGCCACGTACGTATGTACGTCTGTGGTATGACGGTGTACGACTTCTGTCATTTGGGGCATGCCCGTATGCTGGTCAGTTTTGACATCGTGCAGCGCTGGCTGCGAGCAAGCGGCTATCGCGTCTCGTATGTGCGCAACATTACCGATATTGATGACAAGATCATCCGCCGTGCCGTCGAGCGCAAGCAACTGATGTCACAGGTGACGGACTTTTATATTGCGGCCATGCATGCCGACGAAAAGGCCCTGGGTGTGCAAAGTCCCGATTCGGAGCCGCGTGCTACACAGTACGTGCCCGATATGCTGGGCATTATTGCCAAGCTGGAAGAGAACGGTCTGGCCTACCAGTCCGAGGACGGTGATGTGAACTATGCGGTGCGTCAGTTCCCCGGCTACGGCAAATTGTCGGGCCGCTCCCTGGACGATCTGCGTGCCGGTGAGCGTGTGGCCCTGAACTCGGCCAAGCGCGACCCCCTGGATTTTGTGCTGTGGAAGGCGGCAAAAGAAGACGAGCCTGCCGAATCCAAGTGGGAATCGTCCTATGGTCTGGGCCGTCCGGGTTGGCACATTGAGTGCTCGGCCATGAGCAAGGCACTGCTGGGTCAGCCCCTGGATATTCATGGCGGTGGCCCGGACTTGAAGTTCCCCCATCACGAAAACGAAATTGCCCAAACAGAAGGTGCTTTTGGCGGCCAGTTGGCCAATGTCTGGATGCACTGCGGTCCCCTGATGGTGGACTCGGAAAAAATGTCCAAGTCCCTGGGCAATTTCCGTCGCATCCGCGATACCGTGGCTCCTGAAGGTCTGGCCGACGAAGAAAGCAGCTACATCGCCAATCCGCGTGAAGCGGAAATGCTGCGCTTTTTTATTGTGCGCAACCATTACCGCAGTCTGCAAAACTACGCGCCGGACAATCTGCGCGACGCCCAACAGGCGCTGGATCGTCTGTACCAGACTTTGCAACACGTTCCTGCGGCCGAAGTGGACATTGATTGGACTCAAGGCCCCGCGCTGGCTTTTGCCGAAGCCATGAATGACGACTTCAATACCGCTGGAGCCATTGCCGTCCTGTTCGAGCTGGCTGGTCAGGCCAACCGTGACAAGGATGCGCAGGCAGCCGGCTTGATGCGTGCGCTCGGTGGGGTGATTGGTCTTTTGCAAGTGGAGCCGGCCGTTTATTGGCGCGCCAGCACACGCTTTGGCCAAGCGGGCAATGTGGCTGGTGCCGACTCCTTGAGTGATACCCAGATTGACGCGCTGCTGGCTGAACGCAGCCAGGCTAAACAGAACCGGGACTTTGCCCGTGCCGATGCCATTCGTGATCAGCTTAAAGAGCAGGGCGTTGAGCTGGAAGATCGGCCAGGTGGAGCAACACAATGGCGCAGGGCCTAAACGGCGTCCAATCCGGCCCCCAAGTTCGTTTGGTGGGCAAACCTGATTACTGGGACGACGCGTGCGCCCAGTTGATGAGGCGCGATCGTATCTTGCGCAAGCTCATCCCCCAGCACGGCGACTATTGCTTGCAACATCAGGCGCCGGCTTTCACCACCTTGGTGCGCTCTATCGTGGGCCAGCAACTGGCCTCGCGTACAGCGGACCAGTTGTGGCGTAAGCTGCTGGACGGTTGCGGTCAGGCGCTCTCGCCCAAACTGATTGTGGAACTGGGCTACGAGGCCTTGCATGGTTTGGGTTTGCCCAAACGCAAGGCTGAATACATTGTTGATTTGGCGACGCACTTTGATGCTCGTAAAATCGACCCCCAGGCATGGCAGTCCCTGTCTGACGAAGCCGTTATTGCTGATCTGTGCGCCATTCGTGGCGTGGGTCGCTGGACGGCAGATATGTTTCTGATTTTCAACTTGCACAGACCCGATGTTCTCCCTTTGGATGATGCGGGCCTGCTCAAGGCAATCTCTCTGCACTATTTCAGCGGCGAGCCGGTATCCCGGTTCGAGGCGCGTGAAGTTGCCCAAGCGTGGGCACCGTGGTGCACGGTGGCCACCTGGCATCTGTGGCGCAGTCTGAACACAGTTGCGGTACGATATTAAATTAGGCCTAAACCTTAAGAACCGACATGCGAAATACATTCCTGGAATTTGAGCAGCCTTTGGCCGAGCTCGAAGGCAAAATCGAAGAGCTCCGCTACGTGCAATCTGATTCCGCTGTGGATATTTCAGAGGAACTCAGCCGTCTGCAGCAAAAAAGCCAGACGCTGGCCAAAAATATTTACGCCAAGCTCACGCCTTGGCAAACGGCCCTGGTTGCTCGCCATCCGCAACGTCCCTACACGCTGGACTATGTAAACCAGATCTTCTCGGACTTTCATGAGTTACATGGCGACCGCATGTACGCGGATGACCTGGCTATTGTGGGTGGTCTGGCCCGTTTCAACGGCACACCGTGCATGGTCATTGGTCATCAGAAAGGTCGTGATACCAAAGAGCGCGCCCGCCGCAACTTTGGCATGCCGCGCCCCGAAGGTTATCGCAAAGCCTTGCGCCTGATGCATCTGGCAGAAAAATTCGGCATTCCGGTTTTCACGTTCGTGGACACCCCCGGTGCTTACCCCGGTATTGGTGCTGAAGAGCGTGGCCAGTCCGAAGCGATCGGCCATAACCTGTTTGCCATGGCCAAACTGCGTGTGCCTATCATCTCCACTATTATTGGTGAAGGCGGTTCGGGCGGCGCGTTGGCCATTGCTGTGGGAGATGTGGTGTCCATGTTGCAATACTCCACCTACGCCGTCATCTCGCCCGAAGGTTGCGCCTCAATTTTGTGGCGTAGCGCGGACAAAGCTCCTGTGGCGGCTGAAGCGCTAGCCATCACTGCCCCGCGTTTGAAAGAACTGGGTCTGGTTGATCGCGTGATCAATGAACCTATCGGTGGCGCGCATCGCGACCCCACTATGATGGCACGCCAATTGGGCCGCGCTTTGGCTGACGCCTTGCGTCAGGTCTCAGGCCTGAGCACCGAACAATTGCTGGCGCAGCGTATGGAACGTCTCTTGGCCTACGGGCGTTATCAGGAAGTTCGTGCCTGATCCATTGTCTTCCAGTCAGCTGGGGGGCTTTAGCCCCTCAACCCCGCTGCTGGAGGCGCTTGATCATCACCTAAGTTTTAAAAGTGGCGATAGTGTCGCTGTTGCCTTAAGTGGTGGTGCGGACTCGGCAATGCTGGCGGTACATGCCCATCTTTGGGCCAGCCGCCGCAACGTCACACTTCATTTTTTTCATATTCATCATGGCCTGCAAGCCATTGCCGATCAATGGCAAGCGCATGTGCATGATTTGGCTGCGCGTTTGCAGCGACCCTGTCACAGCTTGCGAGTCCAGGTACAGTCCCGCCGTCTCAGCGCGGATGGTATGGAGTCTGCCGCGCGTGATGCCCGCTATCAGGGTCTGGCTGAACTGGCGCATTTTGTTGGCTTGCAGCATGTGCTGCTGGCTCATCATCAGGACGATCAGGCTGAAACCGTTTTGATGCGTTTGCTGCGAGGCACGGGCACAACCGGCCTGGGTGCGATGGCTCCCCATATGCAGCGCGATGATCTGAATTACTGGCGACCCTGGCTGGAACAGCCCAGGGCTCTTATTCTTCAAGCCAGTGAAAATTTTGCAGCGGCCACAGGCTGGCAGGCAGTGCAAGACCCTACCAATATCAATCCTGAGTACACCCGTGGTGCAGTGCGCGACTTGCTCACGCCCGTGCTGGATGCACGCTGGCCGGGTTGGCAACGCCGTTTGCAACGACAAGCCCAGTTAAGCCGCGAGACGCAGGACGTATTGGACAGTGTGGCCCGCCAGGATTGGCAAGCTCTGGAGCCGGATGAGGCAGGCCGCAGTTTCAGCCTGAGCGCCTGGCGTCAGTTGGAACCGGCCCGACAAAGCATGGTGATCCGTTATTGGTTGCAAGCGCAGGGTGCAGGTTTACCCACGCATGCACGTCTGGCGGAGTTGTTGCGCCAGCTGCGCGGTGTCCATGCCCAAGGTCACGACAGAAATTTGATATGGAAGCAAGGACCGAATCTGATCCGCTGTGTGCGTGGTCGGGTGCAAATTGAATCTGCCTGCTCAGGTGAGCAGAAAAACAGTCTGGGGGCAGATCAATCTAACAAGTAAGTAGTTTGGGGTGGCCTGTGGCAGGAGCGTGGGCTATGGTGTTGAGTCGGCAAAGTATGTGTTTTTTGCGTGCGTATCTGGTAGAGCCTGCGCTTGGGGCACAGAAAGTCGTTAAAATAGTTGGGTTTTGTGTCTATCCCAGACCTTAGCCCTTTGATGCAGAGTAAAAGATGTCCCTGATCGTACATAAATATGGCGGCACGTCGATGGGCTCGATCGAGCGCATCCAGAATGTGGCGCGTCGGGTTGCCAAATGGCATGCCGCCGGGCACCAAGTTGTGGTGGTTCCTTCGGCCATGTCCGGTGAAACCAACCGTTTGCTAGGCCTGGCCAAAGAACTGAGCATTCAGCCTGATCCGCGCGAGCTGGATATGCTGGCTGCCACGGGTGAACAAGCCAGTAGCGCTTTGTTGGCCATGGCTTTGGCTGCCCAGGGCGTTCCCGCCCGCAGCTACGCCGGTTGGCAAGTTCCCGTTAAAACCGACAATGCCTACACCCGTGCCCGCATTAGTTCTATTGATGACACCCGCATCCGCCAGGATTTGGACGCAGGCCGTGTGGTCGTTGTGACCGGCTTCCAAGGTGTGGATGAAGAAGGCAACATCACGACCTTGGGTCGTGGCGGTTCGGACACCTCTGCGGTGGCGATGGCCGCTGCCATGAAGGCCAGTGAATGCCTGATCTTTACCGATGTGGACGGTGTCTACACAACTGACCCACGCGTTGTGCCAGAAGCTCGACGCATGAAAGTGCTGTCCTTTGAAGAGATGCTGGAAATGGCCTCCTTGGGCTCCAAAGTTCTTCAAATCCGGTCCGTGGAATTTGCTGGCAAGTACAAGGTGCCTGTGCGCGTCCTGTCCTCCATGACCGACCCCATGATTCCGCTCGAAGAAGAAATGTCTTCGGGCACGCTGATTACTTTCGAGGAAGACCAAAAAATGGAAGCTGCCGTTGTCTCTGGCATCGCCTTCAGCCGTGATGAAGCCAAATTCACCCTGCGCGCCGTCCCTGACACCCCTGGCGTGGCCTATTCCATTCTGGGCCCTATTGCCGCAGCCAACATTGAAGTCGATATGATTTTGCAGAACCTGTCGGTTCAAGGCACAACTGACTTCTCCTTTACCGTCAGCCGCAACGATGCGCTGCGCACCAAGGAACTGTTGATGAACCAGGTCGGTCCTGCTGTGGGCGCTGGCGAAATCGTGTTTGACGAAGCCGTGTGCAAGGTGTCCATCGTTGGTATCGGCATGCGTAACCACGCTGGTATTGCCAGCTCCATGTTCCGCGCCTTGTCCGAAGAGGGCATCAATATCCAGATGATCAGCACCAGCGAGATCAAGACCTCGGTCATCATTGCTGACAAGTACATGGAATTGGCCGTACGTGCTCTGCACAAGACGTTCGAGCTGGATCAGGAAAAATAATCCCTATAGCTATTTGCATTGGTTTTTTAAAAATGCTATAGTTACTTCTTTCCTAGAGCTGGAGACGTGGCCGAGAGGTTGAAGGTACTCCCCTGCTAAGGGAGCATACGGCTTATACCCGTATCGAGGGTTCGAATCCCTCCGTCTCCGCCAGCTGAAATTAAATTAAGCCCTTGTTTTCAAGGGCTTTTTTTATTGCCCGCCGCTTTTCGCGTGTGCCCAAGCCTGCCGGGAAAGAGCGATCAGGCACGTTGTCGACGCTGCGTTCAAGCCTGTTCTGAAGCCAAAATAAAAAATAATTGTTACCTTTATTCTGGGACAGAGTGAAGCCAATTTCACGGATAGTCCGGCTGACAAATTTCAGACAGTATGAAATTCAAACAGGGCAAGTCTTTTTAGAGCAAGACTATTAAAGAGTGAAATGCTGTGTCGTTTTTGGCACAGGCCAAGAAAAGCAGTGAATCTCGTGCTTACAATCAAACAAAGTGTTTTGCGTCGTTCAAGACGGCTGTCTTGTTTTTTAGGGCGAGCGATGATTAAACGAGTCCTCTGTATCTGTGGCATGGCCTTGATGGGCCTGCCGTTTTTGGCGTCCTCAACTGAGCTGGCATTGGATGACCAGGTCGTGACTCGTTATGTGCAAAGCCTGCACGATATTTTGCCAGTGCTCCAAACGGTAGAGCGCAGCGAGCCTGTTTGGGATGGGGGGCTGCCCGACGGTTTTCCTCCTGTGCTCGATGTCACTCAGATAAGGCGCGGTTCGGATCTGTACCGCCAATTAAATAGCCTGACGCAAAAGCATGGGTTTTCGGGGCTGGAGCAATGGGACGCTGTGGGGCAGCGTATTTGGCTGACGCGTCTGTATATTCAAGAGCGCGAAGATCTGGACTTGGTCTATGAACAGCTGGATGCGCTGGAGGCGGCTTTGCGTGATAATGCCCGCCAATACTCTACTGCCGAGCTGGAGCAGTTAATGCGTACTTTCCAGATCAGCAAAAATCATATTTTGCGCTTGATTGCCACTCGCAGTGATGTGCCTCCTGTGCAGGCGCATATGCCTGATCTGGATGCGGCCTTGGCTTCTTTGGAATAAAGGCGCAGGCCGCGTATCGCGTTGCCTAGGATGCTGCAAGGGCGTCCGTTTATGATTTCTTACCGGCAATATGGCCCATTTGTCATATTTTGACGCTTATTTTCTGAGCATGGCATAGGGAATCGGGGATAATTGCCGTCTGTTTGAAATCTAGTGGGAAGACTGAAGCGTCATGCGTATCATCTTGATTTTGTTGGGGGCCGCTGTGCTGGCCTACCTGATTGCCAAAGGCATACGGCAACTGATGGTGGAACGTCGTCAATTAAAAGACCAGACGCGTCAGCCACATAAAGGAAGCCGTGATGAGCACTGATAAAAATCCATTAACGAAACTGGCTGCTAAAGCGAAGTCAGAAGGTGGCACGACCAATTTCTCCAAGGGACTGGGCTTTCTGGGGGCCGCTGTTGTTATTTTCCTGATCCTGATTGTGGCCTCCATGGGCTCGTTCTTGCAGGTCGATCAGGGTGAACGTGGCGTGGTGCTGCGTAACGGTAAGTTGGTGCGCGTGGCCGAACCTGGCTTGGACTTTAAGGTTCCGTTCTTTGATACGGTACGCAAGATTTCGGTGCGTGATCACACGGTTCGCATGCAGCTTGAGGCGTATAGTTTTGACCAGCAGTCTGCCTCCATGGTGGCCTCGGTAACGTATCGAGTGCCTGAAACCGATGTGGCCCAGTTGTACTCCGAATACGGTTCGCTGGAAGCTTTGGAGGCCCGCTTGCTGGAGCGCAAGGCTCTGGACGTAATCAAGAACGTGTTCGGTAAGTACACCGCCGCTCAGTCCATTCAGAATCGTGAAAAACTCGGTGCTGACATTAACGAGGCCATGCGCGTGACGCTGGAGTCTGCCCCCATGCAGATGATGGGTGTACAGGTTGAGGAAGTGTCTTTTTCCAAAGCGTACGAGCAGTCGATTGAAAACCGCATGTTGGCCCAGGTTCAAATTGAAACCACGCGCCAGCAAAAAGAAACCGCTTCTATTCAGGCTGAAATCCAGGTGGTGCAGGCCGAAGCAGAGGCTCGCGCTCAACGCGAACGCTACATGGCTGAAGCCGATGGTATTCGTCTGCGTGGTGAAGCTGAGGCCAAGGCGATTTCTGCCAAGGCTCAGGCATTGGCCCAGAACACCAATCTGGTCAACTTGAATGCAGTGGAAAAGTGGGACGGTAAACTACCAGAAAGTCTGGTTCCCGGTTCTGCCATGCCCTTTATCGGACTGCGTTAATTTACTGACAGTCGTTAGCCCGAACAGCGTTTCTCCGGTAGCGTTACAGCAAAGGTAACGCTACCGTTTGTTTTTCCAAGGAGTGATCAATGAATGATGATATGAATCCGGTTCCACAAGACGAGGGTACCAAGCAGTTGGTCAACCTACGTAACCTGACATTAATCAATTACGCCCTGTACATCTTGTCCATGTTTGGCGGTATTACCGCCTTGGTCGCCATCATCATCAATTACATCAAACGTGATGAGGTTCGCGGCACTTACCTGGAGTCGCACTTCGATTGGCAAATCCGTACTTTCTGGTGGGGCCTGGTTGGCGTGGTGCTGTCGTTCTTGCTGATGGCGATTCTGGTCGGTTTTGTGACCATCGTGATTGTGGGCGTGTGGATCGTGTACCGCCTGGTCAAAGGCCTGTTGGCATTGAATGACGGCAAGGCCATTGCCTGATTGCCTGATTGCCAGAACGCCGGGCCGTCTGATCAGATAGGCTTTGAGTCTGCTTGGGCCAGGGCCCGCATATTCTCGCGGACCTCTTTCGGCGGCACTCCGAAGTGCCGTCGAAATGCCCGGCTGAAATGGGCAGAGCTGCTGAACCCCCAGTGGTAAGCAATTTCTGTGATGGTCCTGTGTTGATGGGCCAGTTGGCGTAAATCCTGTTCAGCGCCTTGCAAGCGCATGGACCAGATCCAGCTTGTCAGTGAGTTGGCCTCGCCCTCCCAGGCGCGGTGTAAGGTGCTGGGCGTCAGGTCCAAGCGTTTGGCAATTTTGCCTATATTCAATTGAGGATCGCGCAGATTCTCCAGTACATAGGCTTTGATGCGGTCGCGTCGTACAGACCCTGTGTTGTCCTGTAAAGGCAGGCCGCCCAGATTCTCTGCTAGCGCCGCCACCAGAATGCTGACCAAGCTGTCAGCAAGCGACGTATCTACACTGGGGCCTCCGGAAGGGGGGCAGTCGGTTAGCTCGCTGACCATATGGGAGAGCAAGCGTGCCGTGCCCGATTGCGCGCTGGTGATTTTGCAGGCTGTCATGTCCTCGGCATTGTGCAAACGATTGCGCAAAATGGAGCCGGGCAAAGAAAGTACATACTGCTCAAAGTCCTGATCAAACAGAAGCTGATAGGGACGGGTGGAGTCGTACAAGGCCAACTCACCGGGTTGCAGGTAAGCGGTCTTGTCATCCTGAACCAGCTTTCCCGCTCCGGCCACTTGTATGCTGAGCAGAAAAATATCCTCGGATGCTCTGGAGATTTGCAGCGGCGTGCGCAGGACTGTCTGTGTGGTCGAGGTGATATGAGAGAGGCTGACAGCGGCCAGTTCATGGCGCGTGATGGCACCGAAGAAGGGGGCAGAGGAACGGGAGGGGACGGTGCACTCCAGTTGTACATAGGCCTTATTGACGGCCTCCATCCAGTAGGGCGCGCGCCGGGTAGGGGGAATTGCCGTGGTGGACCATTGCTCCATTGATGACCTCTGCGTCGTGTATCCGAATGCTGACGGCAGGACTGCGATCAACTGGACTGACTAAGTATCAGGCAAGATCTTTGGTTTGCACCAGACCAGAAATAGTGGCGGGTGACGATAATTTCCGACCAGGATGAGGCGGTGGCCGCAACGAGAAGGCAAAAGAAAGCAAGGCCTGGGCAGTCTGTCCGGGCCTTGCTTTCTGGGCGATCAGGACGGTTCCTGCACCAACAGTGTGTCCGATTCCTGGATCTGGCTGATGGCAACTGGTGCAATCGTACTGGGTGTGAGTGGTTCGCAGGCCTCTTCCTTGATCAGGCTTTGGGAGTGAACCCGTGTCATGGGCTCACGGTGCCCCAAATCCAGTACCAAACGGGTAGCCTCAGGTTTGGAATAGTGACCTGCGGGGTCGTTGATTGCCTTGGCGAAGGCAATTTCTTCCATGTTCAGGTCGGCAATGATCAGGCCTTCGGCATCGTGCGGCAGGTAGGGGGCCAGTGTGCGTCCGTCTGGCGCAAAAATCATGGAACTGCCACCGCCCACGGTCAATAAGGAGGCGTTGTGCTCTCCCACTTCCAGCATGTCCAGCGTCTCTTGAGTGACCACACTGCTGGCGGCGATGGTAAAGCATTGGCCTTCGACCGAATAGATTTGCGAGGCAGCCATGTTTACTTTGGCGCTGAGAGCATGGGCCTGTTCGCTGTACAGCGAAAAAGACGGCCAGGCGGCAATGTGAATGGCTTCGTGCTGGGAGTACAGCGCGTACTTGCTCAAGGGAGACAGGTGCTCCCAGCAGCACAGCGCACCGACGCGGCCCAGCTCGGTGTCGGACACAATCAGATCACGGGCATAGCCTTCACCAAACACGGTGCGCTCGACATGTGTGGGTTTAAGTTTGCGGCGCGACCACAGCATCTCGCCTTTGTCGTCGATCAGGCATTGGCCCAGATACAGGCTGCCACCACTGCGTTCGCTATAGCCCAAGGCAATGAAAATGCCCAAGGTCCGTGCGGCCTGGGCAATGCGTTGAAATTCCACACTGTCCAGCGAGAGTGAGTTAGCATAGTAGCGGGCACTGTATTTCAGCGACCAGGCCGGTGCGCCCAACCAGACGTGGAAGGGGTAGCCTGGTAGCCAGGTTTCACCAAACACGATCAGGTCGCAGCCCTCATCGCGGGCCTGACGAGCCAGCTCAATGGTTTTATCAACCCCTGTTGCCAGATCGTAGTTGGGAGAGGCGGCCTGTACGGCGGCTGCCCGGACGATTTTTCTTGTCTGCATACATCCTCCTTGTCGCGGTATCCGCGATTCTGATCGTCAGACCGCGCTGCTTACCGAGCCCGGCCATTTTGGTTTGCGTCAGTGTAGGAGGGGTGGGCGGCGCTGAATTGACTGACAGGCGCAGGATGCTTGACTGGGAGTCGCAAGCATGAGGTCAGGAGGGGTTCATCCTGATCTGGCCGTCCATGCAGTGAACAAGCAGGGAGTGAACTATCCGGCCTAAGGTGCGAAGCTGTATTGCACCGTCAGCCCCATGCCCAAGACCCATAGAATCAGGGGAATGGGGCGCATCAGCAAGCCGGGAATGGCGCGCAGAATAAAGCCGATCAAGCGGGTGAACAGCCAGAGCAGGGGTGGCGATTGATCTTTTTCCTTCATATAGAGGATGCCTTGCGACAGCAAAAAGGACTGCGACAAGTAGGCGGCGTAAAACACCATGCCCAAGAAAAAAGCCAGCCAGTAATACAACATGCTCATAGGGTGCAAAAAGAGAGAGTACGGCGCATTATATCGGTCTGTAGCAGCTATGATCGTATTTTTGGCCGGACCTGGGGCCGGCTGTGGGTGCAGGCTTTTTGTACGAGGCAGGTATGCAAAATATTTATTCTATTGATGGGCTGGTGCCTGTGGTTCACCCCACGGCCTATGTTCATCCTACCGCTGTACTGATTGGTGACGTCATTATTGGTGAGGGCGTGTATATCGGCCCTTTGGCCAGTTTGCGAGGGGACTTCGGGCGCATCATCATGAAGGCCGGCTCCAATATTCAGGACACCTGTGTTATTCACGGCACGCATTATCAGGATACGGTGGTGCATGAGGATGGCCACGTCGGACACGGCGCCGTGCTGCACGGCTGCGTCATTGGTCGCAACGTGTTGGTGGGCATGAATGCGGTCGTCATGGACGCGGCGGACATCGGTGCAGACAGCATTATTGGTGCGATGGCCTTTGTGAAAAAAGGCATGCAAGTGCCTCCCCGCAGTCTGGTGGCGGGGTCCCCGGCGACGGTGGTCAAAGAGCTGGATCAGAAAGCCATTGATGGCAAATTCTTCGGCACGCGTATGTACCAGCGATTGGCGCAGCGTTCTTTGGCAACGATGCAACGCGTGGAGCCCTTGACGGAAGTGGAAGCAGACCGCCCGCGTTTGCGTGAAGATCAGATTTATCCGGTTGATTAAGCGAAGCGGGGCTTGAATGGAGATTTGCTTCCATCAGGATCCCGTTCTTGTTGCTGATTTATGCGCCGATTTGCATCAGTACGGGGCTATTTATTGGCACTCCATGCGCCCTAATTTTCGGCTTGTGTTTGATATGGTGAAACAACAGGGGCTGGAGGTTCTGCCCTTGGCGGCCAATGTAGGCGGGGACTTTTTAAACTACATCATTCGTCTTGATTGTGTCGAGCAAGAGGGTTTGGAGGCTACAGGACAGCGAGTCTCGGCGGCGATGGCTCGATGGATGGAGCTTGGTGAGCCGGTGCCGCATATTGAACGACTCTGAGAGGGTTAGAGCGGATCTTGCTTCTTTTTTGGGCGTCGTTTTTTAGCGGTGATAAAAAACCCTTGGTGCGGAGCGAAGCCCACACCAAGGGTTTTGTCTTGAGTTCTGATCAAGCAACTGGTGGGGTAGGCCCACTTGGCGTCGCTGTTCAGTTCGGGGCTTGGCTGGTTTATTTACCCGCTGCTGCCAACGCCTGTTTCCAGGCCTCGATGACTGTTTCGTACTCGGCAGCGGCCTTCAAGGGGTCGGTGCTGGCAATCTTGATCTGATCCAGATTAGGTAGTTTGGTCAGTTCGGCCACATTGATGTCGCTGCGGGTGGGGCGGCGGAAGTTCTCAACCAGTTCGGCTTCCTGAACCTCTTTGGACAGCAGAACATCGACCAGTTTGCGCGCTGCTTCCTGGCCGTTCTTGGGGTTCTTGATGACAGCTACGCCTTCAGGGGCGATGAAGGTGCCGTCTTCAGGGTAGACCAGCTCAATGCCTTTCTGACCACCAGCTACATAGGCGTAAGCGGCGTATTCCATGGTCACGCCCAAGGGGTACTCGCCGTTTGCCACACTTTTGTAAACCTGGCCCGAGCTCTTGGACACGATCACGTTGGCCGCCAGCTTTTGCAGGCCTTCAGCGCCATACAGTTGGTAGATGCCGTAAACCTGGTCGTAAGCACTGCCCGACGAGGCGGGGTCACCAATAATGACTTTGCCTTTCCACTGGGGATCGAACAGATCAGCCCAGGTCTTGGGAGCAGCCAAGCCTTTGAGCTGACGGTCGTTGACCATGATGACCATGACGTGCGCGTTGGAGCTGGTCCACAGGCTGTCCTTGCCGTGGAAGGCTTCAGGAATGGCCTTGTTCTCGGGCGACTCGTAAGCCTCGAAGTTCTGCTGGAAAGCGGCCATGGTGCCGTAGCCAGTGCCCCATACCACGTCACCGAGCGGGCTCTGCGATTCGGCTTCGATACGCTTCATCAAGGCGCCAGCGCCCGAAGTCACTTGTTGAATGGACAGGTCAGAAGCAGTCTTTCGAGCGATTTCCAGCGCTGTATCAATGGTTTGCACATTGTTGGGCGTGTACATCACGGCATTGGCGGCCAGGGCGGCACCGGACAGGGACAGGGCGCCGACACTGAAGGAGAGTGCCAGACCAGTTTTCAAAAAACGTGTAGTCAGCATAGTGAGCCTTTTTAGATTAGCGGCTGGAAAACAAATCCAGCTTGAGAAAACGGATAGCCAGATAAATCGGCACCAGAATCACGACCATCAGGATCACCCCGTAAGCCGAAGCACGGGCCAGAAAGCCGGCGTCGATCTGACGGAACATCTGGATGGGCATGGTTTCCATACCACCGTAATACAGCACGATAGTGGCGGAAATTTCAGCCAGTGAAGTGACCCACATCAGGATGGCCGCGCCCAGAATGGCGGGCTTCATCAAGGGCAGAACCACTTTGAAGAAACTCTGGAAGGGGCTGACACCCAGATTGATGGAAGCCTCTTCGATAGAGTCGGGAATGTTGTAGAGCGAGGCCGAGGCCGAGCGAATGGAAAAAGGCACTTTACGCACAAAGTACGCACCGGCCATGATCACCCAAGTGCCGGTCAGCACCAGCATGCCGCTGTTGTAGGTCTGGATCAGGGCAATACCCAGCACGGTGCCGGAAATGGCCAAAGGCAGCATCACCATATAGTCCAGTGCAGTCACCACGAACAAACGTTTTTTCACGATCAGGTAACTGCAGATCGTGGCAAAGCAGGTGCCTGCAACGGTGGCAACACTGGCCAGCATCAGCGAGTTCAAGATGGGCTCGGGGGCGTAGCGCAGGGCACGCTCCATATTGTCCAGGGTGAAGGTGCCGTACTGCATGACCGGGCCGCTGGCTTTGGTGAAAGCACCCATCAGCACGATAAAGGCCGGGATCAGCGAGAAGGTGACAAACATCACCGCACCGATGGTCAGCAAGATACCGGCCAGACCTTGAGCGCGAACCGGACGCGGGGCACGGCCTTGCTGCATCTGGAAGGTCTTGCGCTCCAGTACCCGTTTCTGAATGAATAACACCGCACCGACCAGAATCACGGACACCACGGCCAGCACGCCTTGCATGGTGGGGTTGCCGCTCATCTCGGACAGGAAGGTGGTGTAGGTCAGCGAGGACAGAACATCAACCTGACCACCCAGAATCATGGGGATGGAGAAGTTGTCTACGGCCAGCGTGAACACAATCATGGCATTGACCAGCAAGGCAGGCATCAGCACCGGGAAGGTCACGCTCAGCGCTCGCTTGAAGTTGGTGGCACCCAGGTTCACGGCCGCTTCTTCCAGCGTGCCATCAATGGCTTTGAGCGCAGCCAGCATGCCGATATACACGTAGGTGTAATCGTTCAGGATCAGCACGTAGGACATGCCGAACCAGCCATAGAAGCTGGGCAGATCAATACCGATGCTTTCCAGGGCCAGACGCACCACGCCGTTATTGCCCAGCAGCATCAGCCAGGCCTGCGAGACGATAATGTCGGGTAGCACGATGGTGGTTAAAGGCAGGATCGCCACAATGGCTTTGCCGGGGAAGTCGTAGCGGGCTACCACATAGGCCAGCGGGGCGCCCAGCAGTAAGGTCCCAACGGTGGAGATCAGCCCCAGTTTGATGGTGTTGAAGAAAGCTTCAACATAGCGCGGGTCGCTGAAGAAGGTTTCAAACCCATGCAGGCTGGGCATGCCCGTTGCCGGGTTGATAATGCTTTGATAGAACAGAGAGGCGAGGGGCCAGACGACCCAGAACACCAGCACCACCAGACAAATCAGGGCGGGCAGGAACCAGGGGGAACGAAGGGCCAGGGGTCTTGCAGCAATAGCCATGGGTCTTAGGCCTCGACCAGACGGCATTCAGGACTAAAGCTCAGATTCACCGAGCCACCTGCAGACAGATGTGGGTCCTGGGCGGCAGCAACGTCAGCAATAATGGGTTTGCCGTCGCTCAACTTCAGGCTGTAGGCCGTTTTAGTCCCTAGGTACTGGCGTGCCACGACTTGAGCGGGGATGCTGCCAGCCTGGGCTTCGGTATGCAGGGTGATGTTTTCGGGGCGTACTGCCAGCAGCACCTGGCCATCAGGGGCCGGGCTGTTTACCAGAATGTGTCCGCCGGCAATACTGACGGTGGTGTGATCGGCGTCCACATGTACACCCAGAGTGTCGATCAGGTTGGCCGCGCCAATAAAGTCGGCGGCATAGGCGGTACGCGGTGTGGCGTACATGGCTTCGGGGGTATCGAGCTGATCGATACGGCCCTGGCGCAACAAGGCAATGCGATCCGACATGGACAGGGCTTCTTCCTGGTCATGCGTCACGAAAATAGCCGTGATGTTGGATTCCTGCTGCAATTCGCGGATGACCTGGCGCATTTGAATACGCAGCTTGGCATCCAGATTGGACAAGGGTTCATCCATCAACAAGACACGGGGCTCGATCACCAGGGCGCGGGCTAGGGCCACACGCTGGCGCTGGCCGCCGGACAGCTCGGCCGGGTAGCGCTGGGCCATGCCGCCCAGCTCAACGCGGTCCAGGATATAGGCGACTTTTTTCTTGATGTCGCTGCTGCTGACCTTGCGCACCCGCAAGCCGTAAGCCACATTGTCAAATACGGTTTTATCGGGGAACAGCGCGTAGTCCTGGAACACCATGCCGGTCTCGCGTTTGTGCGCGGGCAGATAGGTAATATCTTCCTTGTCCAGAAACAGACGGCCTTCATCGGGGATGATGAAACCGGCAATCATACGCAGCAACGTGGTTTTCCCACAGCCGCTGGGCCCTAGTAACGTGAAGAACTCGCCATGCCGGATTTGCAGGCTCAATTCATTGATGATGGTGTTGCTGCCGTAGCGTTTCACTACGCGATCGATGTGGATTTCTGCCATGGGGATAGATCAGCCTGGGGCTCAAGAGTGCAGGTAAACCGACAAGCAGGGGAGCGCTTGCCTAGGCTTTAAAAAGAGGCAGCTCAGCGGCTATTGACGAGGTAAACCTAGCGGTAGCGGGATTCTGAGCGAACATTACAGATTAATGACAAGTTTTATAAGAAGTTGCTATCTTAGCAGCAGGCCAATACTTGTAGTTTTAATTATCAGGCGTCTAAGTCCAAGGCAAAGGCTGATTGGATCAGTGTTACCGGGCAGGCAAGCAAAAAAAATCCGTAGAACAAGCATCCTATTGCGATAATCAGGTGGTAGTAATGTGTCTTGCTTTTTCGTCTAAAGCGGTCTAGTGCGAGTTAGGGTTTCTTGTGTCAAATAAAGGCCCTTATAGTGAGTTCAAAAAGAATGGTGGTTTCCTGCAAAAGGCAGGGGCGGGAGAGGGATACAACGGGGTAGGTATTTATCCTGTTCAAGCAGGTCTGCAATAGGCCTGCTCATGCACATCCGAATTTATAGATGGTGTTCCGGTGTTGTGGACAGACACAGACCGGGCCGGAGAGGTTGTTGGGTCGTGTCCCCTTGGGGGACAGACTCACCCATCCGGGTACTGCACGTCGTCAGAGATCATAGAAGTTAGTTAATTAACTGGAGATTGAAGATGCGACTGGGTGTACTAAGCCCCCGGGGGACCGGGGAAAAGAGGGTAGCGGCCACGCCCGATACCATCAAGGCTTACCGCAAGGCGGGCCATGAGGTGATTATCGAGGCGGGTGCCGGACAGGGTATTGCCAGCTCGGATGCTGACTACGAGGCAGCAGGGGCAACGATAGGCGATCCCTATCAAGCCACCGTGCTGCTGGTAGTGGGCCCGGCTGATGTTGATTCGGCACGTTTACGTGCCGAGCATGTGGTCGTCGGTATGCTGGACCCTTACGAGAGCGAGGGTCTGGACAGGCTGGCCTCTTCGGGCTGCCAGGCATTTGCCCTGGAGCTGATCCCGCGCACTACGCGGGCGCAAAGCATGGACGTTCTGTCCTCACAAGCCAATATTGCCGGTTATGCCGCAGTGCTGAAAGCGGCCACCTTATATCCCCGATTCTTCCCCATGATGATGACCGCGGCGGGCACCGTCAAAGCGGCCCGAGTTGTGGTGCTGGGCGCGGGTGTGGCCGGTTTGCAGGCGATTGCGACAGCGCGTCGTCTGGGGGCGGTGGTGGAAGCCTCTGACGTGCGTCCTGCCGCGCGTGAGCAGATCGAGTCCTTGGGTGGCAAGTTTATTGACGTGCCCTACGAGACGGATGAAGAGCGTGAGGCGGCGCAAGGGGTAGGCGGTTATGCCCGTCCCATGCCCGCTTCCTGGTTGCAACGGCAGGCGGCGGTGGTGGCGGCACGTTGCGCCCAGGCCGACGTCATCATCACCACGGCATTGATTCCGGGGCGCCCTGCTCCGCGTCTGATTGCCGAGGATGTGGTGCAGTCCATGCGGGCGGGTTCGGTCATTGTTGATCTGGCCGCGGCCCGTGGCGGTAACTGCGCCTTGACCGAGGCGGATCAGATTGTGGAAAAACATGGCGTGACCCTGGTGGGCGAGACCAACTTCCCGGCCCGTGTGGCCGCGGATGCCTCTGCCTTGTACGCACGCAATATTCAACAGTTCCTGGGCTTGATGCTCAAGGATCAGTCTGACGAGCTGCATATCCCTGCGGACGACGACATTGTGAATGCCAGCCGCGTTGTACAGGGTGGCAAACGACTCTTTCCACAGCAGGGAGCTTGACGCCATGGATATTATTTCTCCCCTGGTCATTAACCTGATCATCTTTGTGTTGGCCATCTACGTGGGGTATCACGTGGTCTGGACAGTGACACCCGCTTTGCACACGCCCTTGATGGCGGTGACCAACGCGATCTCGGCCATCATTATTGTGGGCGGGATGTTGGCAGCGGCCCTGACCGAAAGCCCTTGGGCGCAGGCGATGGGCATTATTGCCACAGCGCTGGCCTCGGTCAACGTGTTTGGTGGTTTCCTGGTAACCCGCCGCATGTTGGAAATGTTCAAAAAGAAGGGCGCTAAAAATACGCCCAAGGAAGGGCAGTCATGATTTCCATGAATACCGTTACCTTGTGCTATTTGCTGGCCTCGGTGTGTTTTATTCAGGCCCTGAAAGGCTTGTCGCATCCGGCCAGCTCGCGTCGTGGCAACTTGTTCGGCATGGTGGGGATGGCCTTGGCCATTGCCACTACCGCTGTGCTTATTTATAGCCTGGCCCCTGAAGGTAAAGAGCTCTCTGGCTTGCTGCGGGTTCTGATTGGTTTGGTGATTGGTGGCGTGCTGGGCACCGTCATGGCGCGCCGTGTCGAGATGACCAAGATGCCGGAACTGGTGGCCTTCATGCACAGCATGATTGGTCTGGCTGCCGTGGCCATTGCGATTGCCGTGGTGCTGGAGCCGGTGGCCTTCGGGATTGGTTCGGCCGAGGTGGCTCTGCCTATGGGTAACCGTGTGGAGCTGGCTTTGGGCGCGCTGGTCGGTGCCATTACCTTCTCCGGTTCGGTGATCGCGTTTGGCAAGCTGTCGGGCAAGTACAAGTTTCGACTGTTCCAGGGCGCACCTGTCACCTTCAAAGGTCAGCACATGCTGAACCTGCTGCTGGGGCTGCTGGCCCTGGCTTGCGGTGTGATCTTTGTGATGACCCAGGCATGGTGGGCCTTTGGCGTGCTGCTGGCCTTGTCCTTCCTGCTGGGCGTGATGCTGATCATCCCGATTGGCGGGGCAGACATGCCCGTGGTGGTGTCCATGCTGAACAGCTACTCGGGCTGGGCGGCCGCAGGGATTGGTTTCTCCCTGAACAACTCCATGCTGATCATCGCCGGTTCGCTGGTGGGCTCCTCCGGTGCGATTCTGTCCTACATCATGTGCAAGGCCATGAACCGTGCCTTCTTCAACGTGATCCTGGGCGGTTTTGGTGCCAATCCGGAAGCGGCTGCGGGTGCTGCGGATCAGGGCAGTCGTTCGGTGAAATCCGGCAGTGCTGAAGATGCCGCGTTCATGATGAGCAATGCTGAGTCCGTGGTGATTGTGCCCGGTTACGGTTTGGCCGTGGCTCGTGCTCAACACGCTTTGAAAGAGCTGTCGGACAAGCTGACCAGCCAGGGTGTGAATGTGCGCTACGCCATTCATCCGGTGGCCGGTCGTATGCCTGGCCATATGAACGTCTTGCTGGCCGAGGCGGAAATGCCTTACGAGCAAGTCTTTGAAATGGACGACATCAATAGCGAGTTTGCTCAGACCGATGTGGTGCTGGTGCTGGGGGCCAACGATGTGGTCAACCCAGCGGCTAAAAACGATCCGGCTTCGCCGATTGCGGGTATGCCAATTTTGGAGGCCTACAAAGCTCGAACCGTGATCGTGAACAAGCGTTCCATGGCTGCTGGTTATGCCGGTCTGGATAACGAACTGTTCTATATGGACAAGACCATGATGGTGTTTGGCGATGCCAAAAAGACCATCGAAGACATGGTCAAAGCGCTGTAAACCCTTTCAGTTTTAGCGCAGGCAGTAAAAAAGCGCTCTGGTTCCTTGCGGGCCAGAGCGCTTTCTTGTTGGGTAGGGTGAGCTCAGAACTTGGGGCCGGAGCGCAACTGCTCGCACATTTGCTGGCGTTGTTCGGCTGTGGCTTTCTGTAGATCCTGACGACCCCGGTCCACACCTTGCTCAAAAGCTTTGTCAAAGTCCTCGTCATTGAGCCCCATGCTTTGAATGGAGGATTTCTGCTGTTTTTTCATCTCATCAAGCTGGGCCTGGCTGTAGTCACCGCACACTTCGGCGGCAGCATGCATGGCTCCGCCCATTTGGGCCAGTTGAATGGCAGGGCTGCTGTCCCGGGCGTAGCTATTGGTGCTGGCCAGAAGGAGGGCCGCTAAAGGCAAAAGAAGTTTTGTGCGCTCAAACATGGTCAATCCTGTCGAATAAGAAGAGGTCCGCGCAGATTGTGTGGGCTGGCAGGGGCGGGGAGGTCCTATCTGGCGGAAGTCGCTACTTTACACCGCTTGGCCCTGTACGATTCAGGCCCTTGGGGGGCAAGTAAGTGCAATAGATATTGTGCCCGGTTTTCGGTGACAGGGATTTGATCTGTTGGTGGGTGAGTAGTGGGGGGAGAAAAGAAAGCGGGAGGCAAAGAAAAAGCCCTGATGACAATGTCATCAGGGCTGATCTTTTCAGAGTCTCATCCATTGGGTTTTATCCCACGAGTTCTAACTCTGGTCGTTAATTTCAGTAAAGAAACCAACGTGAATATGGCGCGGCTGGCAAGATTCGAACTCACGACCCCTTGGTTCGTAGCCAAGTACTCTATCCAACTGAGCTACAGCCGCTAAAGAAGTGAAACTATAGCAGATTATTTATCTGGATGACAAGCCTAAAAAGCGTTTTTCTTGAAATAAAGGCAAAATTTTTCTGAAAAGACCAGAAAATAAGGTGTTGGCGGGGTTGTGACGCAAGGTGAGGCGAATTTAACCTGACACTGTGTAGTGTTTTTAAGCTGCGGATGCCTTTGACGAGGACTATCTCCTCGCTGGAGCGTTTGACGGCCTGAGTATTGCCGCCAATACCACCAAAGCGTGGTTTGCAGAATGCTGGTGGAAAGCGGGTGGATGGAGCTATGCCGTTCCCGTAACGGCATGGGTGCACGACGGGTTTGGGGATGCTGCGGGTATTGCGTTGTCAGAAAGACGATAAGGCTGTGAAGGAGCCGTTCCTGGCTATATAAAGCCAGGAACGGTAGTGCTCATTTTTTTGTTCAATCCTGCTCGTGTTGTTGTTGTTGTTGTTGTTGTTGTTGTTGTGGGTGCAGGCATGAGTGCCGTTCGGCCGTGTAGAGAAACTTTTTGCCGCCTGATATCCGAGTAGAAAGCAAAAAAGCCATTTCCGAAGAAATGGCTTTTTTACTGAATATGGCGCGGCTGGCAGGATTCGAACCCACGACCCCTTGGTTCGTAGCCAAGTACTCTATCCAACTGAGCTACAGCCGCTAAAGAAGTAAAACTATAGCACGACCATTTTGACTTGTCACCAAAATATCTGTTCTTTTTAGCAAAATAGTCTCTTTTTGGATTTCTCGGTATAGGGAAACGCTGGAAAGCCGCCAGGCGCAAGGCTTGTAGCCCTGCCCGGGACTGGTCACGTTCATGATTGGGCTCACGCAGAAAAATAGAGAAGGAAGAAACTTCGAACAGTCTGCTTCGGATGACTTGTCCCACAGGAAACAAAGCCGCATTATTACGCCATTGTTTTGGAGCCCAATGTCATGGATCTGTCGAAAATTACCTGCACTGAAGATTTCCGCCTGGCGGCTAAACGCCGCGTGCCCAAGATGTTTTATGACTACGCTGATTCCGGCTCCTGGACGCAGGGAACGTATCATGCGAACGAGCAGGATTTTCACAAACTGAAATTCAAACAGCGCGTGGCGGTAGATATTGACCATCGCAGCCTTAAGACCAAGCTCTTGGGTCAGGATGTGGCCATGCCCGTGGCAATTTCTCCCACTGGTCTGACGGGTATGCAGCATGCTGATGGCGAAATGCTGGCAGCCTTGGCCGCACGGGATTTTGGCATTCCTTTCACCCTGTCCACCATGAGCGTGTGCTCGCTGGAAGATGTGGCTCAGGCGACCCGCGCCCCGTTCTGGTTTCAGCTTTATGTGATGCGTGATCGCAGCTTTATTGAGAACCTGATCGCGCGTGCCAAAGCCGCCAATTGCTCGGCTTTGGTGTTGACCTTGGACTTGCAAGTGCTGGGCCAGCGTCACAAGGACATCAAAAATGGCCTGACCACACCCCCGCGTCTGACCATTCCTAATTTGCTGAATCTGGCGACCAAGCCTTATTGGTGCCGCAATATGTTGCGTACGCACCGTCGCAGCTTTGGCAATATCGTCGGTCACGCCAAGGGCGTGTCGGATCTGCGCTCCTTGTCGACCTGGACTGCCGAGCAGTTCGACCCGACCTTGAACTGGAAAGACATTGAGTGGATCAAGAATGCCTGGGGCGGAAAGCTGATTGTGAAAGGCATTATGGATGCGGACGATGCCCGTTACGCCGTCGATAGCGGCGCCGATGCCTTGATCGTGTCCAATCACGGTGGCCGTCAGTTGGATGGCGCACCGTCATCAATTTCCTGCCTGCCTGCGATCAGCAAGGCGGTGGGCGACAAGATTGAGGTGCTGGTCGATGGGGGAATCCGCAGTGGTCAGGATGTGTTGCGCGCCCGAGCCCTGGGTGCCCAAGGCGCCATGATTGGCCGTGCTTTCCTGTATGCCTTGGGTGCAGCAGGTCAGGCGGGGGTGGCTCGCCTACTGAAACTGATGGCCAATGAGCTGGATGTATCCATGGCTTTTTGCGGTCGTACCGATATCAATCAGGTAGACCGCTCCATCTTGCTCAATCCCGATATTTTTGATCGTCCCGGTTACTGAAGACCGATATGCAAGGGCCCTGGCTGGACCGGCAAATGACCGCGTCCGTGGGGCCCGTTCAGGTCCAGCACCGGGCCAGCCGGCACGATACCGCTCGGGTTCAGTTGATGATGGCTGCGGTAGTAGTGGATCTTGATGTGATCCAGGTTGAACGTGCTGGCCACGCCGGGCATTTGGTACAGCTCCAGCATGTAATTCCATAGATTCGGATAATCAATCAGACGGCGCAGATTACATTTGAAGTGGCCGACATAAACGGGATCAAAGCGAATCAAGGTGGTAAACAGTCGCCAGTCAGCCTCGGTCAGTTGCGTACCGACCAGATAGCGTTGCTGGCTCAGGCGGGCTTCCAGTCCATCCAGGCTGTCAAACAGGGCGTGAACCGCGGTGTCGTAGGCCGCTTGTGAGCGGGCAAAACCTGCTTTGTAGACTCCGTTATTGACGGTGTCATATACATGGGCATTGATCTGGTCGATTTCACCCAGCAGCTCGGCAGGTGCCATATCCAGACTGCGCGCCCCCAAGGTATCGAATGCGCTATTGAAAATACGCATGATCTCGGCCGACTCATTATTGATGATCGTGCCGCGCTGCTTGTCCCACAGCACGGGGACGGTAACGCGCCCGGTAAATTGTGGGTCTGCCTTGGCATAGAGCTGATGCAGGAATTGAGCATCCATGACTGGGTCCGGAACCACGCCATCGGCCGGTTCAAAGGTCCAGCCTTGATTGTCCATGATCGGGTTTACCACCGAGACCGAAATCAGCTTTTGCAGCCCCTTTAGTTCGCGCATGATCAAGGTGCGATGTGCCCAGGGGCAGGCCAGCGAAACATACAGGTGATAGCGGTTGGCCTGGGCAGGCTGCGCTGCCTGGCCTTCCGGGCCGGGGCCGCCATCGGCCGTAATCCAGTCCCGGAAGGCAGATTGGGCACGTTGAAAGGTATCGGACTGAGTGCTGCTGACAGGCTCGTTGCTGTGCCATTGTCCATCTATCATCATGCCCATCTGTGTACTCCGTTTTAGCCTTTCAGCTTGATTGCAATTTCAGCGATATGGCGGCCCTGGTAGCGCGCGCCGTCCAGTTCGTTCTGGCTGGGCTGACGCGAACCATCGCCACCGGCAATGGTGGAGGCACCGTAAGGGCTGCCGCCAGTGACTTCATTGATCAGGGTCTGGCCTGCAAAGCTGTAGGGCAGGCCCACCACGATCATGCCAAAGTGCATCAGGTTATGAATAATGGACAGCAGCGTCAGCTCCTGCCCACCGTGTTGGGTGGCGGTAGAGGTAAAGGCACCGCCTACCTTGCCATTGAGTGCGCCACGCGCCCACAGACCACCGGCCTGATCCAGAAAACTGGCCATTTGCGAGCTGATGCGTCCGAAACGGGTGCCGGTGCCCACAATAATGGCGTCGTAGTTTTCCAGGTCGGCAATGGTGGCGACCGGAGCGTCTTGATCCAGCTTGAAATTCGCTTTTTGGGCCACCGCTTCCGGGACCAGTTCGGGGACACGCTTGATGTCCACCGTCGCGCCAGCGCTTTGTGCACCTTCGGCTACCGCTTGAGCCATTTTTTCTACGTGGCCATAGGCGGAGTAATAGAGAACCAGGACTTTTGCCATTTGAACTTCTCCAGTAAAGCGATCAACAAGGAATCGGGCGGGGTAACGGCCCCAAGGCTAGGCTGGGACACATGTGCTATGACGATGATAGTCGGGCAAAGCCTGCTCTGACAAACCGTTGGGCGCACTGTTTTGTGTCAGAGTCTGTCTTGCTAAGCAAGCGGCAGTTCCGGGCAAAGTCAGCCTGGTAACAGGGCGTAGGTGGTGGTGGCGTGAGCCACCAGCTTGCCTTGATCGTCCAGCAGCTTGATATCACCAAAGACCATGCTTTTGCCACGTTTCAGTACTTGGGCGTGAACCAGCACATCCCCTTGGCTGACCGGGCGTACAAAACTGGTGTTCAGCGAAACCGTGGTCATGGGGCGAAACTCGCCCAGGCTTTGGCTGACGGCCAGCACCATGGCGGTATCGGCCGCAGCCATATAGACCTGACCGCAAACCACGCCGGCCACGTGTGTCAGTTGATCCGAGAAAGGCAGGCGCAATACAACGCCGTCTTCGCTCAGGTTTTCTACGCGCAGCTTCAGGGCTTGCACCCAGGGGGCGAACAGCGTGTCCAGCAAATGTTGGCTTTGGTCGTGAGTCATTGGGGATCAGCCGCAGTAAACAGAAATAATGTTGTTTTGTTCGTCTACGCGGATGTTCAGGCGGCTTGGGTCGTAGTCGGTGGTGTACATGCGGTCTGGGGCCAGTACGCGAGCTTTCGCAGCACCGGCTTGTTTAACAAGGCGCTCGACCTGGCTTTGGCTGGCGGTCTGGCCAGCAGGGCTCAAGGCGTCCGCATTGCACAGGCCAACAGGGGCGTCGCTGAACGAAGAGGTCGAGCTTGTTTGTGCGCTATTACCCGTGGCCGTGCAAGCTGCCAGCAAAACGGCGGGAAGGACGCTAAGTAGTACGGAAAGTCGCATGGGAAATCCTTAAAAGCAGCTGATACGCATTCAGCGTGAAGAATTAATAATACCTGTTCTACGCTGGGCGTTTAAGGCCTTTGACACTGCGTTTTGTGGTGGTTTTGCCCGGCTTGACCGATACCTGCGGATGCCGGGCAATCGAGTAGCGCAGGGGGGCCTTGGCCCAGGTTCCTGCATAGTCCACGCCAATACGTGGGCCGATCAGGATTTGCTCTGGCGGCAGAGCAGGAGCGTCCAGTAGATGCAAGGTAGGGGCGCACGCATCGGCACCGTTATAGGCCTTGTCGATGCCCAGTCCTTTGCACAGACGCCCCGGGCCAGACAGGGAAGGGCCATCCTGGGGCCAGGTCCATTGCGCTGCCCGCAGCAGGACGGCTGTGCCGTCGCCCGGCATGCCACTGACGATATTCATGCAGTGGTGCAGGCCATAAATCAAATACACGTACGCATAGCCAGCCGGGCCAAACATCAGCCGTGTGCGCTCGGTAATGCCGCGCCGGCTGTGGGCAGCCTGATCTTGAGGGCCCAAATAAGCCTCGGTTTCCACAATGGTGGCACAGCGCCTGCCGCGTTCGTCATTCAAAACCAGGGTTTTGCCCAGCAATTCTAGGGCGACGTAACGTGGATCGCGGGCAAAGAAGGCTCTTGGCAGATGCAGCGCGGACTTAGTCATTGCCGGGAATCTGCTCCAGCTTGTTTAACCAGGTCTGTTTTTGCTCCTTGGGTAAAAAGGAGGAGCGCAGGCTATTGGCTGCCAGGGTACGCAAATCAGCCTGCTGCAGATTCAGGGCCTGGGCGCTTTGCATATAGTTGTCCAGTAGGTAGCCGCCAAAATAGGCCGGGTCGTCCGAGTTCACGCAGACATTCAGGCCGCGATCCAGCAAGTGCTTCAAGTTGTGCTGGTGCAGGCTGTCAAAAACCTTGAGCTTGATGTTGGACAGGGGACAGACTGTCAAGGAAATGGCGTGGTCGGCCAAGTATTGCATCAGGGCCGGGTCGTCCTGGCTGCGGACGCCATGATCGATGCGTTCCACGTTCAGCAGTTGCAGGGCATCGCGGACATAGCTGGCCGGGCCTTCTTCACCGGCATGGGCGACCAGCCGGAAACCCAGATCTCGGCAACGGGCATAGACCTTCTCGAATTTGGCGGGCGGGTTGCCTTTTTCCGAGGAGTCCAGGCCAATCGCAATCCATAGGTCGGAATACTGATTACGTAAGGGCAGGGCGGCGTCCAACGTGGCAAAAGCATCGGCTTGGCTCAGGTGACGCAGGAAACTCAAGATCAGATAGCTACTGATACCCAGCTCGGACTTGGCCTGGCGGGCGGCGCGGGCAATTCCGGCAAACACGGTTTCCATGGCAATGCCGCGTGCGGTGTGTGTTTGCGGGTCAAACATGATTTCCGTATGGACAATGCCATCGGCCTGGGCGCGTAGAAAGTAGGCCCAAGTCATGTCAAAGAAATCCTGCTCGGTGATCAGGACGCCGGCCCCTGCGTAATACAGGTCCAGAAAGGACTGTAGATCGGTGAACTGATAGGCGGCTTGCAGGCTGGCCTGATCGGGATAGGGCAGCGTAATGTGATTGCGCTGGGCCAGCTTGAAAATCAAGTCCGGTTCCAGCGTGCCTTCAATATGAAGGTGCAGTTCAGCCTTGGGCAGTTGGCGGGTAAATTCGCGTAAAGAAAAAGCGGAATCAGACACGGGGCGCTCCTGTTAAGCACACTATGCGCCCCATTATACGAAGGCGTAGGCTCTGGGGTCAGGTGTCCTTGCCACGCCAGGCGGCTATTGCCAGAAAGAGCCAGGCCAGGATCATGGCCACCCCGCCAAGAGGGGTAATGGCCCCCAGCCATTTCACGCCGCTGAGCACCAGAATGTACAAGCTGCCGCTAAAAATCAGCACGCCAGCCAGCATCAGAATGGCGCTGCGGGATTGCCAGGCTGTATTTAGCTGCGAGCCTAACGCGGCAATCAGCAGCAGGCCCAGGCCATGTAGTAATTGATACAGCACGGCGGTATGCCAGGTCGCCAGGGCCGATGCGTCAACCATGGCACGCAAGGCGTGTGCACCAAACGCGCCCAGGCCGACGCCCAGAGCCAGAATCAGTGTGCCCAGGCACAGGATGGATCGTGATTTCATGTCTTTCCTTGCAAGTCGCTGCCGTCGCAGCGCGCAGGCAGGCCAGTGCTATTATCGAACAAAAAAACGGGCTTTGTCTGTAAGGAGACAGCATGCAAGAAATAGCTCCGGTCCCACCAGAGGAACAAGATGTTGTGGTGGCCGCGTATCGCTATCAGTCTGGCCAGCCAGCTCAGGTTTTGGATATTCATCACCTTGCTGCGCATGACCCCTTGCAGGATGGTTTTATCTGGATTGGCTTGAAAGACCCCAGTGAGGCCACCTTGCGCGAGGTGGGGGCGCAACTGGGTCTGCCAGACAATGCTGTTGAAGAATTGATTGCTCCTCATCGCCGTCCCAAGCTGCTGGAGTTCAGTAATTGCCTGATTGTGGTTGCGGTGACGCTGGGCCTGAAGGATTTGCGCCCGCTGTTGGGTACGACACAGATTTTGATTGCCCACGGTTTGTTGCTGACGGTGCGCCGTGGTTCCAACAGCAATTACCTGCCCTTGCGCGCCCGCCTGGAAAGTACGCCCGCTTTGCTGGCGCGGGGCAGCGACTTTGTGGCCTCGGAGCTGCTGGACTTGATTGTGGACCAGTATCAGACTTCGTTGGAGCAAACCGAAAAAGCCGTAGAAGCCATTGAGCAGCAATTCCTGATTCGAGGTTTCAAGGAAAACGATGTACGGCGTATTTATCGCTTACGGCGCGACTTGCTGCGTGTCCATACGGCAGTGTCGCCGCTGGCCGAATTGACGCGTCGCTTGTCGCGTATCGAACTTGAATATGTTGATGCGGAAAGCAGGGCCTATTTTGCTGAGGTTTCAGACCGTATTGCGCGCACGGCTGAGTTTATTAATAGTCAGCGACAAGCCCTGGCTTTTGCCTTTGAAGGCGGGTTGATGATCGGGCAGATGCAGCAAACCGATACCACCCGCAAGCTGGCCGCTTGGGCCGCTATCCTGGCCGTGCCAACTGCCGTGGCGGGGATTTATGGCATGAACTTCAAGTACATGCCGGAACTGGAGTGGACGCTGGGTTACCCCCTGGCCTTGGGCTTGATGGGCAGCGTGTGCGGATTTTTGTACTGGAAATTCAAAAAGGCCAAATGGCTCTAGCCTGAAGCAAAGAGCGACAAGGCCGAAATCAAGGAGGCGAGATGGCTCTGGAACAGCAGTTACAGAATCAGGTGCCGGATTTGATGGATGATGATCTGTTTGGCGAGGATCCGGCCCTACAACATTGGCAATCTCAATTGGCCTGCCAAGAGGCCCGGCAAAGTCTGGCCGACTACGGTCAGAAACTGGGCTCTGCCTATTGGCGTGAGCAAGGAGCCTTGGCCAATCGGCAGCCGCCGCAATGGCGAGGTTGGTCTGCTCAAGGGCAGCGAATTGATCAAGTGGATTTTCATCCCGCCTGGCATCATTTGCTGAGCCTGGGCATGGAGCAGGGTTTGCATATCTGGCCTCATCAGCCCCAGCCCGGCCAGCACCTGCTACGGGCCATGGGTTTTTACCTGCATGGTCAGATCGAGGCGGGCACTCTGTGTCCCTTGACCATGACGCGCGCCGCTGCGCCTTTATTGCAGTCTGACCCGTTTCAGGAGTGGGCGGCCAAGCTGGATATCAATCAGTACGATTCGTCCAGCCAACAGATGGTAGAAAAGAGCAGTGTGCTGCTGGGCATGGGCATGACAGAAAGGCAGGGCGGCTCTGATCTGCGTGGTTGCACCACCGAAGCGCACCCCGATGGGCAGGCTTTTCGTGTTTATGGCCATAAATGGTTTTTATCTGTGCCACAAGCGGACGGACATCTGGTGCTGGCCCGTGAGCACGAGCAGTTCTCCTGCTTCCTGATACCGCGCTATACCGAAGACGGTTTGAATCGCCGCTATATACGCAGGCTGAAAGATAAGTTGGGTAATCGTTCCAATGCCAGTGCCGAGATTGATTTTGATGGCGCTCTGGCCTGGCGTGTGGGCCAGGCCGGTCGTGGTATTGCTTTGTTGGCCGCAATGGCAGCTCGTACCCGTATTGATTGCGTGCTGGGCAGTGCGGCCCTGATGCGCCAGGCGTTGGTGCAATCTTTGCACTACTGCCAGCATCGACGCTGCTTTGGTAAACAATTGATCGATCAGCCCATGATGCAGGCGGTACTGCTGGATATGAGTCTGGAAAGCGAAGCCGCCACCCATCTGGCCCTGTTTCTGGTGGACCTGCAAGAGCGGGCCAACGATCCTGTCGCGCAGTCCGTGTTGCGTGTCCTGGCTCCAGCCGCCAAGTTCTGGGTATGCCGTCGGGCCATCGCCCTGTGTGCCGAAGCCATGGAAACCTGGGGCGGCAACGGTTATATCGAGGATGGCCCCATGCCGCGCTTGTTGCGCGAGGCTCCCGTCAATTCCATTTGGGAAGGCTCAGGCAATGTGATGTGCCTGGATGTGCAGCGCGCCTTGAGTCAGGAAGGCGTATGGGAGGCCTTGCAGGCGGACTTGCGTGCCCGCACGGGGGATGATGCGGAACTGGGGCAGGCGGCGCAGGAGGTGTTGAGCGCAGTCTCCCAGGCTGGCGGCCGTGTCTGGACGCAAAAACTGCTTACCCTGTATCAATCCTGCTTGATGCGCCAAGTAGCACCCGATGCCGTCGCAGACTTGTTCACGACTCATCGTTTACAACAAGGGCCCGCTGCCGTATTCGGGGTGGAGGGCGTGGAGCAGGCTTGCTGGTATTTGCACCGCAGCTGGCCCCGCCTGCAAGCGTCTTGACGCGGGCCTGCCTACTAGGGACATTGCTCTGGACAGGCGGTGCGCAGTATCTATAATTTGTTAGCCTAGTTTCTGCTACTCGCCTGGAGTGTTGTCCGCATCATGACTGTGTTTTCCCTGTCCGGCTTTTCTTCTTTGACTCGGCGCACAGCCGTTTGTGCTGGCATGGCGGCTGTGATGGCTGTCTGGGCCTTGCCTGTTCAGGCTCAAAACTTCGAGTTGACTGGGCGCGTGGTGCGGGTGGCGGATGGCGATACGCTGACAATTCTGCCCAGCAATAACAAGCAGGTGCGTGTGCGCCTGGCCAGTATTGATGCCCCTGAAACCACGAAAGACAGCCGTCGCCCTGGCCAGCCCTTTGCGGTGGCCTCGCGACGCTTCTTGTCGGATTTAGTGTCCGGCAAGCAATTGACCCTGTCTTGCTATGAGAGCGATCGCCATGGTCGTGCGGTATGCGATGTGCCCTTGGCCGATGGTGAAACCGCTAATCAGAAACTGGTGCGTGCCGGTATGGCAATGGCGAACCGGGAAAAGCGTGGCCGCTTCCTGCGTGACCCGCGCATTGACGGGCTGGAGCGCGAAGCCAAAGAGGACCGCGTTGGCATCTGGTCCGAACCCAATCCTGTGCCGCCATGGAAATGGCGCTATGACTGCTGGCGGCAAGGGCAATGTTAAGCCCTTGGCGGTGGGGCGGGCTGGCCCTGTTGTGTGTCGGATTGGCAGCCTGCTCCAAGCCCGTGAACAGCCCTTATCACGAAGAAAGCGCAGCGGAAAACACGCTGTACAGCGCATTCACGACTCGTTCTCCCAATCACCTGGATCCGGCTTTGTCCTATTCCGGTGACGAGACCCCATTTACCTATTCGATTTACGAGCCGCTGTACGGCTACCACTATCTGGATCGGCCGTATCGCCTGATCCCCAAGACGGCGGCCGAGCTGGTAGACCCGGTGTATCTGGACGCGCAAGGTCATCGTCTGCCAGCCGATGCGCCGGGTGAGCAGGTGGCCATCAGCCGTTACGACATTCCGATCAAGCAAGGCATTCGCTTTCAGCCACATCCGGCCTTTGCCTTGGATGAGCAGGGTGAGTTCCGTTACTACCCCATGCGGGCGCCGGATTTGAGTGACGCCTTTAGCATTGCCGACTTTGCCCATACCGGCTCGCGAGAGCTGACGGCTCACGATTACGTTTATGCCTTCAAGCGTCTGGCCAGTCCGCGTTTGGCCTCGCCTGCCTTGGGGGTGATGGCCGAGCATATCCGGGGCTTCAAGGAGTTCAGTGAAGAACTGGCCCGTATTGACAAGCAGGAGCCGCGTCCTCAATGGCTGGATTTGCGCCCCTTTACCTTGCCGGGTGTGCGCGCCCTGGACAAACACACGCTGCGTATTGAGGTCAATGGCAAGTATCCGCAGTTCAAGTACTGGCTAGCCATGACTTTTACTGCTCCTATGGCTTGGGAGGCCGAGCGTTTCTATAGCCAGCCACGCATGGCACAGCACAACCTGACGCTGGATAGTTGGCCGGTGGGTACGGGCCCATTCATGCTGACGGAGTCCCTGACCAACCGCCGCCATGTGTTGAGCCGCAACCCCAATTACCGGGGTGAGCCCTACCCGTGCGTGGGCGAGCCGGGTGATCAAGCAGCCGGTTTGCTGGAAGATTGTGGTAAACCCATGCCTTTCCTGGACAAAGTGGTGTTCTCTTTGGAAAAAGAGGGCGTACCTTTGATGGGCAAGTTCCTGCAAGGTTATTACGACATTCCGCAGGTGGAGCGGGGCGAGTATGGCGTGGCCATGACCGTAGCGGCACAGGATTCCGTCGACAAAGCCAATCTGTATCAGGAGCGCGGTTTGCAATTGCGTACGGCTCCCGAAGCGCAATTGTTTTATATGGGCTTTAACTGGCACGACCCAGTGGTCGGCCAGGGCGACACACCCGAGCAGTTCGAGAAAAACCGCAAGCTGCGTTTGGCTATCAGCATTGTGTTCGACTGGGAGCAGTACGTCTCCATTTTCATGAATGACCAAGGGCAAGCCGCGCATGGCCCCTTGCCGCCGGGCGTGCCGGGTTATCAGCCCTTGCCCCAGGGCGCCAACCCTTATGTCTACACCAGGGACAATGGTGTGGTGAAACGCCGCAGCCTGGACGAAGCCCGTGATTTGTTGCGGCAGGCCGGTTATCCCGATGGACGGGACAGTCGAACCGGTAAGCCCTTGATCCTGTATTACGACTCCATGATGGGGATGGGTTCGGATGCCACGGTGGATTGGATGCGCCGTCAATTAGCCCAAGTGGGCCTGCAATTGGAAGTACGTGCCACCGACTACAACCGTTTTCAGGACAAGATGAAGCGTGGCGCGGCGCAGATATTCCTGTGGGGTTGGGTAGCCGACTACCCGGATGCCGAAAACTTTTTCACCTTGTTGTACGGCCCTCAAGCCAAGAAAGATTTTGGGGGTGAAAACGCTGCCAATTATCAAAGTGCAGAGTTTGATCGTCTGTACGAGCAAATGCGTTTTTTGAATGACGGCCCGGACAAGCAGGCGGTGGTGCAGCAGATGATTCATTTGGTTCAGCACGATGCTCCCTGGATGTTTGGCTATGTCCCCAATGCGGGCGGTGCATACCAAAGCTGGGTACGCAATGCCAAGCCGTCCATGATGGTGCGCGACAGCATCCAGTATTACCGTATCGACCCTGAACAGCGCGTCGAGCGCATTGACCTTTGGAATCGCCCCGTCTGGTGGCCTGCTATTCCATTGGGCTTGCTGGCTTTGATTCTGGCGTGGGTGGTGCGCTCGCAGGCTCAGGCGCGTCGTCGCCGTGTGGCTTTGCGCAAGGAGAAAGACTGATGTTTTCCTATATGCTGCGGCGCATTCTGTATGGCGTGCTGATTCTGATCGGGGTCAATCTGCTGACCTTTGTGCTGTTTTTTGCCGTGAATACGCCCGATGATATGGCCCGTTTGTCCATTGGCGGGCAGCGCGTCAGCCAGACGGCGATTGAAAACTGGAAGGCAGAGCGCGGATATAACAAGCCGCTGTTTTATAACGCTCAAGCCGAGGGCAGCAAAGCGTTGACCGACACGATCTTCTACGAACGCTCGGTTCCCTTGCTGCGCCTGGACTTTGGCTTGTCGGATCAAGGGCAGGATATTGCCTATCAGATCAAACAGCGCATGGGCCCCAGTCTGGCCTTGGCCCTGCCCACCTTCTTTTTAGGTTTATGGGTGTGCATCAGCTTTGCCTTGCTGATGGTGTTTTTCCGGGGAACCCGACTGGACTTTTCAGCCGTCGTGCTGTGCGTAGTACTGATGTCCATTTCGGGGCTGTTCTACATCATTGCCGGGCAGTGGCTGTTTGCGCGGGTGCTCCGTTGGGTGCCGTTCTCGGGCTGGGTGCAAGGGATGGATAACTGGCGCTTTTTGGTCTTGCCGGTACTGGTGGGAATTTTGTCACGCATCGGGGCGGAATCGCGTTTTTATCGCAGCCTGTTCCTGGAGGAGGCCAGCCGTGACTATGTTCGTACGGCGCGCTCCAAGGGCTTGACCGAATCTACAGTTTTGTTCCGTCACGTGTTGCCCAATGCGCTATTGCCCATTTTGACGGGCACCGTATCGGCCTTGCCTTTGTTGTTCATGGGTAGTCTGATTTCCGAGTCTTTTTTTGGTATTCCGGGTCTGGGTAGTTTCACCATTGATGCCATCAATGCCCAGGACTTTTCCATTGTGCGTGCCATGGTGTTTTTAGGATCGATGCTTTATATCGCCGGTTTGATTCTGGCTGATATCTCCTACACCCTGGTCGATCCCCGCATTCGTTTCAACTGAGCCCGCCATGCCACAGTTCGTCTTTCTCTGGACCGATACCTTTGTGCTGGCACTGTTTCTGGCCATGGCGGTCTATACCTGGCGTGTCGTCAAGCGTCCCGCCTTGCGCTCGGCCTGGGCCAGTGTGGCACGTACGCCATCGGCCATGTGTGCCGCTGTTTTTCTGGTCTTTTTTCTGCTGCTTGGTCTGCTGGACTCCATTCACTATCGGCCGCTTTTGCCAGCGGCCCCGGGGCAGGAGGCCAGCACACCCAGTTATGCGCCTGTAGCTCGTTCGGCACTGGATGATGTTTTGAAAGCGGCGGGTCTGACAAAAGTTGAAAAGACGTATTCGGCTCCCTTGGCCCGCTTTCAGTTGACCAAGGAAAGCATGTTGATTGACGGCAAGCCCGTGCGCGACTTCCCGCGCCTGGTCAATGCCGGGGTTGGGATGGACACGCCTCAGGAGCACCGACAGGACCTTCTCCGACTCAGTCTGAAAGGCCTGTCTTGGGGGCTGCTGGCCAGTGTGGTGCTGGCTTTCTTGTTGACGCTTTGGGGGCGCAAGCAATCGATGGAAGCAGGCTGGGGGGCGGCATGGTGTTATTGGTGGCAGGGGCAGGGTTTGGTGAATTGGCGGCTTGTCTGGTTCAGCGCTTGCGCACTGGTGATACTGCTGTGTCTGGTTCTGAGCCTGAGCACGAATTACTACGTGCTGGGTACGGACCGCACAGGTAACGACATCATCTGGCAAGCCTTGAAAAGCGTGCGTACCGCGTTGGTGATTGGCACCTTGACCACCTTTGCCATGTTGCCGCCTGCCATTATCCTGGGCTTGGCCGCCGGATACTTCCGGGGCTGGGTCGATGATGTCATTCAATACATTTACACCACGCTGACCTCCATTCCCGGCGTCTTGTTGATTGCCGCCTGCGTGTTGATGATGCAAGTTTATATCGACACCCATCCCGATAGCTTCGACACCGTGGCTGCCCGTGCCGACCTGCGTTTGTTCATGTTGTGTCTGATTCTGGGCCTGACCGGCTGGGCGGGCCTGTGCCGCCTGCTGCGTGCCGAGGTGTTGAAACTGCGCGAGCTGGACTATGTGCAGGCCGCTCAGGCTTTTGGCGTAGGCCATTTGCGCATCATGTTTCGTCACCTCCTGCCCAATGTGATGCACATTGTGCTGATCACTCTGATTCTGGAGTTCTCCGGTCTGGTGCTGTACGAGGCGGTGCTGTCCTATCTGGGCATAGGCGTGGACCCCAGCATGCCTTCCTTTGGACGCATGATTGATGCCGCCCGCAGCGAACTGTCCCGCGACCCGATTATCTGGTGGGGTTTGGCCGGGGCTTTTGTGATGATGCTGGGGCTGGTTCTGTCCGCGAACATTTTTGCCGATGCGGTGCAAACGGCTTTTGATCCTCGTACCCGCCGATTCAAGACGTTGCGAGTCCGTCGCCCAGGAGGAGCCAAAGTATGAGTGAGCTTGAGAACGACTGCGCCGTGAAGCCCTCTACAACGCCTGCCGTGCTCAATATCGAGGGCTTGGAACTGCGCGTGCAGTCTGATGCCGGTGTGCAAAGCGTGGTACGCAATCTGTCTTTGGCTGTGCAGCGTGGTGAAACCTTTGCCTTGGTGGGGGAGTCCGGCTGCGGCAAAAGCATGACAGCGATGGCGATCCTGCGTCTCTTGCCGGAAGCTGCCTGGATGCAGTCCGGTCACATTGCCTTGGATGGACTGGAGTTGCCGCCTTTGCCTGAGCAACACATGCAGGATGTGCGCGGCAAACGCATCAGTGTGATTTTTCAGGAGCCGTCCACCAGCCTGAATCCGGTCATGTCCATTGGCCGGCAGATCAGCGAGGTGATTCGTCGTCATGCTGTAGCTCCTGCGGGGCAGGAAAGGGCAAGGGCTATCCAATGGCTGGAGCGTGTCGGCATCCCCGGTGCTGCCCAGCGCTACGATGATTTTCCGTTCCAGTTTTCCGGTGGCCAGAAGCAACGCATCATGATTGCGATTGCCTTGGCGGCAGAGCCCGATTTGCTGGTGGCCGATGAGCCAACTACTGCGCTGGATGTGACGGTTCAGGCACAGATTTTGCAGTTGCTGGCCGATATACAGAAAGAGATGGGCCTGGCTATTTTGCTGATTACGCACGACTTGCTGCTGGTGAAGCAATACGCCGACTATGTGGCCTTGATGCGGCACGGGCAAATTGTGGAAGCCGGGTTGGCCAGCCAGTTCTTTCTGCGTCCCAGCCATCCGTATGCTCGTGAATTGCTCGATGCCATTCCCACTTTTGAAAAACGTGGGCGGCCCTTGTCCCGCGCCATTGCGCCTATTGAAGCCGTAGCGCCGCGCAGTAGCGGCAAAGAGCTGGTTCTGGATATTCAGAACCTGTCTGTGTCCTACAAACAGGCCGGTTCCTGGTGGCGACGCTTGCCCGTAATCCCCGTGGTCAAAGACTTGAGTCTGCAACTGCACAAAGGCGAAACCCTGGCTTTGGTTGGTGAATCGGGTTGCGGTAAAAGCACGGTTGCACGTACCTTGATGCGTTTGCTGGATCACCAGGCGCAGATCAGTGGTCAGGTGCACATGCAGGGGCAGAATATTCTGCAAGTAAAAGGCAAGGCCTTGCGGCAATTGCGCTCACGTCTGCAGATTATTTTTCAGGACCCATATGGATCGTTGGACCCGCGCATGATGGTGGGCGATATTCTCTTGGAAGGCCTGACTGCCTTGCGCCCCGAGCTGGATGCCAAGGCGCGTCGCAAACGAATTGAAACGTTGGTGGAGCAAGTCGGCCTACCCAAGAACGCCCTGGATCGTTACGCGCATGAGTTCTCTGGTGGACAACGCCAGCGCATTGCGATTGCGCGCGCCTTGGCGGTTGAACCTGCCGTTCTGATTTGCGATGAACCGACCTCGGCCCTGGACGTGTCCGTGCAGGCGCAGATTCTGGATTTGATGCGTGAATTGCAAATGGAGCTGGGGTTAGCTTATTTGTTCATTACCCATAATTTCGGGGTTGTGGAGTATCTAGCCGATCGAATTGCTATTATGGCCAAGGGGTGTATCGTAGAGCAGGGCAGTGCGCAGCAGGTTCTGTTCCATCCACAGGAAGAGTTGACGCAGCGTCTGCTGGCCGCTGTGCCCCGTTAAGCCGCGCATGCCGTACTTGCCATAATTGGTTCGCCACTTCCATGTCACAATATGGCGGTTTATTCGCCCATTGATATACACATTATGAGCTTGAAGGTTTTTGATCTTGAGTGTGAACACGGCCATGTGTTCGAGGGTTGGTTTAGCTCACGCGAAAGTTACGATGAGCAGATCAGTCGTGGGCTGTTGTGTTGCCCCGTCTGCAACAGCCATGAGGTCAAACGCAAACTGTCGGCTCCACGTATCAATGTGGGTGCGCAAGAAAGCAGCACCGCTTCTGACTCTGCTCCCGTTCCGCCGCCTTTGCCCTCAACCATGCCCACCGAAGAGCAAATGCGGGTGATTCAAGGCCAGCTCTTGCAGGAGCTACGCTCGGTGATACGCAAGTCGGATAATGTGGGCACCCAGTTTGCCCAGGAAGCACGCCGTATGCACGAAGGCGATATTGAACCGCGTGCCATCCGCGGTCAGGCCACGGCGCAGGAGTATCAGGAACTGGCCGACGACGGCATTATTGCCATGCCGATTCCTGACTTTCTGGATGATGACCGCCTGCAGTAATGAGCGGCGACATTTCTTTCAGTCTGCGATGCAAGGTGCTGCGATGCAGCCCCAAGGCGCGCGCCGCTTGTGAAATATTTCCCTGATGTTGTTCCAAAGCCTGCTGCACAGCGGCGTATTCCTGTTCCTTCAGGGTTTGTGGCTTGGGGACGGCAGGGGGGCTTGTTTTCGTGATATTTCGGGCTGCTGGGGCGTCTGGCTCTTGAGCCAGCAGCGGATGCTCGACATGTAAACATGGCAGGGCAGGCAGATCCTGAGCCAACCACAGACGCCCAGGAGAATCTTGCACAATGATTTGCAGCAGTACCGATCGCAGCTGGCGATAATTACCCGGCCAGTCGTAGTTCTGCAGTGTTTGCAAGGCGTCGGGATGGAGCTGGGGTGCCATCTGGCCTTGTGCCAGAACGGCCAGCTCTCTGGAAATATAATCGCCCAGATCGTTGCGCTCTCTAAGACTGGGGACTGTGCAGACATAGTCTTGCAGCCGGAAGTACAAGTCAGCACGGAAGCGGCCATCACGTACCAGTTTTTCCAGCGGCTGATGGCTGGCACTGATCAACTGGAAGTCTAGACGGTGTGTGCGCTCCGAACCCAGTGCCTGAACTTCGCGTTCTTGCAGAACCCGCAGCAGACGGCTTTGCAAAGCGACCGGCATATCACCAATTTCATCCAGAAACAGCACACCGCCGTGTGCTTGACGCAATTTGCCGGCATAACCCTGACGACGCGCACCGGTAAATGCACCGGCTTCATAGCCAAACAGCTCGGCTTCAATCAGGGTTTCGGGCAGGGCGGCGCAGTTAATTGCCACAAAAGGGCCGGACTGCGACTGGCGGCGGCGATGTAGTTCTCGTGCCATACGCTCCTTGCCGGAGCCACTGGGGCCACTTAGCAAGATGGACAAGCCCATTTGCATGGCCCGCAACGCTGGTTCCAGCGCCTTTTCCTGCTGGGGAGACAACTGAGTTGTGTCCGCTGTCTCCGTTTGAACGTGTACCGCGCGGGCGGAGGCCGGGGCTTTAGTTGCCGTGCTCAGGTGTAGCGTTACAGGCTGACTTGTGCTTTTCGCCTGCTCCAGTACCGAACGTAAATCCTGGCCGGGCAGCTCCTGCCAGTCCTGGCGCAACATGCGGGCGGCCAGCTCATCGGCGGCCACAATCATGTCGTCTTCCAGAACCAGTCGACCACTGAAAGCGCTATTGAGCAGGCCAGGGTCGGTATGTAGATGCAGCAGGCGGCGGGATGGCGTGCACAGCGACTCCAGCATTTGGCGGCTGATCTGGCGGGCGTACAACTGCGCCAAATCCAGGGCGTAGTGATGCTCCAGCTCTGAAGGCCCGGAAATATCCAGCACCCCAATAATCTGACCATAAGGGTCATAAATGGGGGCGGCGTGGCAGCTTAGAATCCGGTTGTCAGGCAAATAGTGCTGACTGCCGTGAATCTTGATGGGCTGTGCGCAGAACAGGGCGGTGCCTATGGCATTGGTGCCGCGATGGTTCTCGGCCCAGCTTACACCCGCACGCAAGGCAACCTGCTCGGCCCGTTGCAGAAAATGCGGATCGCCCGCTTGTTGTAACACCGTGCCTTGGGCGTCGCACAATAAAACCAGACTGCGATGCGGATGCACCAGCGCGGCCAGATCCTGTACGGCTGCCGAAGAGTGATGCAATAAGTGATGCTGCTGTTCCAGCAACTGTCGCAGCGCACCTTGGCTCATGTCTCTGGGCTCTGCACTTAAGTCTGACTCCATCGTTTGGCAGCGCTCCCAGGATTGACGCCACATGGTTTCGTTGGTTTGCGGGCAAAACGCGTGTAGAGAAGTCATGAATGTGCTCCGGGAGGGGTGTCGCATCCTGCGACAGTGCTCACTTTTTGCGACAGTCGCTGTCGCAGCCTGCGACTGGAGGTTGTTCCATTATGGAGGCGGGCGGGCTTAGGATCGAGTCGGGACAATCGCTAGCTAGTTTGGCACGTTATTTGCTTTAGTTAAATCAGGATAAAGGCACCCCTAACCTTTCCCTGCGGTGTACGTCTGGTGACACCGAACTAAATCAATAAGGAGACATCATGAATCTGTCCGATCTCAAATCCATGGGCCTGGATCTGGAATTTCCCTTCAAGTCCCGTTACGACAACTACATTGGTGGACGTTGGGTGCCGCCGGTCGAGGGTGAGTATTTCGATAACGTCTCCCCCGTTACCGGGCAGGTGTTTTGCCAGGTCGCCCGCTCGGGTGCCGCCGATATCGACCTGGCGCTGGATGCCGCGCACAAGGTACGACACCAGTGGGCCAATACTGCGCCTGCCGAGCGCTCCGCTGTTTTGCTGCGCATTGCCGACCGTATTGAACAAAACCTGGAACGTCTGGCGGTGGCAGAAACCATCGACAACGGTAAACCTATCCGTGAAACCCGCGCGGCTGACTTGCCTTTGGCGGTCGACCATTTCCGCTACTTTGCCGGTTGCCTGCGTGCTCAGGAAGGCAGTCTCTCGGATATCGATGGCACCACGGTTGCTTACCACTTTCACGAGCCTATCGGCGTCGTCGGTCAGATCATCCCCTGGAACTTTCCGCTGTTGATGGCTGCCTGGAAACTGGCACCGGCCTTGGCGGCCGGTTGCCCCATTGTCCTGAAACCCGCCGAGCAAACCCCCGCTTCCATCCTACTGCTGATGGAAATCATTGGTGACCTGCTACCGGCTGGTGTGCTGAACGTTGTCACCGGCTACGGGAAAGAAGCCGGCCATGCCTTGGCCAATTCCAAGCGTATCGCCAAAATCGCCTTCACCGGCTCCACACCTGTAGGTCGAGAAATCCTGCACGCCGCCGCTGATCGCCTGATCCCCGCGACTGTGGAGCTGGGCGGCAAGAGCCCCAACATCTTCTTTGAAGACGTGATGCAGGCTGATGATGCTTTCCTGGACAAAGCCCTGGAAGGCTTGAGTATGTTCGCCCTGAATCAAGGCGAGATCTGCACATGCCCATCGCGCATTCTGATTCAGGAGTCCATCTACGAACGCTTTATTGAACGCGCCGTTGAGCGAGTCAAACGTATTCAGACTGGCAATCCACTCAATGCCGGGACGATGGTGGGTGCACAGGTTTCCGAGAAGCAGATGGAGCGCATTTTGGGTTACATCAATATCGGCCGTGAGGAGGGCGCACAAGCCCTGACCGGTGGTGAACGTAATCGTCTGGGCCAGGGCCTGGACAATGGCTATTACATCAGCCCCACCATGCTGCTGGGTAAAAACAGCATGCGTACCTTCCAGGAAGAAATCTTCGGACCCGTGGCCGCAGTGACCACCTTCAAGGACGAAGAAGAAGCTATCGCCATTGCCAACGATACCGAGTTCGGCCTGGGTGCTGGCGTCTGGAGCCGCGACGGCTCGCGTGCCTACCGCGTAGGCCGTGGTGTTGAAGCTGGCCGAGTCTGGACCAACTGCTATCACCTGTATCCTGCTCACGCTGCTTTCGGTGGCTACAAGCAATCCGGCATCGGCCGCGAAACCCACAAGATGGCCCTCAATAACTACCAGCAAACCAAGTGCCTGCTGGTCAGCTACAGCCCGAACGCCCTGGGCTTTTTCTGATCTCTTGATCTATTCGTAGTGCTGTTAGACCTCCCCCCATGCAATATGGGGGGATCCCTTCCTTGCGCGCTTTCAATGCGTATTGCCTTGAAGCGGCAAGGAGCTTCTTCTATCGTTAATTAGGAGTACGCACAATGACTGTCTCTGAGTTTTTCATGACCTCACACAATGTTCTGGGCCCCGGCGCCTTGGATCAGGCTATGCCGATTGTTGGGAGGATGGGCTTCAAAAAGGCCTTGATCATCACAGACTCTGATCTGGCCAAATTGGGTATGGCTAAACTGGTGGCAGACAAGCTGATTGCGCAGGGTATCGATACAGCGATTTTTGATCAGGTACAGCCCAATCCCACTGTAGGTAACGTCAATGCAGGCTTGGAAGCGCTGAAAGCACACGGTGCAGATATGATTGTCTCCCTGGGCGGCGGCTCCTCCCACGACTGTGCCAAAGGTGTGGCCCTGGTTGCCAGTAACGGTGGCAAGATTGCCGACTATGAAGGGGTCGATAAGTCCGCCAAGCCGCAACTGCCGCTGCTGGCCATTAATACCACCGCTGGCACAGCGTCAGAGATGACACGCTTTACCATCATTACCGACGAAACCCGTCACGTGAAGATGGCGATCATCGACCGCCACATTACTCCGTTCTTGTCAGTGAATGACTCAGAACTGATGGAAGGCATGCCCGCCTCGCTAACCGCTGCCACCGGCATGGATGCCCTGACTCACGCAGTCGAAGCCTATGTATCGACCATTGCCACTCCCATTACCGACGCCTGTGCGGTGAAAGTTGTCGAGCTGGTTGCTAAATACTTGCCTATCGCGGTGCGTGAGCCGCATAACAAAAAAGCCCGTGAACAGATGGCGTATGCCCAGTTTTTGGGAGGGATGGCATTCAATAACGCGTCGCTGGGCTATGTGCATGCTATGGCTCACCAGTTAGGTGGTTTCTACGACCTGCCGCATGGTGTTTGTAATGCCCTGCTGCTGCCGCATGTGCAGGCTTTCAATATGCAAGCGGTAAAAGGGCGTTTGGACGAACTGGGTAAGATATTGTCGGACAACAATCCTGACCTCAAAGGTCTGGATGTGATTGCAGCAATTAAAAAGCTGGCCGATATTGTGGGGATTCCGAAGTCGCTGGAAGAGCTGGGAGTGAAGCGGGAAGATTTCTCAGTTCTGGCTGAGAACGCACTCAAGGATGTGTGTGGAGCGACTAATCCGATTCAGACGGATAAGAAGACGATTGTGGGTATTTTTGAAGAGGCGTTTGGGGCGAGGTAAGAGCTGGCGGACTGAATACTGTGTTCGTTAAAGTTAGTGGTATCAAGTCTGCCGTTGCCCTGCCCAGAAGGCCACTCGGTGAATCTGGCAGGCAGGAAAAAGGGGCTGTTTTTACAGCCCCTTTTTTTTGCGCGTACCGCACTGGGCGGCACGACGTCTTTCTTACATCACGCGGCTGCGGTATTCGCCAGTGCGAGTATCGATTTCGATCTTGTCGCCGATGTTGCAGAACAGAGGCACGCTGATTTCGGTACCTGTGTTGATCTTGGCGGGCTTTAATACTTTACCGGAGGTATCGCCTTTCACGGCAGGTTCGGTGTAGGTGATTTCGCGCACGATGATGGTGGGCAGCTCAACCGAGATGGCACGACCTTCGTAGAAAACGGCCTCAACGGACATGTTTTCTTCCAGGTAGTCCAGAGCGTCGCCCATGCTTTCGGCTTCGATTTCGTACTGGTTGTACTCTTCGTCCATGAAAACATACATGGGGTCAGCGAAGTAGGAGTAAGTGCATTCGCGCTTTTCAAGCTGGACAACTTCAAATTTTTCGTCAGCTTTGTGCACGGCTTCGCTGTTCGAGCCGGTCAGCAGGTTCTTGAACTTCAGTTTGACAACGGCGGAGTTGCGACCGGATTTGTTGTATTCCGTTTTCTGAACGACCAGAGGGTCGCCATTGACCATCGCGACGTTACCAACGCGCAGTTCTTGTGCGGTTTTCATTAAAAAAACTCCGAATGGGACAGGCTCCGCCAAACGCAGTGTCAGGGAGCTTTTAAGAAGTAATCTGTTATTTTAGCGTTTTCGGGCGACTTGGGTGTAAAAACTCAGCAAACTGCTGGCCAAATCGGCTTGTTCAGCCAGTTTTGTACTATATGCACGGGCTTCTTGTTGCCATAGACGCAACACCTGCGGTTCCAGACTGCGGCGCAAGGCGGCGGCAGCGCCGGCCTGATCCGCACTGCTCCAGGCCAGATGCAGGGCTTGAACCGGCTCGGGTAGATTGCCGGTATCCAGCCAGGCTTGCAGCTTGTCCAGATGGGCCTGTTCTTCCTGTACGTAGGGCTGCCACAGCATGGGTTGCCCGGCCCAGATGGCACGCACCAGAGAGTCCTCGCCGCGCACGATATTGAGCGCACTGCGCCAGAGCAAGGCATCAAAGTCGGCCTGATTCACAGCGGGGATGCGTTGGATCAGCAGGTGGCCTTTGGCTAATTCCGGGAGGTGCTGGGCAACGGACTCGGGCACCAGCAGCAGGGTTTTCTGCTGTAGCGAGGACAGCACTTCGGGCAGAGCCAGCACGGGTGCATCGGGATAGCAGAACAGGAACATTTGCTGCATCTCGCCCTGGAGCAGGGCTTGGACGTGTTTCTGCGATACGCCCAGACGGTTCAGCATGGCCTGATAGGCCGTATCGTCCTTCAAGAAGGTGTCGCGGCGGGCCAGCAGATCGCTTTCACGCAGCAGGCCCCCTGTTTGCGGGACAAAGCCGGGAAAGAAGAAATATTTGTTCGCCCCACCTGCTTGCGGGGAGGGCAGGCCGTGGCAGCCCTGTACCCAGGGCTCGGCGCTTAGGTAATCCAGATTGATCCATACATGGCTGTCGGCCTTCAGTTGCCGAGTCATGGTCTCGGGCGGCTCGCAGGCAAAGGCCTCGATGACGAAGGGGTGTGGCGCGGGGTAGTCTTGGCGCGCGTTGTGCCAATGTTCGATATCTACACCTTGTAGACGCTGGCTTTGCAGGCCGCTTTGGATTTCGGACTGGATGCGGCTAAAGCTGTGCAGATCATCCACCCACAGGCGTAGCTGGGCGACCTCGGGTCTGGCAGCCAACTGACGGGCCAGCCGCCAGCACACGCCTATATCCCCCAGATTGTCGATAACACGGCAAAACAGGTCTATGGATACAGGCTGGGAAACAGTAGCGGTGTTCAATTTAGTGCAGTTGTACGGGGTCCAGATCGATTTCGTCCGGCAGTTCCGGGTGCTGCATCTCGCCGTTAATGTCCGGAAAGAAAGGCGCGTTGCAATCGTCGCAGGTCTCGGTGGAGTGTAGGCCCGGCAGGCGCTGAATCTGGACCAGGCCCAGGGTACTGAGCAGGGCAGCAATGACGTCCGGGATGTCGACATGGTCATCGCTGTGGAAAGAGGACTCGGCCTCTTCCTGACTTAATACAGGCCAGATACAACCATAAATGACGGTAGGCGAGGAAATGGTGCTAAAGCCCACGCGGTACTCTTCAATCTGCTCTTCACCGCAGGCGACAATGACGGCACGCAGTTGGTCGGGCGAGAGCTTGACCGCCGTTTGCAGCCAGGTGATGCCAGCCTTCAGAGCCAGTGGGCGAATCTCACGGTCCGACTCGCGGTTGTTCATGTAATACGCGTTAGGAGCCAGAAACTGCAGTTGGCAGCCGGTAAACAAAGGCGTGACGATGGCGGAATAACGCGCTACCCATTGTTCGACGCAACGCAGGTGCTCAGCTTGCAGATTGTCGCTGGATTGCTGCCAGCGAAACAGGGCTTGGCCTACCGGAGCCATGACTACGCCAATCAGAAAGCGGGCGTCGGCCAGCAGGCTGCTGGCTTCTTCTGGCTTGTTCACAGGGGCAGGGTCTTGGCTGTGGCCCAAGGCTTGCGCGGTCAGGCTGCGCGTCCACGCGTAGGCTTGCTGATAGGTTTGCGGCATCTCGTCGTAATTGACCAGATTGGGCAGCAGGGCGCACATTGTGCCTTCGGCCAGAACGGTGGCGCGTAAGGACTCTTCCAGTTCCTTGTGCTGTTGGGGCTTGAGTTCGCCTTGGGGTAATTGATAGCGTGTCCAGGCGGTCAGCGGAGCTGAAAACAGCAAGGCGTCGTACAACACGCCTTCATGCTCGATTTGCTGACATTCGGCGTGGGACTCGGCCAGTTCCATTAAAATTTCGTAATGCTGACTTTGCTGTTGGCTGCCCAGCAGTTCCAGCGTCTGTTCAACAGCCGTATTACGTCGTCCGCTATAGAGCTTGTCCAGCAATTTGGCGGTCAGCCCTTGCCAGTAGCGGTCTTCGATCTGCGAGCCAGAACGAACCAGCGCGTCCGTGTAATTGAGCAGCCGCTGGATTTCTTTGGGTTGTTGGGCGAGCAGTTTGGAGTTGAGTTGCGACATGGACATACAAAACCGGTAGAGGGACAGCTTAGTTTACCCTTTGCTACGACCGGGGTGTGTGAATGAGGGAAGCTCCCTAGAAAGGAGCGTGAGGCAAAAAACCGCCGCATCCGGAAATGCGGCGGCTTCTGTTGTGATGCGACTTGGCTGAGATCAGTACAGTACCCTGGGCAGCCAGAGGCCGATGTCAGGGAACAGGTACAGGACGATAATCGCCAGGATCTGGATCCCCATGAAGGGCAGCATGCCCAGGAAAATCTGGTTCAGGGTGACATGGGGTGGCGAGACGCCTTTCAGGTAGAAGGCCGACATGGCAACCGGCGGCGACAGGAATGCCGTCTGCAGGTTCAGTGCGACCAGCAGACCGAAGAACAGCGGATCGATCTGGTAGTGCGCCAGCAGCGGCAGGAAAATGGGCATGAAGATAATGATGATCTCCGTCCACTCCAGTGGCCAGCCCAGCAGGAAAATAACAACTTGAGCCAGGATCATGAACTGGATGGGCGTCAGATCCATCGACAGCACCCAGTTATTGATCAGTTCTTGGCCGCCCAGCAAGGCGAAGGCGGCCGAGAAGATACTGGAGCCGACGAACAGCCAGCAGACCATGGCACTGGTCTTGGCGCTGAGGTACACCGATTCGCGCACCATGGAAAAGTTCAAGCGGCGATAGGCGAAGGCCAGCAGGATGCCGCCCAAGGCACCCAAGGCCGCCGCCTCGGTGGGGGTACAAAGGCCGACGATGATACTGCCCAGCACGGCAAGAATCAGCATGGTCAGCGGAAAGAAGGAGCTGAGCAGCATCTTGAAGATTTCCAGCCGAGCGAAATTCAGCATGGTGTAGTAGAACAGCAAGGCCAGACTGCCCACGATCAGAAAGATCCAGAAGGTCATCGGCGCAGCCTGGCGCTCTGCTGTCCTGGCTTCTTCGGTGGCTGCTGCCTGCGGGGCGGGAGCCTCTGTACCCAGCTCGTTTGTACCCAGCGAAACGAGTGGCTCACTACCTTCGGGTTCGGACAGACCGCCAGCCCCCGGAGGTTCTGCCAGCCCGCCGCCACTGTAGTCATTGTCGAAACTACTGAAACCGCCGCCCATTTCCTGCAGCTCGTAGTGCTCGGCGGTCTTGGGCGCGGTGACCGATTGATAGCTAAAGCCCATGACAGCGAGGAAGATTGCAGCGGGCAGCAGGGCGACTGCCAGATTTTTTAACAGCAGCTTCATGGGTACATCGACATTGCGAGGCCCCTTCATGGCGCTGATCAGGCCGGGCACAGCACGATCCGTGATGGTTTCTTTGATGGTTTGCGCGAAGGCGGGCAGTGGCACAATCCGGTCTTCCGCCGAAAGAGGGGGCGCGACGCTGGGCTTGAGCTTGGCCAGGATGATCACGTACAGCACGTACATTACGGCCAGCAAGAGGCCTGGGAAGAAGGCTCCAGCATACAGTTTCACGACCGAGACACCGGCGACAGCGCCATACAGGATTAGCAGCACGGAGGGGGGCAGCAAAATACCCAGGCAGCCTCCCGCAGTAATGGAGCCGGCTGTCAGTTGTACGCTGTAGCCCGCCCGCAGCATCGCGGGCATGGCCAGCAGCCCCATCAGAGTCACCACCGCACCTACAATGCCAGTGGCTGTGGCAAAGATGGCGCAGGTGGCAATAGTGGCCACCGCCAGCGAACCAGGGATTCGTGCCATGGCCAGGTGCATGCCCTGGAACAGGTTCTGGATCAGATTTGCGCGTTCAACCAGATAGCCCATGAAGATGAACAGGGGCACCGCAATCAGGACATCGTTGGTCATGACGGCGTAGGTGCGCAGAACCATCAGGTCCAGGGTCTGCTGGATAGCTTGCTGTGTGCCCATGTTGCGGTACGCAAGCCAGGTAAAGATCACTCCCATCCCCATCAGCGTAAAGGCTGTGGGAAAGCCCAGCATGATGGTGACGACAATCAGGGCCAGCATGAGCAGGCCCAAATGACCATTGGTCATGTCTGCAGGTGCCGGCATGAACACGGCAATGCTCAGAACAATGCCGATCAGGATGGTAAGCCCGAACCAGATTTCTTTTCTCATGTCGGACTCCCTTTTTTGCCGCCGACTTTGACAAAGGCATCCAGTTTTTTAATATCGTCGCTGTTGACGTCCACCATGTCCATGAGCTTGTCCACATCGACTTCTTCAACGTCCTTGTCGCGCGAAGGCCATTTCCCGTCCCGCAGACAGCGCACGCAGTACACCATTTCCACAAAGCTTTGCAGTAGAAGGCACAAGCCTGCCAGCGGGATGATGGCTTTGAACGGGTAGATGGGCGGTCCGTTGGCCGTAATGTTCGAGTGCTCCATGATGGCCCACGACTCGGCAGCGAAGTAGTAGCCGGCCCAGAACATGGCGACCACACCGGGAATAAAAAACAGGATGTACAGGACCAAGTCCAGGCCCGCCTGCAGGCGGGGCGGGAAAAAACCGTACAGCACATCCCCACGGACATGGCCGTTCTTGGAGAGCGTATAGGCGCCGGCCATCATGAACAGGCTGCCATACAGCATGTTCATCATGTCAAAGGCCCAGGCGTGCGGGTTGGATAAAACGTATCGAGAGAAAACCTCGAAGGAAACGAACAGGGTCAATGCCAGGATTAGCCAGCCGAACAACTGGCCTATCCACGTATTGAACCGGTCGATAAAGGCCAGGATTTTCTGCATGGTCGGGTCACCTTGCTGGCGCGGAAAGGGTCTGATGTGTGTCGACTGCGGCTTTGGGCGCGGCCGGCCTGGAGTCAGGGAGGAGACGTCATCCACATCCGAGTAGACGGGATGACGCGGTACGATTGCCGATAGGAGCTAGCTTTAGGCTTGGGGGGCCTTGCGGCCGAAGTAGTGGTTGTAGGCCATACGACGGTTATTGTTGGTGTCCATGTCCCACGCCATGGCACGTGCCGCGAATGCGCGTTGCGACGCGTCGATTTCCTTGAAGAGGGGGTTGGTCTCCGCCTTTTTGGCGATGATCTGGTCCCAAACAACCAGTTGTTGCTGCAAGATGGCGTCGGGCGTTTTGTAGAATTTGACGCCGTCTTCCTTTTGCAGGCGCTGGTAGTCTTGCGAGTAACGGTCAACCGCCTTCCAGGACATGTCGGCCGATGAGGCCTCGACCGCGTTGTCGACAATGGCTTTCAGTTGTGTCGGCAAGGCGTTGTATTTGTCCTTGTTGAACATGATCTCGAAGGTTTCGGAGGCCTGGTGAAAGCTTTGCAGCATGCAGACCTTGGACACGTCCGGAAAACCCAGGGCGCGGTCTGATGCGGCATTGTTGAACTCGGCACCATCGAGCAGGCCGCGGTCCAGGGCGGGGACAATTTCACCGCCTGGCAGCGCGTTGACGGCAGCCCCCATTTCGGTGAACAGGTCGATAGCCAGGCCATTGGTACGGAATTTCAGGCCCTTGAGGTCTTCGGTCTTGGCGATGGGTTTTTTGAACCAGCCGAACGGTTGTGTGGGCATCGGGCCGGTCAGGAACGAGACGACATTGCCACCGATGGCATCGTACAGCTTGGCCAGCAACTCCTTGCCGCCACCGTATTTGTGCCATGCCAGCACCATATTGGCGTCCATGCCGAAGGCCGGACCAGACGAAAATAAAGCCAGGGCATTTTGCTTGCCGTAGTTGTAACCCAGTACGCCGTGGCCACCGTCCAGCGTTCCCTTGGAGACGGCATCCAGCAGGCCAAAGGCCGGTACCACTGCCCCGGCGGGCAAGACTTCGATTTTCAGGTCTCCACCGGTCATATCATTGATTTTCTTGGCAAAATCGAGGGCGAATTCGTGGAAGATGTCGACGGTGGGCCAAGTGCTTTGAAAGCGGAAGTTGATGGGACCCTGCGCGCGAGCGATGGCAGGAAAGCCCATCGTTGCTGCAGCCGCGGTGCCGACTGCCGCACCGCCCAGGAACTTGCGCCGAGATGCGCCAGTGTGTTCGTGTGGCGCGGTGCTTTTTTTGATCCTGTTTCTCATGAGGTGTGTCTCCGAAGTGGCTGTAAGCGTTCGAGAGCAAACTGCAGCAATCCGATACTGTTTTTCAGTTTTTCTTCAGTTTGCTTTCAGCTTTATAGGCGATTCAAACGCCAGACGTACATAAGGAGTAACCACAATGATAGTAGGGGTATACCCGTGGGCAGCCAATCGTGCATATGTGCACGGCCAACGTCGGCTGACGCTTGATACCCAGGCTTTTTTGTCTGTGTCTTGACAGGGGGATCATTTCAAAGCGGCAAAGAAAAACGCCTTCGCCGCATGAAGCGGCGAAGGCGTTTTTTGCAAGCGCTAGGGCTTACAGACCTACGGAGTCAGCAATTTCCTTGAACTCTTCGATCTGGTCGAAGTTCATGTAGCGATAGATGTCTTCGCTATTGGCTTGCAGGACACCCATGTCGGCCAGGTACTCTTCGCGGGTCGGGATGCGACCCAGACGCGAGCAGATGGCGGCCAGTTCAGCCGAACCCAGGAACACATTGGTGTTCTTGCCCAGACGGTTGGGGAAGTTACGGGTACTGGTGGACATGACGGTGGCGCCTTCGCGAACCTGTGCCTGGTTACCCATGCACAGCGAGCAACCGGGCATTTCCATACGAGCACCAGCCACGCCCAGAACGCCGTAGTGGCCTTCTTCGCTCAACTGTTGCTGGTCCATCTTGGTCGGAGGAGCGACCCACAGACGGGTTGGAATGTCGCGCTTGCCTTCCAGCAGCTTGGAGGCAGCACGGAAGTGACCGATGTTGGTCATGCAGCTACCGATAAACACTTCGTCGATCACGGTGCCGGACACGTCGGACATGGTTTTCACGTCATCAGGGTCGTTGGGGCAAGCGACGATAGGTTCGTGGATTTCAGCCAGGTCGATGTCGATAACAGCCGCGTACTCAGCGTCTGCATCGGGTTCCAGCAGCTCAGGGTTGGCCAGCCAGGCTTCCATGTTCTTGATACGACGCGAGATAGTGCGCTCGTCCTCGTAGCCATTGGCAATCATCCACTTGAGCAGCGTGATGTTGCTGTTCAGGTATTCGATGATGGGCTCTTTGTTCAGACGAACGGTACATGCAGCGGCGGAACGCTCAGCCGACGCGTCGGACAGCTCGAAAGCCTGTTCGATCTTCAGGTTAGGCAGACCTTCGATTTCCAGGATGCGACCGGAGAAGATGTTCTTCTTGCCGGCTTTTTCCACGGTCAGCAAGCCTTGCTTGATGGCGTACAGAGGAATGGCGTTAACCAGGTCACGCAGCGTGACGCCGGGCTGCATTTCGCCCTTGAAGCGCACCAGTACGGATTCTGGCATGTCCAGAGGCATCACACCGGTAGCCGCAGCAAAGGCCACCAGACCGGAACCGGCGGGGAAGCTGATGCCGATAGGGAAACGGGTGTGCGAGTCGCCACCGGTACCCACGGTATCGGGCAACAACATGCGGTTCAACCAGGAGTGGATGATACCGTCGCCTGGACGCAGGGAAACACCACCACGCGTGCTGATGAAAGCAGGCAGTTCGTGGTGAGTTTTAACGTCCACAGGTTTGGGGTAAGCGGCGGTGTGGCAGAAGGACTGCATCACCAGATCGGACGAGAAGCCCAGGCAAGCCAGGTCTTTCAGTTCGTCGCGAGTCATTGGGCCCGTGGTGTCCTGGCTGCCAACGGTGGTCATGCGTGGTTCGCAGTAAGTACCGGGGCGCACGCCTTGACCTTCAGGCAGGCCGCAAGCACGGCCAACCATCTTCTGGGCCAGGGAGAAGCCTTTACCGGAGTCGGCAGGGCTTTGTGGCAGGCGGAACAGGGTGGTTGGGGGCAGACCCAGTGCTTCACGAGCACGGGTGGTCAGGCCACGGCCAATAATCAGGGGAATACGGCCACCAGCACGCACTTCGTCGAACAGCACGTCGGACTTGACCTGGAATTCGGAGATCAGTTCGCCATTTTTGAAGGCTTTGCCTTCGTAGGGACGCAGCTCAACCACGTCGCCCATTTCCATGTTGGAAACGTCCAGCTCGATAGGCAAGGCACCGGCATCTTCCATTGTGTTGTAGAAGATAGGAGCAATCTTGCTGCCCAGACACACGCCACCAAAGCGCTTGTTGGGAACGAAAGGAATGTCTTGGCCGGTGAACCACAACACGGAGTTGGTAGCCGATTTACGCGAAGAGCCGGTACCGACCACGTCGCCTACGTAGGCAACCAGGTGGCCCTTTTCTTTCAGGGATTCGATAAAGCTGACAGGGCCTTTCTTGCCGGGCTCTTCAGGTTCGATACCTGGGCGTGGGTTCTTCAGCATGGCCAGCGCGTGCAGCGGAATGTCCGGGCGGCTCCAGGCGTCAGGGGCGGGGGACAGATCGTCCGTGTTGGTCTCGCCGGTGACTTTGAAAACAGTGACGGTCAGGCTTTCGGGGACTTCAGGACGGCTGGTGAACCACTCGCCGTCGGCCCAGCTTTGCAGCACTTCTTTTGCAAAGGCATTGCCCTTTTCGGCTTTTTCCTGGACGTCGTGGAACGAGTCAAACATCAACAGGGTGTTTTTCAGGCCGTTGGCAGCGATCTGGCCCAGTTCGGGCGAATCCAGCAGATCGATCAGAGGGCTGATGTTGTAGCCACCCAGCATGGTTCCCAGCAGCTCAGTGGCACGCTCGCGGCTGATCAAGGCACAGGTTTCTGTGCCCAGCGCGATAGCGGCCAGGTAAGAGGCTTTGACTTTGGCAGCATCGTCTACACCGGCGGGGACGCGGTGCGTCAGCAGGTCGACCAGAAATGCTTCCTCACCGGCAGGTGGGTTCTTGATGAGCTCGATCAGCTCGGCGGTCTGCTGAGCTGACAAAGGCAGCGGGGGAATGCCCAGAGCAGCGCGCTCGGCAACATGTTCGCGGTAAGAGTCCAGCATAGTGCGGGTGCCTATCGGTAAATGGTTGATATGAAAATGCAATAAATCGCGTGTTGCCCCAATTGTAATTTGAAGCGCACAGCGAAGCAATGGTCTTATATCTTATATAAGACTTGCGAAAGGCTGAATATTGCTGGGTTCAGGCCTGCAAGTCGGCGTATTCAGGGTGGCGGCGTAGATAGACCACGGCATAGCTGCAAATCGGGCGTACTTTCCACTGTTGGTTTTTCGCCGTCTCCAGTGCAAAGCGGGTCAGTTGCCCTGCAATGCCGCGGCCTTCCAGTTCGGGCGGCACGCGCGTATGGGTGATGCTCATGATGGCATCATCCAGTTCGTATTCGATCACGCTGCGCAGGTTTTCAACATCGCAGTAAAACAGATGTGCTTGCGGGTCGTGGTGGATCTCGGTGGTCAAGGCGGGCTCCTTCAAGTGGGGTTGGAGTGCAGGGCGATTAGAATCCAAACGGCCAGCATGCTGATCATGCCCAGAAAGCAGCCGCCCCACAGTCCCATCAGGGGCCATTTGACGCCCATGGGAACCTCGTCGGGCTGGACGTGCCTGAGCAAACGGTTGGCATTGCCAAACAGCGAGCTTTGGCGTTTGGGAAAATTCAGCCGTAAAAAATAATCCAGCAGTATGCCGGCCTTCAGGGGGAAACTGAGTTTTTCCCAGGGGTACTGGTCCAGATAAGGGTGGCGTAGCACCTGGTTGCTGCGGCGCAGATTGAACAGCAATAAATAAGCACCGGACACTAGTGTGGTCAGGGCACAGGCAATCATCAGAGTGCCGGCTAGCGGCAGGGCGTAGCGTACAAATTCAGAGAGCATGGAAGTCACCAGCAAGACGGCCCCGCGTGCGTAATGCAGCGGGGCCGTGAGTTAGATCACAGGCGAATAATAGCCCAGGATCTGTGACTTATGGGCGCTGGTCCAGAGGCACAAAGCTTTGGTTTTCAGGGCCAATGTAGTTGGCGGTAGGACGAATAATCTTGTTGTCCACGCGCTGCTCAATCACGTGAGCCGCCCAGCCAGCCGTACGCGCGATCACGAACAAAGGCGTGAACATGGCGGTAGGCACGCCCATGGTGTGGTAGGACACGGCCGAGAACCAGTCCAGGTTGGGGAACATTTTTTTCACTTCCCACATCACGCTTTCCAGACGCTCGGCAATGTCGTACATGCGGGTGTTGCCATCGGCCACGGCCAGCTCTTTGGCCACCGATTTGATGACTTCGTTGCGTGGGTCGGAGATGGTGTAGACGGGGTGACCGAAGCCAATAATGACTTCCTTGTTTTCCACGCGCTTGCGGATGTCTTCTTCAGCCTGGTCGGGTGTCTCGTAGCGCTTCTGGATTTCAAAAGCCACTTCGTTGGCACCGCCGTGCTTGGGACCGCGCAGAGCGCCGATCGCACCGGCAATCGCGGAGTAGAAGTCCGAACCCGTACCGGCGATCACGCGGCTGGTAAAGGTGGAGGCGTTGAACTCGTGCTCGGCGTACAGGTTCAGCGACACATGCATGGCTTTTTCCCACTCGGCCGAGGGCTTTTCGCCATGCAGCAGGTGCAGGAAGTGCGCGCCGATGCTGTCATCGTCGGTTTGCACATCAATCATTTCGCCGTTGTGGCTGTAGTGGTACCAGTACAGCAGGGCCGAACCCAGGCAAGCCATCAGACGGTCGGCAATGTCGCGCGCGTCAGGCAGGTTGTGGTCGTCTTTTTCAGGCAGCACGCAGCCCAGAACCGATACGGCAGTGCGCATCACGTCCATGGGGTGGCTGTGGGCAGGCAGGGTTTCCAGAGCGGTTTGCAGGGCCAGGGGCAGGCCGCGCAGGCGCTTGAGCTTTTGCTTGTACGCGCGCAGTTCGTCGCGGTTGGGCAATTTGCCGTGAATCAGCAAATGCGCCACTTCCTCAAATTCGCAAGCCTGGGCCAGATCCAAGATATCGTAGCCGCGGTAGTGCAGATCATTGCCGCTGCGACCGACCGTGCACAAGGCGGTATTGCCTGCCACAACGCCAGACAGGGCAACAGATTTCTTGGGCTTGAAGCCAGTGCTAGGGGTGTTCTCAGTACTGCTCATAAAGGTCTCCTGGTTGCTGGGCAGCCAGCACGAGGCTGGCTGCTAAATGGGGTTTTACCCGCGCAAAGGCCCTGTCAAAGGGCCGGGCGGGAGCCTGTGGGGGCTCAGGACTTCTTGTTTTTCTGGAACAGCTTGTCGAGGCTTTGCTCGTAAGCATGGTAGCCGATACGATCGTACAGTTCTTCACGAGTCTGCATCAAATCGATGACATTTTTTTGATGTCCGTCACGACGGATCGCCTGGTAGACAGCTTCGGCGGCCTTGTTCATGGCGCGGAAGGCGGACAGGGGGTAGAGCACCATGGCCACATTGGCCGAAGCCAGTTCTTGCACGGTGAACAAGGGAGTTTGACCGAACTCGGTAATGTTGGCCAGCACAGGCACATCCAGCGTTTCGGTAAAGCGGCGGTATGTGTCTAGGTCGTAGCAGGCTTCAGCAAAAATGCCGTCTGCACCCGCTTGCACGCAAGCCTGGGCACGTTCCAGGGCGGCGTCCACACCTTCAACCGCAATCGCGTCGGTACGAGCCATGATGAAAAATTCTGGGTCGGTACGGGCGTCAACAGCGGCCTTTACACGGTCTGCCATTTCGCCGGTGCTGACGATTTCTTTGCCGGGGCGGTGACCGCAACGCTTGGCACCCACCTGGTCCTCGATGTGGCAAGCGGCGGCGCCGAACTTGATCAGGCTTTTGATCGTGCGGGCGATGTTAAAGGCCGAAGCACCAAAGCCGGTATCAATGTCCACCATCAATGGCAGATCGCATACATCGGTGATGCGGCGAATGTCAGTCAGCACGTCATCCAGGGTGTTGATGCCCAGATCAGGCAAGCCCAAAGAGCCAGCCGCTACACCGCCACCCGACAAGTAGATGGCGCGGTAGCCGGCGCGTTGGGCCAACAAAGCGTGGTTGGCGTTGATGGCGCCGATGATTTGCAAAGGCTGTTCTTCACGCAGGGCCTGGCGAAAACGGGCGCCTGCCGATGTCAGTTGGTTTTGGCTCATTTGGGGCTCCAGATCACAAGATAAGAAAATGTCGTCAGCGTGATGCTGCGATGGGTTATTACTTCTAAAGCAAATGCTGTGCCAAGTTCAGCGGTGGAGATGATGAAAGCTCTGAAGCCAGACGAGGCGGGAATGTCTTGATCGCTCGCAGGTGTCCCTCTTTTTTGCAAATACGGTATTTCATTGTTTTGTGTTTCAATATTGAAACGTAATTTGAAACAATGTCGCATTGTTGATGCCTGGGTGAAATCACATGCCTTATCCTTCCCCCCTTCCTGCTCGGCTGCGTCTGGTGGCTTTTGGCCTGCATGGACTGCGTTCTCTCTTGGAAGAGTTGGTGCCGCAGTTCCGCGCCCAGGCCGAAATCCTGATCGTGGACAAAGCCTATGGCGAGGCTGTGCAAGCCGTGCAGGTTTTGCGACAAACCGGTGCAATCGACGTTCTGGTGTCCGCTGGTTCCAACGGCAGTTATTTGCGTGAGCATCTGGACTTGCCGGTGGTGCTGGTGCATCCGGGTGGCTTTGACATTATGGGCAGTCTGGCCTCGGCACAGGCCGAGCGTAAAGCCGTGGTGACCTATGGCGAAATGCCGCTGGAACTAATGGAGTTCGTGCAGCGTTTTGATCTGCCCGTGGAGCTACGCAGCTATCGCAGCGAGGCTGATGCACGTAGCTGTGTTCAGGATTTGAAAGAGCTGGGCGTGGAGTGGGTGCTGGCCCCCGGTCTGGTGGTGGATCTGGCGCGTGAGAATCAAATGGAAGGTGTGCTGCTGTATTCACAAGGAGCCGTTCGGCAGGCGCTGGAATCCGCTATCGAACTGGCCCGTGTTGCGCGCGCTGAAGCGGCCCGTCGGGATCGCTTGAATACGATTCTGGCGCAGTTGCGTGACGGTGTGGTGTCAGTGGACAGGGACGAGCGGATTGAAACCGTTAACCCGGCCATGGAGGCCTGGTTGGGCCAACCCGCCCAAGCCGTGATTGGCCGCCGCTTGGGTTCCTTGTACCCCGAACTGGATCTGGCCGGTACGCTGCGCAGCCTGGAAGTGCAACTGGATACGGTGCAGCAAGTGGCTGGTCGCACCGCGATTGTGACCCGTATGCCGATTTTGGAGCAGGGGCGCTTGAGCGGGGCCGTGCTGCTATGCCAGGACCCGGCTGCGATTCAGCGATTGGACCGCAGTTTGCGTTCACGCAGTCAGCAAGTGGCATCGCGTCATGCCCGGTACGAGTTATCCGATCTGGTGGGGCAAAGTTCGCCCATGTACAAGCTGCGTGCCCAGGCTCAGGCGTGTGCACAAAGCACGGCGACCACCCTGATTATCGGCGAGAGTGGTACAGGTAAGGAGCTGCTGGCTCAAGGGATTCATAGTGCCAGTGCCAGACGCGCACAGCCCTTTGTAGCGGTGAACTGTGCCGCTTTCCCCGACAGCCTGCTGGAAAGCGAGCTGTTCGGCTATGTGGAAGGCGCATTCACAGGCTCCAGCCGGGGCGGCAAAGTCGGGCTGGTGGAAGCGGCTCACACTGGCACCCTGTTTCTGGACGAGATCGGGGAAATGCCCTTGCCCTTGCAAACTCGTTTGCTGCGTGTGCTGCAAGAAAAAGAAGTCCTGCGTATTGGGGCGATTGAACCCACGCCGGTGGATGTACGTGTGATTGCGGCCACTCACCGGGATCTGGCCGCGCAAGTTAAAGAAGGCGTGTTCCGTCAGGATCTGTTTTATCGTTTGAATATTCTGGTGCTGCGTTTGCCGCCCTTGCGTCGGCGTACACAGGATTTGCCGGAACTGGTGGAGCATCTCTTGGCAAAAGTGGCCCAGCGTCTGGGTGGGGCTGTAACACTGAATCCGGATTGGCTGGCTGAGTTGTTGGAGCTGGGTCGTCACTACTCCTGGCCCGGCAATATCCGCGAGCTGGAAAACCTGATCGAACGTTTGATGGTCCTGGGCACAGTGCAAGGCGATCAGGCTGTGGTGCTGGAAGATATTGCGCCGGAGTTGCGGGCGGTGGTGGCCGAGCCTGCCATGCCAGCGCTGCGCGATCAGCAAGAGCGCAGCGAACAGGAGCATCTGGCCAAGGTGCTGGAAGAGTGTGGTGGGAATCGCGCCCTGGCCGCCCAGCAACTAGGGATCAGTCGCAGCACTTTGTGGCGGAAGTTGCGCAAAATGTGATGTTGGCCCCTGTGTGCCAGAGGGGGGGGCACAGAAGGCCGTTTTTTAGGTCTGTTGCGCGTCTTGATGAGCCCTGCTTAAAGCCAGTAATAGAAGACTGATCAGTACGGAGGCCAGCAGGTTGTAGCTCAGGCCGATTACAAAGGCAGAGGCATATTGTTCCGCCTGGGATGCGGCAGCGCTGCTAGCGTTTTGCCCTGCATTAAAGAGTAGTCCAACGACGGCAACCCCAAGGGCGGCTCCCACCTGCTGGATGCTGGAAATGACGCCTGATGCCATGCCTGCCTGGGCCTCGTTTACAAAACCCAGAACCAGATTCAACAAGGGGGTCATGATCAAACCTTGGCAGGCTCCTAAAAAAATTAAGGCCGGAATCAGGTGGACAGGTTCTGTTTGTGCGCCTGCCCAGGCAACCTGGCCGATCAGCCAGGCAAACGAGACGGCGTAGCCAGCAGCGCCAAGCGTAATCACACGGGTGCCGTAGCGTGTAACAAGTCGTGGTGCACTGAGAGAGGCTGCAACAAAGCCCACGCTGGCGGGGGCGAAAATACTGCCCGCGTGGAACGGACTTAAGCCCAGCCCACTTTGCAGTAAAAGAGCAAAGCAGAGAAAGAAAGAACTGGCGGTGGAGTACACCAACAAGACCAGTAGGGCTCCCAAGGCAAAACGGGGCTGTGCCAGAAGCTGCATATCCACCAAGGGTGGGTGTCCTGCGCATCGGCGCCTTTCTTGTTGCTTGTAAAAAATGACGAATAGTAAGCCGGCTGCGGCCAGAGCGGCCAGGCTGGAGGCAGGCCAGCCGTGCTCCGAACTTTGGATCAGGGGGATCAGTAGCAGGCTCAGGGCAAGGCTGATCAGGACTACGCCTGTACTATCTAGCCCTTGGCCGTGCGGGGCTCGGGTTTCAGGGATATAGCGGGCCAAGGAAATGGCCAGCAGCCCTATGGGGATATTGATCAGGAAAATGCTGCGCCAACCCAGGCCGAACAGGTCGGCATGAACTAGCCAGCCTCCCAGTATTTGCCCGGCAATGGCGGCTAGCCCCAGGGTCATGCCCAGCAAGCCAAAGGCGCGGCGGCTGTGATCGCCTTCAAAGTTGACCCGAATGGAAGCATAGACCTGGGGAAAGAGCAGGGCGGCAGCCAGGCCCTGCAATACTCTGGCGATGATCAATAAAAAAGCAGTGGGTGCCAGACCGCATAGGGCCGACGCCAGCGTAAAACTCGCCATGCCGATGATAAAGAGTCTGCGTCGGCCAAATAAATCGCCCAGCCGTCCGCCTGTAATGAGCAGCACGCCAAAAGCCAGTTCGTAGCCCGCCACGATAAAGCCGATCTGGCTGAAGCTGGCCGCTAGCTGGTTCTGGATATTGGGAATGGCGACATTGACAACGAATAGATCAAAAATGGTGACAAAGCCCGCCAGAAGTAATACCGACAGGCCCAGCCAGGCAGGAGTGTGGGAGGCGCCGGAGGGGGAGTGTGGAGAGTGAGTCTTGGAGTTCATGATGTGTGCTTCAGGTAAAAACCTGTGTATTCTTGAACTCTTTTTAAGCCATTACAATTTAACTGCTTATGCTATTACTGAAAGCAACGGGGTTCTGGTCATGAGAACGCTGGAACGAACGCGCCCGGACCTGTCAGCCTTTTTGCGGGCTTGTCGTGAACGGCTTTTGCCCGAGGAGGTGGGCTTGCCCAGCGGCGGGCGCCGTCGGACTCCGGGGCTGCGTCGTGAGGAAGTCGCCGCGTTGGCAGGGGTCGGGCTGACCTGGTACACCTGGCTGGAACAAGGGCGTGATATCGGAGTGTCGGCCCGCTTTTTGGATAATCTGGCTCGTGTCTTGAAACTGGACGCCGCCGAACGGCGCCACTTGTTTTTGCTGGCCCATGAGCGCCTGCCTGCCGAGCCAGGAGTCACCTGGTGTGTTTTGCCGCCCTTGGTGCGACGCTTGATGCATGATTTGCCTCATCCAGCGTTTGTTTTGAATCTGCGCTGGGATGTCCTGGGCTTTAATTCTTTGGCCGATGAGGTGCTGGGCTTGGGGGCGTATCCGCAGGGGCAGCGCAATCTGCTGTGGCAGATGTTTACGAACCCCGCTTTGCACGCACGCTTTGTGCCCTGGGAGGCACAGGCTTTGGCGATGTTGTCTGGTTTTCGCCGTGATTTTGCCCGCGCAACGGAAGGCACGGATATTCATGAGTTGGCCGATGAGCTCAAGCGTGTGTCACCCGAGTTCAAAATGGGATGGGAGCAGCATGATGTGCAGCCGCCTTGCGGTGGACGGCTTTGCTTGACGGTGCAAGGAGAGCGGCGCGAGTTTGAGCAAACCTCGCTCATCATTGATGAGAGCCGCCATTTGCGTCTGGTGGTGTATGTACCCGCTTTGCAGGACGGTAAAGGCGATGGAAGCGGTCCAGGCTAGTGTTGTATAGGGCTTGTAAAGTGCAAGCCGTAAGTGCTCAGTCGTGCTCTGATAGTGATGGCAGGGCACTGACCGTACGTGCCGGGTTTCAAGCACTTGGCACCAAGGACTTGGCATCGAGCATCAGATAGCGGGCAGCAGGCAGCAGGCAGCCGGCAAAAAAAATCCCCGCCGATCAGGCGGGGATTGCAGACACTGGCGGCTTAATTAACCCAGCAGGTCTTTCACACCGTCGCGCTCTTCCAGCAGCTCGTTCAGGGTGTGGTCCATGCGCTCACGCGAGAAGGCGTCGATTTCCAGACCTTCAACACGCTTGTACTCACCGTTTTCGGTGGTGACAGGGACGCCGTAGATGATGCCTTCAGGAATACCGTAGGAGCCGTCCGAAGGAACACCCATGGTGACCCATTTGCCGTTGGAGCCCAGGACCCAGTCACGCACGTGGTCGATGGCCGCGTTGGCAGCCGAAGCAGCCGAGGACAGGCCACGGGCTTCGATAATGGCAGCGCCGCGTTTGCCCACGGTGGGGATGAAGGTTTCGCGGTTCCAGGCCTGATCGTTGATGATGGCGTCAATCTTCTCACCGTTCACCGTGGCAAAGCGGGTGTCAGGGTACATGGTGGGCGAGTGGTTGCCCCAAACAATCAGGTTTTCGATGTCAGCAACAGCCTTGCCGGATTTGGTGGCCAACTGCGACAGGGCGCGGTTGTGGTCCAGACGCAGCATGGCGGTGAAGTTCTTCGCTGGCAGATCAGGAGCGGACTTCATGGCGATGTAGGCGTTGGTGTTGGCAGGGTTGCCGACAACCAGAACCTTGACGTCGCGGCTGGCCACTTTGTTCAGGGCACGGCCTTGGGCGGTGAAGATCTGGGCGTTGAAGGCCAGCAGGTCTTTACGCTCCATACCTGGGCCGCGAGGACGGGCACCGACCAGCAGGGCGATATCAGCATCTTTGAATGCGGTTTCAGGGTCGCTGTGGGCGGACATGCCTTGCAGCAGCGGGAAGGCGCAATCGTCCAGTTCCATCATGACGCCCTTCAGGGCCTTTTGGGCTTTCTCGTCGGCGAGTTCCAGCAACTGCAAGATTACAGGCTGGTCTTTGCCCAGCATTTCGCCAGAAGCGATGCGAAACAGCAGGGCGTAGCCAATCTGGCCAGCAGCGCCGGTAACGGCGACGCGCATTGCGGGTTTGGACATGAGAGTGAGACTCCGTTTTTGGGTTTGAAGACGGTGACGAAAAACACAGTTTAAATCTTTTGCAGACCGGACGGCTGGCGTGGAAAATGGTTTTTCGCAAGAGGAAAAGCCTCTTTTTTCACTGCGCAGACTAGACCAAAACGATAGCGGCGTCAAACGTCTTATATCTTATATAAGACATAAGAGCGTTAGACATTCGGGGCCGGTCATGCGAAAATTAGTGCACTGTCTATTTTATGAACAAATGCGCGCTGCAGGCTGTATTGATCGCGCATTTTTTATGAGCCCCATGTCTGATAACGTGCCGCCGCTACGCGCCCAGGAAATCGAAAAATCCGCTCCTAGCGCGGCCTATAGCCCTCTGTACCAACAGATCAAGGCTTTGTTGCTGCAGGGGCTGGATCGTGGCGAATGGAAGCCCGGCGAGGCCATCCCCAGCGAGCTGGAGCTGGCCGCCCGTTTTCAGGTCAGCCAAGGGACGGTACGCAAGGCCATTGACGAATTGGCGGCTGACAATCTCCTGATTCGTCGCCAGGGCAAGGGTACTTTTGTGGCCACCCATCACGAGGCCCGCGTGCGCTTTCGCTTTTTGCGCCTGGCCCCGGACGATGGCAAACCCGTTGCTTCCCAAAGCCGTATTCTGGATGTCCGCCGCATGAAAGCGCCCACGGATGTGGCTGTGCTGCTGGATTTGCGCACCTCCGATATGGTGGTGAACCTGCGTCGTGTCCTGTCCTTTGATCAGGCCCCGACTATTTTTGACGATATCTGGCTTCCCGGCTCTGTCTTTAAGGGGCTGACCCTGGAAGCTGTTGAGCAGAACAGGGGCCCGATGTATGCCTGGTTCGAGAGCAAGTTTGGCGTGAGCATGGTGCGCGCCGATGAAAAGATTGGTGCTGTCAGTGCGACCGCAGAGGCCGCCTCGGTCCTGCAGGTCGCTGTCGGCTCGCCGCTCCTGCACGTGGAACGCGTGTCCTATACCTATGGTGATCGACCGATGGAATTGCGCCGGGGTTTGTACCTGACCGAACGCTTTCATTACCGAAACACGCTTAGCTAGTTCGGCGGCATACGGTATTTGATACTGCACCGTAGTGTCAAATAGGTGAAAATACCAAGGTTAAAAATTTTATGACTTTTTTTATCTACTTCGAGGCCATCATGTCTGATACCGCACCCAAGCAGCGTCCGCAGTATCGCAATGTCAGCTTGCCGCAGATATTGAGCTACCGCATGCCCCTGGCTGCAAAATCGTCGATTTTGCATCGTGTCAGTGGTGCATTGCTGTTTCTTTGCCTGCCGCTCGTTTTATTGCCACTGTTCTCTTTGAGCGTCAGCTCTCCAGAGTCTTTCGAGACCTTGCGCAGCTACGTCGACAACCCTGTCTGTAAGCTGATTCTTCTGGTCCTCATCTGGGGTTACCTGCACCACTTCTGTGCCGGTATCCGCTATCTGACCTTGGACCTGCACCTGGGTAACGACAAAGAGTCCGCCAAGAAATCGGCCGGTCTGGTGTTCGGGGTTAGCTTGGCGCTGACCGTTGTGTTTGGTTTGAAACTGTTTGGGGTGTGGTAATGGCTAATCGTGAGCGCATTGGCGTAAACCGCCTGGTAGTGGGTGCCCACTACGGTACCTTGGACTTTCTGGCGCAGCGTGTCACCGCAGTCATCATGGCCATCTACACCGTGGTCATCATCGGCGGCATTCTGTTTAGCAGTGAACTGAATTTCGAGACCTGGCGCGGCCTGTTCTCGTTCACGGTCGGCTCCCTGCCTCTGGGTCAGTTGCTGGCAACCTTGTTCTTTCTGTCCTTGTCCTGGCACGCCTGGATCGGTGTGCGTGACATCTGGATGGATTACGTCAAGCCCGCTGGCCTGCGCTTGTTTCTGCAAGTGTTGACCTTGCTGTGGCTGGTCGCCAGTGTCGTCTTTTTTGCAAAAATTATCTGGAGTCTCTAAACCGTGGCTTCCATCACAAAATCTTTGCCCCGCCGTCAGTTTGACGTAGTGGTGGTCGGTGCCGGTGGCGCCGGTATGCGTTGTTCCCTGCAATTGGCTCAGGCCGGCTTGTCCGTTGCCGTGCTCAGCAAGGTGTTCCCAACCCGCTCTCACACCGTGGCGGCTCAAGGTGGTGTCAGTGCCTCTTTGGGTAACATGAGCGAGGACCACTGGTACTGGCACATGTACGACACCGTTAAGGGTTCGGACTGGCTGGGCGACCAAGACGCCATCGAATTCATGTGCCGTGAAGCTCCTCACGCTGTGTACGAGCTCGAGCACTTCGGTATGCCGTTTGACCGTAACCAGGACGGTACGATTTACCAGCGTCCATTTGGTGGTCACACTGCCAACTTCGGTGAAAAACCGGTTCAACGTGCCTGTGCCGCTGCTGACCGTACCGGTCACGCCATGTTGCACACCCTGTATCAGCGTAACGTGGCTGCCCGTACCCAGTTCTTCGTGGAATGGATGGCGCTGGATCTGCTGCGTAACGAAGCTGGCGACGTTCTGGGCGTGACCGCTCTGGAAATGGAAACCGGCGAAATCTACATTCTGGAAGGCAAGCGCGTGGTGCTGGCGACCGGTGGCGCTGGCCGTATCTGGGCGGCTTCCACCAACGCTTTCATCAACACCGGTGACGGCCTGGGTATGGCTGCTCGTGCCGGCCTGCCTTTGCAAGACATGGAATTCTGGCAATTCCACCCCACTGGCGTTGCCGGTGCAGGTGTGCTGATTACCGAAGGTGTGCGTGGTGAAGGCGGTATCTTGCTGAACAAAGACGGCGAGCGCTTCATGGAGCGTTACGCTCCCACCCTGAAAGACTTGGCCCCACGTGACTTCGTGTCCCGTTCCATGGACCAGGAAATCAAGGAAGGCCGCGGTTGTGGCGATGGCAGCTACGTGGTTCTGAAACTGGATCACTTGGGTGCCGACGTCATCAAGAAACGTCTGCCCTCGATTCGTGAAATCGCGATCAAGTTCGGTAATGTGGACCCCATCAAAGACCCGATCCCCGTGGTTCCAACCATCCACTACCAGATGGGCGGTATCCCCACGAACTATTACGGTCAGGTTGTAACCCAGACACCTACAGGCGAGAGCAAGATCGTCAACGGTCTGTACGCTATCGGTGAATGTGCCGCGACTTCCGTGCACGGTGCCAACCGTCTGGGTACGAACTCCCTGCTGGACCTGATCGTGTTCGGTCGTGCTGCGGGCAACCATATTGTGGATTCGCACCCCGAGAAAGATCACTCCCACCAGGAAATCAACGAGTCCTCTATCGAGTTCTCGCTGGAGCGCGTCAACCGTCTGGAGTCCCGTACGTCGGGTGAAAAGGCGCAGGACGTGGGCAACAAGATCCGTGTGGCCATGCAGGCCCACTGCGGCGTGTTCCGTACTCTGGATCTGCTGCACAAGGGGGTCGACCAGATCGATTCCCTGGTTCCCGAAGTCAAGGATATCTACTTCAAAGACAAGTCCAAGGTGTTCAATACCGCCCGTATTGAAGCGCTGGAAGTGGCCAACATGATCGAAGTGGCTCGTGCTACGACGAAGTCGGCCGCCAATCGTACGGAAAGTCGCGGTGCTCATGCCCTGAACGACCACCCAGAACGTGACGACGAAAACTGGCTGCGTCACACCTTGTGGTTCTCGGAAGGCAGCCGTCTGGAGTACAAGCCTGTCCAGATGAAGCCTCTGACAGCCGAAACGATTCCGCCCAAGGCCCGGACTTTCTAAGCAGGATACTGACATGAGCCAAAAACGTAAGGTCAAATTTGAAATCTATCGCTACGATCCTGATAAGGACGAGCGTCCCTACATGCAGAAAATCGAAGTCGAGCTGGAACCTACCGACAAGATGCTGCTCGATGCGATCCTGCGCATTAAAAACGACATGGACGACAGCCTGGCGCTGCGTCGCTCCTGCCGTGAAGGTGTGTGCGGTTCCGATGCCATGAACATCAATGGCAAGAACGGTCTGGCCTGCACCACCAACATGCGCGACTTGAAAGAACCTGTGGTCTTGCGCCCACTGCCAGGTCTGCCGGTTATCCGTGACCTGATCGTGGACATGACCCACTTTTTCGATCAGTACCATTCGGTCAAGCCGTTCCTGATCAACGATGCGCCTCCTCCAGAGAAAGAGCGTTTGCAAACGCCTGAAGCCCGCGAGGAGCTTGATGGTCTGTACGAGTGCATTCTGTGCGCCTGCTGCTCGACCTCTTGCCCATCGTTCTGGTGGAATCCTGACAAGTTCGTCGGTCCTGCTGGTTTGTTGCAAGCCTATCGTTTCATTGCTGACTCGCGTGACGAAGCAACGGGTGAGCGTCTGGATAATCTGGAAGATCCATACCGCTTGTTCCGCTGCCACACGATCATGAATTGCACGGACGTCTGTCCAAAAGGACTGAACCCATCGCATGCCATCGGCAAGATCAAAGAAATGCTGGTGCGTCGCGGTATCTAAAAAGGTGGGTATGTACCGATGAGAACATTGACGGAATTGGAGCGTGCGCGCCTGCGTTGGCGTGCGCGCCGGGGCTTGCTTGAAAACGACTTGATGATCACCCGTTTTCTGGATCAATACGAAAACGAGCTGACTGATCAGGACGTCTCGGCCCTGACCCGCTTGTTCGAAATGGACGATACAGTTTTGCTGGATGTCCTTCTGGCTCGCTCCGAGCCAGAAGGGCAGTACGCCACACCGGACATTCAGCGACTAGTAGACATTATGCGAAAGCTATAACCATTGAGGAAAAAAGTGATGGAATTGTCAGATAAAAAAGCCACGCTATCCTTCTCCGACGGTAGCCCTTCGGTTGAGTTCCCTGTACACAAGGGCACCGTAGGTCCGGACGTGATCGATATCCGTAAGCTCTACGGTCAGACAGGTATGTTTACCTATGACCCCGGCTTTATGGCAACGGCGGCTTGCGAATCCGGTATCACCTACATTGACGGCGACAAAGGCCAGTTGATGTACCGTGGTTACCCGATCGACCAGTTGGCACAAAAGTGCGATTTCATGGATGTGTGCTACCTGATCCTGAACGGCGACTTGCCAAACGCAGATCAGAAGCAGGAGTTTGATTCCCTGGTCACGAACCACACCATGGTTCAGGAACAGATGCAGCATTTCCTGCGTGGCTTCCGTCCGGACGCTCACCCCATGGCAATACTGACTGGCCTGGTCGGTGCCCTGTCGGCGTTCTACCATGACTCCACAGACATCACCAATCCTCATCACCGTCATGTGTCGGCTATCCGCTTGATCGCCAAGCTGCCTACTTTGGTTGCGATGGCGTACAAGTATTCTTTGGGACAGCCTTTCATCTATCCCAAGAATGATTTGTCCTACACCGGCAACTTCTTGCGCATGATGTTCGCTACCCCTTGCGAAGACTACAAGGTCAACGAAGTGGTTGAGCGTGCTCTGGATCGCATCTTCATCCTGCATGCAGATCACGAGCAAAACGCCTCGACTTCCACCGTGCGTCTGTGCGGTTCGTCTGGCACCAATCCTTTCGCTGCGATTGCTGCGGGTGTTGCCTGCTTGTGGGGTCCTGCCCACGGTGGTGCAAACGAAGCTTGCCTGAACATGCTCGAAGAGTTGCAAGCCAACGGCGGCATCGACAAGGTTGGCGAGTTCATGGAGAAGGTCAAGGACAAGAACTCGGGCGTTCGCTTGATGGGCTTTGGTCACCGTGTCTACAAGAACTACGACCCACGCGCCAAGCTGATGCAAGAGACTTGCAAGGAAGTTCTGGAGGCCCTGGGCCTGGAGAACGATCCTCTGTTCAAACTGGCCATGGAACTGGAGCGTATTGCTCTGGAAGATCCGTACTTCGTCGAACGCAAGCTGTACCCCAACGTAGACTTCTACTCGGGTATTGTTCAGCGTGCTATTGGTATTCCAACATCCTTGTTCACCGCTATCTTCGCCCTGGCTCGTACCGTAGGCTGGATCGCTCAGTGGAACGAAATGTTGTCCGATCCAGATTACAAGATCGGTCGTCCACGTCAGCTGTACGTGGGCCCAACCCAGCGCGACGTACCTGATCAGCGTTAATCACGGTGGGCTCAGAGGCCTGGATCAATCCAGGTATCAGTAGTCATTGTGCTAACTGAGCCCCTGGTTTTACGCAAGTGCACCAATATGTGGTGCACTTTTTTTTCGCCTTTTTTTTCTTTATCGGGGCACTGTTCAGACATGCTCTTGATACAACGAATCCAGTACAGACCAGGGTTCAGGGCTGCAGGAGCTGGTGGTTGAAACGGGAGAGCCGCTGCTCGCGGGCACTATTTTCTTCCGACTGCCGGACTTTGGCCTGCACATGATCCAGATGCCTGTTGATCTGGTCTCGGGCCAGATCAGCATTGCCTTCCAAAATAGCGTTCATTACGGCTTCATGCTGTTGGGTCAGTATCTCTACTTCGCGTGCATTGTCGAACTCGAACATGGCACGGCGGTTTTCCTTGACGGTGGAAAAGACCAGTTGGAACAGGCCATTCATGATCTGCAAGAGCACCACGTTGTGAGAGGCTTGGGCAATAGCCAAGTGAAAATGTGCATCAGCGCGGGCTGATAGCTCGGTATCCTGATTTTGTTGGTGCTCAACCATGATGTCAAAGCACTGCTTGATCCGTTTTTTATCCTCTTGTGTGGCCCGCATGGCAGCGTGCCAAACCGTACTGGCCTCCAAGGCTCGCCGTGCCTCCAGCACATCGTAGCGATACAAGGGGTCCTGGCTAAGGAGCTGCTCCAAAGGAGCGATGGCTTGGGCGGGCCAATTGATCAATTCGCTTTTCTGCACGAAGGTGCCGCCTCCTCGACGCGTAAACAAGACACCCTGTGAACTGAGTGTGCGTAGCGCTTCCCGTATGGGTACGCGGGACACATTCAGTTGGTCGGCTAACTGGCGCTCGGAGGGAATCCGGTCACCAGGCTGCAGTTGCTCTTGCTGGATGAGCTGGATAATTTTTTCCGTAATCTGGTCTGAGAGACGTGTTTTAGCGTGTGTAGTCATAAATCAATTCTAAGTGGTAAGACCAATTATTGTTTTTAGTGCCAGTATAGGGGTGAAAAAGGCTAAAAATATCAGGGTTTATGCCGGTAAATAAAAAGTGGTAATACCTCTATCATTCTCCAAGCGACAACAAGAGGGGGGCTGCACTAAGCCGAGGCTGACACCATGGTCTTAGGGCGCTTTCCACACAACGTGCGATCGATACGAAGGAGAACTGGAGATGAATCTTTTATACACCCTGATGGCCCTGGCGCCATTGTTGGTTGTGTTTTTGTTGATGGTGGTGCTGGGGCGCTCGGCGAAACTGTCTATGGGTACGGCCTATATTGTGACAGCCTTGCTGGCTTTGTTCGCGTGGGGCAGCCAGGCCGAGGTTGTTGCTGCAGCCACGCTCAACGGGGTGATGATCGCTCTGACCTTGCTGTTCATTGTCTTTGGAGCCATCCTGCTGCTGAACACCCTCAAGGTGGGCGGCGCGCTAGCAGCCATTCGCCAGGGCTTTATGGATATTTCACCTGACCGTCGTGTGCAGGTCATTATTGTGGCGTGGTTATTTGGATCCCTGATTGAGGGTTCATCGGGTTTTGGAACACCGTCTGCTGTCGGTGCCCCTTTGCTGCTGGCTTTGGGATTTCCCGCGATGGCGGCCGTGATGTCGGTTCTGGTCATTCAGTCCACACCGGTTTCGTTTGGCGCGGTTGGCACACCCATGCTGGTCGGTGTGCGCTCGGGGGTCGATAACAAGCTTGATGTAGCCGCGGCCATCGCTCCTATGCAGCCGATGGAGTATTTGCAGCAGATTGTCGAGAACGTGGCACTGATTCATGCCTTGACCGGCTTTGTGATTCCTTTGTTGCTGTGCGGCTTGTTGACGCGTTTCTTTGGTGAGCGCCGGTCCTTCGCGGAAGGCTTGGGCGCCTGGAAATTTGCCTTGTTTGCCGGCGTGGCTTTCACTGTTCCGTATTACTTGATTGCAGTGGTTTTGGGGCCAGAGTTTCCGTCCATGCTGGGTGCGATGGTAGGGCTGGTGATTGTCGTGACGGCAGCACGCAAGGGCTGGTTTGCGCCATCCAAGACCTTTGATTTCCCCGATCGCAGTCAGTGGCCTTCCCATTGGCTGGGCACGGTTGCCATGGACAATGTTGAAAGCAAGCAGACGTTTTCTGTGCTGCGAGCCTTCTCGCCCTATGTGCTGGTTGTGTTGCTGCTGATTTTTACCCGGACTGTCCCTGCTGTGAAAGCCTGGCTGACTGGTCCGTCTGCGACGATCAAGATTGAAGCGTTGTTTGGTACGAATATTACAACGTCGGTACAACTGTTGTTTTCACCAGGTGCGATCTTGATTCTGGTGTCCCTGGCATGTATCGCCATCTTTCGCATGAATGGACAGCAGTATATGCAAGGGGTCACGCAATCGCTGCGCACCATGGGCAGTGCTGCGCCTGCCTTGTTGCTGGCTGTGCCTATGGTGCAAGTGTTCATCAATTCGGCCGCTGCCGATGGCTCGATTGCCAGCATGCCCTTGGTCCTGGCCCAAGGTGCGGCTGCTGCTGCCGGTCAAGCGTGGCCAACGATTTCACCCTGGGTAGGTGGCTTGGGGGCCTTTATCGCTGGCTCCAATACGGTCAGCAATATGATGTTCTCGTACTTCCAGTTCTCGACAGCCCAGCAAATTGGTTTGAGTGTGGATCAGTCCGCCATCGTCGTGGCCCTGCAAGCAGTCGGCGGTGCGGCTGGCAATATGATTTGTGTGCATAACGTCGTGGCGGCGGGCGCCGTGGTTGGCATGTTGGGACGAGAAGGGGAAATTGTGCGCAAGACCCTGATTCCCATGGTTTATTACGTTATTCAGGCCGGCTTGATTGGGCAGGCTTTGATTACAGGTGCTGTAGGCTGGTGGCTGGCTGCCGCTGTTTTCCTGGCCGTGACCATCGGTGGTTTGAGCTTGTCTCGGGGCCGTCAAATGGCTCCGGCGATGGCGTAACGCGAGCGCCTGTCGTACATAACAGGGCTTGAATGAGGAATAAAAAACCGGATGTCGCATAAAGCGACATCCGGTTTTTTTATAGCTAGACAGGATTAGCTGTTTTGCTGGGCTTCTTGCTGGGCATCCACAACAGCCAGGGCTGTCATGTTGATGATGCGACGCACCGTGGCGCTGGTGGTCAGGATGTGGATGGGGCGAGCTGCACCCAGCAGGATGGGGCCCATGGCCACACCGTTGCTACCGGTCATCTTCAGCATGTTGTAGGTGATGTTGCCGGCGTCCAGGTTAGGCGTGATCAGCAGGTTGGCCGAACCGCGCAGCGTGCTGTCGGGGAAGGCTTTCAGGCGGATCTTCTCGGACAAGGCGGAGTCAGCGTGCATTTCGCCGTCCACTTCCAGGTCGGGAGCGCGTTCAGCCAGGATCTGACGAGCCTTGGCCATCTTGCGCGAGGACTCGGTCTGGCGGCTGCCAAAGTTCGAGTGCGACAAGAGCGCAACGCGAGGCACCACGCCAAAACGGCGAACTTCCTCAGCAGCCTGGATCGTCATGTCGGCGATTTGCTCGGCTGTAGGGTTCTCGTTCACGTGGGTGTCGCACACAAACAGGGTTTGTGTAGGCAGCATCAGCACGTTCATGGCTGCGAAGGTTTGGGCTTCTTTTTTCAGACCAATGACTTGTTCGACATAGTTCAGTTGGCTGTCGTAGTTGCTGGCCACGCCGCAGATCATGCCGTCGGCGTCACCGCGTTGCAGCAGCATCACGCCGATCAGCGAGTTGTGCTTGCGAATCATGGCCTTGGCGATGTCTGGAGTGACGCCTTCACGTGCTTTGAGCTTGTAGTAGGCGGTCCAGGTTTCGGTGAAGCGATCGTCGTCTTCCGGGTCCACGATTTGCACGTTCTTGCCCGCTTCCAGGCGCAGGCCTGCTTTCTTGACGCGCATGTCGATCACGCTGGGGCGGCCAACCAAAATTGGCTGAGCCAGCTTTTCGTCCACCACGGTTTGCACGGCACGCAATACGCGCTCGTCTTCGCCGTCAGCGTAAATGATGCGCTTGGGCGCGGCCTTGGCCTGCATGTACAACGGACGCATCAGCGGGCCGGTGTGGTAGGTCATGGCGATCAGTTTCTGACGGTAGGCATCCATGTCTTCGATAGGACGGGCGGCAACGCCGGAGTCCATCGCCGCTTGGGCCACGGCCGGAGCGATCTGAACGATCAGACGGGAATCAAACGGTTTGGGGATGATGTACTCAGGACCAAAACGCAGATCTTCGCCGCCGTAAGCGGTTGCCATATCGTCGCTTTGCTCGACCTGGGCCAGCTCGGCAATGGCTTTCACGCAAGCCAGCTTCATTTCCTCGTTGATCACGCTGGCACCAACGTCCAGGGCACCACGGAAGATGAAGGGAAAGCACAGCACGTTGTTGACCTGGTTCGGGTAGTCCGAACGGCCGGTCGCGATGATGCAGTCAGGGCGGGCAGCCTTGGCCACTTCAGGGCGAATTTCAGGCTCGGGGTTGGCCAGGGCCAGAATCAGCGGCTTGTCGGCCATGGTCTTGACCATATCGGCGCTCAGAACGCCAGGAGCCGAGCAACCCAGGAACACGTCAGCATCCACCATGGCATCGGCCAGTGTGCGGGCATCGGTTTCTTGAGCGTAACGAGCCTTGTTGGGCTCCATGTTTTCGTCGCGACCTTTCCAGATGATGCCGCGCGAGTCAGCCACGAAAATGTTGCTTTGTTTCACGCCCAGGGCCACCAGCAGGTCCAGGCAGGCAATGGCAGCAGCGCCCGCACCCGAGCAAACCAGCTTGATGTCGGCGATGCTCTTGTTGACGACCTTCAGGCCGTTCAGGACAGCGGAGGACGAGATGATGGCTGTACCGTGCTGGTCGTCGTGGAACACGGGAATGCTCATGCGCTCGCGCAGCTTCTTCTCAATATAGAAGCACTCGGGGGCCTTGATATCTTCCAGGTTCACACCACCGAGGGTGGGCTCCAGCGCAGCAATGATGTCGACCAGCTTGTCCGGATCGGTTTCATTCAGTTCGATATCGAACACATCGATGCCAGCGAATTTCTTGAACAGGCAGCCTTTGCCTTCCATGACGGGCTTGGCGGCCAGCGGGCCGATATTGCCCAGACCCAGCACGGCGGTACCGTTGGTGACCACGGCAACCAGGTTGGCGCGCGAGGTGTACTTGGCGGCGGCTTCTTCGCCTTCGGCGTGGATGGCCATGCAAGCAGATGCGACGCCGGGGGAGTAGGCTAGCGAGAGGTCATCTTGATTGGCTAGGGTCTTGGTGGGGACCACCGAGATTTTCCCGGGCGTGGGATACGCGTGATAGTCCAGCGCAAGTTTGGCCAGATCGGCGTTGGCATCCATGTTGGTAAAGCTCCTGATAGGATTTTCTAGTGTAAAAGTGAATCTAATTTATAAGAAATACAGTCACCAGGTAGGTGCTGATTTGTTATAGACAGCATATGTGATGGCAACGCTGGCTGCCTGCCTCAAGGTGACCAAGGGCAGGCAGGGCTCAGTTTGGTGGAAAAGGGGCCCGCGAAGCGCGTACTTGCTGCACCCGTTTAGCATATCGGAATTTTTCCTTCATGTGGGGCGGGCCAGAGGAGTCAATCATGATTTGATGCGCTTCTTTTGTAAGAATTCGCCCCTGTGATAGATCGATGTGTTTGTTAATGCCAACGGTCTGATGTAGTCCCTAAGCATTTTAGATGTCATTAATTGCGCCTTTTGTGTGCGGCGTTATACTAGATCGATACGGCTTGTATAAGGCGTCCTACGTTGCCTTCTGCTCCTGCTATCCGCTAACCGGCGAGGTCCGTGTCGCGGAAGGTTTTCCTGCATCTCAACACGAGTGAAACACTCGGATAGGTGAAGCGTAATAATGTCATCGCAAAAAGAACTGCTCAGTAACTCTTATCTGTTCGGGAGCAATGCTCCTTACGTCGAAGAACTCTACGAGTCCTACCTCGACAACCCAGGCTCTGTCGCCGACCAATGGCGCGAGTACTTCGATCAACTACAGCATCAGCCAGCTACTGACGGCCGCGACAGCACCCGCGATCAAGCTCACGCGCCTATTGTCGAGTCCTTCGCCCAACGAGCCAAAGCCAATGCCTTCCTGACCAGCGCGCAAGCACCGGACCTGACAGTTGCCATGAAGCAAGTGTCGATTCAGTCCATGATTGCTGCTTACCGCTCCCTGGGTGCACGCATTGCTGATCTGGATCCTCTGAAGCGCTCCGAACGCCCCAGCATCCCTGAACTGGATCCTGCTTTCTACGGCTTGACCGAAGCAGATCTGGACCAGGTCTACTCCGCCACCAACACCTACTTCACCAAAGCCGACACCATGACGCTGCGCGACATGCTCAAGGCCTTGCGTGACACGTATTCCCGTTCGGTGGGCGCAGAGTTCATGTATATCACCGACCCGGTGGTCAAGCGTTGGATCCAGCAGCGCCTGGAGTCAGTGCATGGCACAGGCTCTTTCAACGTTGAGCAAAAACGCAATATCTTGAAGCAGCTGACCGAGGCCGAAGGCCTGGAGCGCTTCCTGCACACCAAATACGTAGGTCAAAAGCGCTTCTCCCTGGAAGGGGGTGAAAGCTTCATCGCTTGTATGGATGAGGTCGTTAACCACGCAGGCGAGAACGGCGTTCAGGAAATCATCGTGGGTATGGCTCACCGTGGTCGTCTGAACATGTTGGTCAACATCATGGGCAAAATGCCCGGCGACCTGTTTGCCGAATTTGAAGGCCGTCACGCTGAAGGTCTGACCGACGGCGACGTGAAATACCACAACGGTTTCTCCAGTGACTTGTCCACCCGTGGCGGTCCGGTTCACTTGTCCTTGGCCTTTAACCCCTCCCACCTGGAAATTGTTAACCCAGTGGTCGAAGGTTCGGTTCGTGCCCGTCAGGATCGTCGTAGCGACGAGGACGGCAGCCAGGTTCTGCCTGTGCTGGTTCACGGCGACGCGGCTTTTGCCGGTCAGGGTGTGGTCATGGAAACACTGAACCTGGCCCAGACCCGTGGCTACGGTACCGGTGGCACGCTGCACATCGTGATTAACAACCAGATCGGTTTCACCACCTCTGACCCACGCGATACACGTTCCACACTGTATTGCACGGATGTGGTCAAGATGATTGAAGCCCCTGTCTTCCACGTTAACGGCGACGATCCGGAAGCCGTGGTGTTCGTGACTCAGCTGGCTCTGGATTTCCGCCGCGAGTTCAAGCACGACGTCGTGGTTGATATCGTCTGCTTCCGTAAACTGGGCCACAACGAGCAAGACACTCCCTCGATGACCCAGCCGCTGATGTACAAGAAAATTGGTCAGCACAACGGTACGCGCAAGCTGTACGCCGACAAGCTGGTTGCTCAAGGCATTCTGTCCGAGAACGAGCCTGAAGATCTGGTCAAGAGCTACCGTCAATTGATGGAAGACGGCAAGCGCACGGTTGAACCTGTTCTGACAGACTACAAGAACAAGTACGCCACCGACTGGTCCGCTTTCCTGGGCGCCAAATGGACTGACCAGGCTGACACCGCCTTGCCGATGTCCGAGCTGACACGCATCGGTGAAAAACTGACTACCGTGCCAGAGGGCTTTACTGTTCACCCACTGGTTAACCGTATGCTGAACGATCGTCGTGCCATGGCACGCGGTGAAGCTCAAGTGGACTGGGGCATGGGCGAACACTTGGCCTTTGCAACCTTGGTGAACAATGGCTACGCCATCCGTATTACCGGCCAGGACTCGGGCCGTGGTACGTTCACGCACCGTCACGCTGTGCTGCACGATCAAAAACGTGAGCGCTGGAACGACGGTACCTATATTCCTTTGCAAAACGTCTCCGAAGGTCAAGCCACCTTCACGGTGATCGACTCGGTCTTGTCCGAAGAAGCCGTGCTGGCCTTTGAATACGGTTATGCTTCGGCAGAACCTAATATTTTGACTATCTGGGAAGCCCAGTTCGGCGACTTTGCCAACGGTGCCCAGGTTGTTATTGACCAGTTCATTACGTCGGGTGAAGCCAAGTGGGGCCGTCATTGCGGTCTGACTCTGATGTTGCCACACGGCTACGAAGGTCAGGGTCCTGAGCACTCCTCGGCCCGTATCGAGCGTTTCTTGCAACTGTGCGCAGACAACAATATCCAGGTTGTTCAGCCCACCAACGGCGCCCAGATCTTCCACGTTCTGCGTCGTCAGATGATCCGTCCTTTCCGCAAGCCCTTGGTCATCATGACGCCCAAGTCCTTGCTGCGTAATAAAGATGCTACTTCGCCCTTGAGCGATCTGGCTGAAGGCCACTTCATGCCTGTGATCGGTGAAACGGATCAGGCGATTGATGCAGCCGCTGTCAAACGTGTTCTGGCTTGCTCGGGCAAGGTTTACTACGATCTGGTGAACCACCGCAAAGAGCTGGAGCGCAACGATATTGCCATTATCCGTGTGGAGCAGTTGTATCCATTTGCCCACAAAGCCTTCCAGGCTGAGCTGGCCAAGTACAGCAACGCCAAGGAAGTTATCTGGGTTCAGGACGAACCTCAAAACCAAGGTGCATGGTTCTACGTTCAGCATCACATCTACGAGAACATGACCGAAGGTCAGAAGTTGGGTTACGCCGGCCGCGCCGCGTCCGCTTCGCCCGCTGTTGGTTACCTGGCCAAACACCAGGAACAGCACAAAGCACTGCTGGAGCAGGCTTTCGGCGCTCGCAAAGGCTTCATGCTGACCAAATAACGCACCCCAAATTTTAAATACGGAAAATATAATCATGGCAATTACTGACGTTCTGGTTCCCCAACTTTCTGAATCCATCTCCGAAGCAACCTTGTTGGAGTGGAAAAAACAACCTGGCGAAATGGTTCAGGCTGATGAAATCCTGATCGAAGTCGAAACCGACAAGGTTGTCCTGGAAGTTCCCGCTCCTGCCTCGGGCGTGCTGAGCGAAATCGTCAAGGCCAACGGCAGCACCGTTACCTCCGGCGACGTACTGGCTCGTATCGACTCCGAAGGCAAGGCCAGCGCTGCTGCTCCTGCCGCTGCCGCTGAAGAAGCTGCGCCTGCGGCTGCCCCAGCCGCTGCTGCTCCTGCCGCCAGCTCCGCCGCTTCCTCGGTCGCTTCGCCTGCCGCTGCCAAGATCCTGGCTGAGAAAGGTGTGGAAGCCAGCTCCGTGGAAGGTTCCGGTCGTGGCGGTCGCATCACCAAGGGTGACGCCCTGGAAGCCAACGCCGCTGCTGCCAGCAAGCCTGCTGCCGCTCCTGTTGCTCCTGCTACGTTGTCCCTGGACGGCCGCCCAGAGCAGCGCGTGCCCATGAGCCGTCTGCGTGCTCGTATCGCCGAGCGTTTGCTGCAATCGCAATCCGAAAACGCCATGCTGACCACGTTCAACGAAGTGAACATGCAAGCGGTGCTGGATTTGCGCAAGAAGTACAAGGATCAGTTCGAGAAAGAGCACGGCGTCAAGCTGGGCTTCATGTCCTTCTTCGTGAAAGCCGCTGTGGCCGCTTTGAAGAAATACCCCGTGCTGAACGCTTCGGTCGATGGCAAAGACGTGATCTACCACGGTTACTTCGACATCGGTGTTGCTGTTGGTAGCCCACGCGGTCTGGTGGTACCTATCCTGCGTAACGCTGATCAAATGTCGATTGCTGACATCGAAAAGCAAATCGCTGACTTCGGTGCCCGTGCTCGCGACGGTAAACTGACCCTGGAAGAAATGACAGGCGGTACCTTCTCGATCTCCAACGGTGGTGTGTTCGGCTCCATGCTGTCCACCCCGATCATCAACCCACCTCAGTCCGCCATCCTGGGCATTCACGCCACCAAGGACCGTGCTGTGGTTGAGAACGGTCAGATCGTGGTTCGCCCCATGAACTACCTGGCTATGTCCTACGATCACCGCATCATCGACGGCCGCGAAGCCGTTCTGGGTCTGGTAGCCATGAAAGAAGCGCTGGAAGATCCTCAGCGTTTGTTGCTGAACGTCTAAGCACGTGGTCGTTTCAGTCTAGTATGTTTACGGCCAAGTGCTTGTTTCTAAGCCTTGGCCGGCTTTGTTTAAGGCCCTGGGGGCGGATTTACACCGCCTGATTCTTTCCCGCCTGACTTCTGGACGGTCCAGTCTGCCTTTTTCACATTTATGGAATTTTTATGGCTAAGCAATTTGATGTTGTCGTAATTGGTGCCGGCCCTGGTGGCTACATCGCCGCTATCCGTGCTGCTCAACTGGGTATGAGCGTCGCTTGCGTGGACGCCTGGTCCACCGCTGAAGGCAAACCCGCTCCTGGCGGTACATGCACCAACGTAGGTTGCATTCCTTCCAAAGCCTTGTTGCAGTCGTCCGAGCATTTCGAGCATGCCAATCTGCATCTGGCCGAGCACGGCGTGGATGTCAAAGGTGTGTCACTGAACCTGGACAAGCTGGTCGGTCGCAAAGACGTCGTCGTCAAGCAAAACAACGACGGTATCTTGTACCTGTTCAAAAAGAACAAAGTTAACTTCTTCCACGGTACCGCCTCCTTTGGCGGCAAGGTTGATGGCGGCTGGTCGGTGAACGTGGCCGGTGCCAACGCCGAAGAGCTGGTTGCCAAGAACGTCATCATCGCTACGGGTAGTTCGGCTCGTGCCTTGCCGGGCGCCGAGTTCGACGAAGAGCAGATTCTGTCCAACGACGGCGCTCTGCGTCTGCCCAAGGTTCCCAAGAAGCTGGCCGTTATCGGCGCCGGTGTGATTGGTCTGGAACTGGGTAGCGTGTGGCGTCGCCTGGGTGCCGAAGTCACTATTCTGGAAGGGGCTCCCGAGTTCCTGTCCGCTGTGGATCGCGATGTTGCCAAGGAAGCCCTGAAAGCGTTCACCAAGCAAGGTCTGAAGATCAATGTGGGCGTGAAAGTTGGCGAAATCAAAAAGACGGCCAAACAGGTCACCATCAATTACGTGGACGCCGCTGGTGCCGAGCACAAGCTGGAAGCCGACAAGCTGATCGTCTCCATTGGCCGTGTGCCTAATACCGCCGGTCTGGGTGCAGATACTATTGGTCTGAAACTGGATGAGCGTGGTTTTGTGGTTGTGGACGACGATTGCGCCACCAGCCTGCCAGGTATCTGGGCGGTGGGTGACGTGGTCCGTGGCCCTATGCTGGCCCACAAAGCCGAAGAAGAAGGTGTGGCGGTGGCCGAGCGTCTGGCTGGTCAGCAACCTCACGTCAACTTCGATACCGTGCCTTGGGTTATCTACACCTCCCCCGAAATTGCTTGGGTTGGCAAAACCGAGCAGCAGTTGAAAACCGAAGGCCGTGCATACCGTGCGGGCAGCTTCCCCTTCCTGGCCAACGGCCGTGCCCGCGCACTGGGTGACACCACCGGCTTTGTGAAGGTTCTGGCTGATGCCAAGACTGACGAAGTCCTGGGCGTACATTTTGTGGGCCCTGTGGCTTCTGAGCTGGTGGCTGAAGCCGTAGCAATCATGGAATTCCGTGGCGCGTCTGAAGATATCGCCCGTATTTGCCATGCTCACCCAACCCTGTCCGAAGCCCTGAAAGAAGCGGCCTTGGCAGTGGACAAACGCGCTCTGAACTTCTGATAGACTTTCAGGGTGTTGTTGGAAAAGGGCGGGCACAGGCTCGCCCTTTTTTTCGTCACGAAAGGCTGATCAAAGCAGTCTGTACAGGCTGTGATGCGTGAGATAATTGACCGCGCAGTATGCTCAGGCCCTGCATCAAAAGCAGTACTGCTGTGGACCGCAGTGCATGCTGGCAGACCACCACCTGTCCTGGACAGGTTCTTTTATTTTCAGTGATATGAATGTTCGCGAGTATTACCATCAGGCTTTAGCGGAAAAAGGCTATCGTGCCGACCAGGCACAGGAGCAAGCTATAGACCGGTTGCAACGCTATTACGACGAGTGGGTGGAGTTTCGCAAAATGCGCTCCGGTGCCTTGCGTCGTATGTTTTCCCGCCCGGAAGTGCCGCGTGGTGTGTACCTGTGGGGTGGCGTAGGGCGCGGCAAGAGCTTCCTGATGGACGCCTTCTACCTGACGGTGCCACTCAAGCGCAAAACCCGGATTCACTTCCACGAGTTCATGCGCGGCGTACACAAGGAACTGAATCAGGTCAAAGGCATGAGCGACCCATTGGATGAGGTCGCCAAGCGTATCGCCAAGCGTTATCGTCTGATCTGTTTTGACGAGTTCCATGTCTCGGATGTGGCCGATGCCATGATTCTGTACAAGCTGTTGCTGGGCCTGTTCGAGCGCGGTACGTCCTTTGTGATGACGTCCAACTACGAGCCCTCCACGCTGTATCCGGAAGGTTTGCATCGCGACCGCATTTTGCCCGCCATTGCGCTGATCCAGAAGAATATGGACATCATGAACGTGGACACCGGTGTGGATTACCGCCGCCGTGCGCTGGAGCAGGTGAAAACCTATCTGACGCCATTGGGGCCAGAGACCACCGCCGAGCTGCAATCCATGTTTACGGCCTTATCGGACACCGCCCCCCAAGAGCCTGTACTTAGCATCGAGAACCGTGATGTGAAAGCGGTGGCCTTGTCAGGCTCGGCTGTGTGGTTTGATTTCGAGACCCTGTGCGTTAGCGCACGTTCGCAGAACGATTATCTGGAACTGGCCAACCGTTTCCAGACCGTGATCCTGTCCGACGTTCCCCGTATGACAGCCCGTGATGCTTCCGCTGCACGGCGCTTCACCTGGCTGGTGGACGTTTTTTACGATCACAAAGTCAAATTTATTATGTCCGCGGCGGTGCCCGAGGAAGAGTTGTATGTAGATGGCCCCATGGCCAATGAGTTCCACCGTACTGTCTCGCGGTTGATGGAAATGCAATCGCGCGAGTACCTGGAGTCAGAACGGCGCCAGGCAGTTATTTTGTAGGTCTTGGGCGCGGCCGGTGGCCAATGCACCTGATACCTGACCCTGACACGTAGTTTTATAAGCGTATTTTTTATCATGACGACACGAGTACTGACCGGCGTTACAACGACCGGTATTCCACACTTGGGTAACTATGCCGGGGCGATTCGTCCTGCTATCCGTGCTAGCCAGCAAGCCGATGTCGACGCATTTTTCTTCATGGCGGACTACCACGCCCTGATCAAATGTGACGACCCGGAGCGCGTAGCCATTTCGCGCCGTGCGATTGCCGCCACCTGGATAGCCTGCGGCCTGGATGTGGAAAAAGTAACGTTTTATCGCCAATCTGATATTCCTGAAATTCCCGAACTGTCCTGGATGCTGGGCTGCGTGACGGGCAAGGGTTTGATGAACCGTGCGCACGCGTATAAAGCCTCCGTGGATAAAAACGAGGCGGCTGGCATGGAGCCGGACGACGGCGTGACCATGGGCTTGTTCAGCTATCCCGTGTTGATGGCGGCTGACATCTTGATGTTCAACGCGCATAAAGTGCCTGTGGGCCGTGATCAGGTTCAGCATCTGGAAATGGCGCGTGATATCGCCAAGAGCTTCAACCATTTGTATGGTCGCGGCAAAGAGCTGTTTGTACTGCCTGAGGTGCAGGTCGAGGAAGATGTGGCTCTGTTGCCGGGCCTGGACGGTCGCAAGATGTCCAAGAGCTATGACAACACGATTCCCCTGTTTGAAGGTGGTGCCAAAGCGCTGAAGTCCGCCATCGCCCGCATTGTGACGGACTCCAAAGGCCCGGGTGAACCCAAGAACCCGGATGACTCCCACCTGACCGCCTTGTACAAGGCCTTTGCGACGCCAGAGCAGACTCAGATCTTCCGCCAGCAACTGATCGAAGGGATGGCCTGGGGCGAGGCCAAAGAAGCTTTGCATCAGGTTCTGGAAACCATGATCGCCCCCATGCGCGAGCGTTATGAATCTCTGATGGCTCGCCCTCAGGACATTGAAGAACTGCTGCAAGTGGGTGCCCGCAAGGCTCGTGCCTATGCAACGCCTTTTATTCACGAATTGAAGGCCGCTGTGGGCCTGCGTGACCCGATCAGCGTGGCGGCTACCAAGACTGAAACCAAGGCCCGTAAAGCCCGGTTTGTGAATTTTCGCGACGAAGATGGCACGTTCCGTTTCCGCCTGCAGGATGCGGCCGGACATGAGTTGTTCCTGTCGCGTTCCTACGCTGATCCCAAACAGGCGGGCGTGGCGATCAAAGGTTTGCAGACTGAGGCGTTCGCCGAGGTCGTCAAACAAGATGGCTCGGAACTGCAAATCCATTGTGCCGGAGAGGAAGTCGCTCGCGTATCGGCAGATCTGCGTGATGCACTCGAAGCCGCTTTGGATTCGATGCGAGACTAAGTCGTGTGCCGGTGGCAGGATTGATTCTTTGCAAAGAACTTGCCCAGGATTGATCCTAGGTTGGATGCAGTAAGTCTCTTTGTGCCACCGCACCCTACCTTGAAGCACGTTTGAAAATAAACAGCCCCAAAAACGAGATGTTCATCTCACGTTTGGGGCTGTTTTGTTTTTTACTTTTTTATCAATACCTTGAAAGGTGGTTGAAGATAAAACCTGTGGCAGAGATATCCTGGGTATTGGCTTCAGCTACAAAGGCTACTCTGCATTTGCAGCTCCCTAAGGCAAGGGTTCAGGTCTGAGTCGTAGACCGCTGATCCCAGTTCTGGCTGGCCAGCTCCAATGCTGCAATATCTTCTGCACAGATCACGTCGCGCAAGGCCGTGAATTTTTCCTCTGGCCAGTCATATATTCTTAAGGCCAGCAGCCGCTCAATGCTTGCCTCATCAAAGCGTTTTCGCACGGGCACAGCCGGATTCCCGGCCACGATGGTATACGGTGCCACGCTCTTGGTCACAATCGCCCCCGAGGCCACCACAGCGCCTTCACCAACCTCGACACCGGGCATGATCATGGCCCGCATACCGATCCAGGCACCGTCCTGGATGTGGGTGTCACCTTTGCCCACATAGGCGTCCGTAATCTTGTCCACGAAGGGATACAGGCTGAACCAGTCCATGCGATGGGTATGGTTGCCGCCCATCAGAATCACGGCCTCGGCACCGATACATACGTAGTCGCCAATATGTAGCTGGTCCACCGGCCATTGAGAGTCCCAGGTCTTGCGGCTGTATTCGTCCCCGTACAAGTAACGCACCACGCTTTCTTCAAAACTGCCGGTCCAGGCATGGCTGTAGTAGCTGTGTGTGCCACGTATATGAATATTGGGATTGGATACGGTTTCGTGCAGGAGTTCGACCTGCGACCAGTGCTTTTGCACCATGCTTCTCCTTCTGGACCTTGCCGTGCTGGTTCTGGCTTTGCGCCAGTAAGGGCAAAGTGGGCTGTTCGTATTGAAGCCAAGCGAGGCTAGGAGGCTCGTTTGGTTGACCTTGATGGCGCGACTCGTCCAGTGCGCGTTGAGGCGCTTTGTATTCAAACCAGCCATAAAGCATCAAGCCCTGCGTAAACATTCATGCAGGGCTTGATGATGGGCTTAGGCCGGCAGGAATAGCCGCCTTATTCGGCTGGCTGGGCCGGAATATCCAGCTTTTCACACAGACTCAGAATTTCTTCCAGGCTCTCGCGTTTGACCACGATCAGTTGAAACTCCTCGTCATAGCTTTGGGCAAACTCCAGCAGACAGTAGGAGGGGTGAAACTCCTGCAACTGCTCGTTCGCCCATTGGAAAAAGCCATCTACGTCCTGAAAAGGCATGTCGTCGTAGGGAAAGGCGGGCAGGTCCTGATTTTCAAACGCGGCCAGAATTTCTTCCCACAGTTCATCGACGGTATCGGCCAGGGCCAGATAATCATCCAGTTCGTAGCTGATGGCCAGGATCAGAGCACCATCCGGATCGTGTTCCATCAGGTTCTGCGCGTGCTTTCCATACGCCTCACCCATCGCTGCCGGGCTGGCGCTGGCAGTCAGCACGGACCGGCTGATGGCTGCAATATCCTCTTCCTTCTGATCAAATCCGGTCAGCAGATTGAGCAGACGCGTCAGTTGGGAAAGGCGCTCGGTCTCAGTCATGGCTTATCTCCGAAGTTTGCTAAAGGCCGCTGCCATGGCACCGGTTGGTGCTGGTTCAGCTTGCCGGTTGGGGCGATTGTTTCCAGAGCGGCGTTGGGGAGCGTTGCTCGTGCTGTTGGAACCACGCACTGGGGCGCTGTCGTCGTTCAGGCGCATGGTCAAACCGATACGCTTGCGGGCGACATCCACTTCCTGGACTTTAACCTTAACCGTCTGACCCACGCGAACCACATCACGCGGATCTTTCACAAAGGTATCAGACAGAGCCGAGATATGCACCAGACCGTCCTGGTGTACCCCTACATCCACAAAGGCACCAAAGTTGGCCACATTGGTGACCACGCCTTCCAGAATCAGACCGGGCGTCAGGTCATTCAGGGAGTTGATGCCTTCCTGGAACTTGGCCGTCGTAAATTCAGGACGGGGGTCGCGACCGGGCTTTTCAATTTCGTTAAAAATATCACGCACGGTGGGCAAACCAAAGCGTTCATCCGTGAAGTCTGAAGGGGACAAACCTTTCAGTGCGCCGGATTTACCCATGACATCGCTGGCTTCGGTCTGCAGACGCTCCAGAATACGGGCGGCAACCGGGTAGGCTTCGGGGTGAACCGCCGAGGCGTCCAGAGGGTTGGCTGCGCCGGGAATACGCAAAAAGCCCGCTGCCTGCTCAAAGGCTTTTTCACCAAAGCGGGGCACGTCACGCAACTGCTTGCGGCTTTGGAAGGCACCATTTTCGTCACGCCAGGTGACGATGTTTTTGGCCAGCGTGTTGTTCAGGCCGGAGACGCGTGCCAGCAGGGGAGCAGAAGCGGTGTTGACGTCCACACCCACCGCGTTAACACAATCTTCGACCACGGCATCCAGGCTGCGAGCCAGTTCGCGCTGGTTCACGTCGTGCTGGTATTGGCCAACGCCAATGGATTTGGGGTCGATCTTGACCAGTTCGGCCAACGGATCTTGCAGGCGGCGGGCGATGGAGACGGCACCACGCAGGCTGACATCCATATCAGGAAATTCCTGGGCAGCCATTTCCGAAGCAGAGTACACCGATGCCCCTGCCTCGGACACGACGACGCGGGTTAGCGGCAGTTGCGGGAAGGCCGACTGCAGGTCAGCCACCAGTTTCTCGGTTTCGCGCGACGCTGTGCCGTTACCAATCGCGACCAGTTCAACTTGGTGGCGAGTAGCCAGACCGGCCAGGGTACGAATCGCTCCTTCGCGGTCACGACGGGGCTCAAAGGGGTAGACGGTGGCCGTATCCAGCACCTTGCCGGTTGCATCGATCACAGCGGCTTTCACGCCGGTACGAATGCCTGGGTCCAGGCCCAGAACGGCTTTATTGCCCGCAGGGGCGGCCAAGAGTAAATCGCGCAGATTGGCGGCAAACACGCGGGTGGATTCCTGCTCAGCTTGTTCGCGCAGACGACCAATCAGCTCGGATTCAAACGCCGTCAGCAACTTGACGCGCCAGGTCCAGCGGCAGACCTCGGCCAACCAGTGGTCACGTGGGCTGGCGTCGGCGGAAAAGTCAGCGCCAATATCGGTCAGCTCTGCCACTTTCAGCACACAAGGGTGGGGCAAGAGCTGATCCTGTTCGGGGTTCAGGCCCAGGCGCAGGTCCAGCGCACCTTGCTGACGGCCGCGCAACAAAGCCAGCACGCGGTGAGAAGGCAGTTGGCGCAGCGCTTCGTTAAAGTCGAACCAGTCGCGGAATTTGTCACCTTCCTGTTCCTTGCCTTCGGCAACCTTGGAGTACAGGTGGGCGGACTTCCACAGATAGTCGCGCATGGCTTCCAGCAGGTCGGCTTGCTCGGCAAAGCGTTCGGCCAGAATGTCGCGGGCACCGTCCAGAGCAGCTTTGGTCGTGTCGATCTTGGCTTCGGCATTCAGATAGCCTTCGGCCAGTGCCAGAGGGTCGGCATCCTTCTGGGCCAGAATGGCGTCCGCCAGCGGCTCCAGACCGGCCTCGCGGGCAATCTGGGCACGGGTACGACGCTTGGGCTTGTACGGCGCGTACAAGTCTTCCAGACGCTGCTTGGTGTCCGCCGCCAAAATGGCTTGCTCCAGCTCGGGCGTCAGTTTTTCTTGCTGGCGGATCGATTCCAGAATGGCATGACGACGCGATTGCATATCGCGCAAATAGATCAGGCGCACTTCCAGATCGCGCAGGACATTATCGTCCAGGCCACCGGTGGCTTCCTTGCGGTAACGGGCAATAAAAGGGACCGTGGCCCCGTTGTCCAAGAGCTCAACCGTCGAGGCGGCTTGTTGGATGCGGATGTTCAGTTCAGAGGCCAGTAGCGCCAGAATCTGTTGGTGATCCTGTTGCTGGGCGAGGGTTTCCACAGTCATTTCAGTTATGGGTCCATCGTTGTAAAAGGGTCTGCAAGCGCCGCATTTTGCCATAAAGACCGGCAGCGACCCAGAATTGGCAGGTATCATCTTGTATGTATTCCACTGTGATTGTAGACAGTTCTGTCATTCGTCACCTCTCCCTGAGCGGTTTTGCCCCATGTTGTTGCAGGATTATTCCGATATCTTTTCTCCCCAAGGCCCTCTGGCAGAGTCTGTCCCGCACTATCGTCCGCGGCAGGCTCAGTTGGAGCTGGCCCAAGCCATCAGCGAGACGGTCGCCGATTCTGGCGTACTGATCGCCGAGGCGGGCACAGGCACAGGCAAGACCTGGGCCTACCTGGTTCCGGTGTTCATGCAAGGCGGTAAAGCGCTGGTCTCGACCGGAACGCGTACCTTGCAGGACCAATTGTTCCGTCGGGATATTCCCCACCTGCGTAAAGCGCTGGCTTTGCCGGTCGATGTGGCCTTGCTCAAGGGCAGAAGTAATTACGTCTGTCATTACCATTTGGAACGGTTGGGGCAGGATGACCGGGCTCTGAAGTCTCGTGCGGAAATCGCTTATCTGCGTGCTATCCAGCTCTTTACAGAGCGTAGCCGTAGCGGCGACAAGGGTGAGCTGGCCGAAGTCCCCGAAGATGCGGATATTTGGCACCGGGTCACCTCAACGCGGGATAACTGCCTGGGGCAGGACTGTCCCTTTGTGCGCGACTGCTTTGTGATGAAGGCCCGCCGTCATGCTCAGGATGCCGATGTGGTGGTGGTGAACCACGCCTTGTTCATGGCTGATTTGGCCTTGCGCGAAGAGGGTGTGACGGATTTGCTGCCCAGCGTGGATCTGGTGGTGTTTGACGAAGCGCACCAACTGCCCGACGTGGCCACCCGTTTTTTGGGTAGCAGCGTGTCCTTGTATCAACTGACGGATTTGTGTCGGCAGATAGAAGCGGCGGGTCTGGCCCAGGCCCGTGAGACCGTGGACTGGAGCCAGGTCGCCCGCAAGCTGGAGCAAGCGGCTCGGGATTTGCATTTGCGTACCGCGTCGCTGGCGGCTCAAGGTGGCCGCGCCACTTTCCAGGCCTTGCCCGAGCCTGAGCTTTTTGATGAGGCGCTGGAGCATTTGCTGGAGACCTTCGATAAGGTCATCAAGATGCTGGCTATGGTGGCTGAGCGCCATCCTGATCTGGCAGCAGCGCATAAAAGTGCCTTGGAGATACGTGCACGCTTGTTCCAGTGGAGTCAGCCAGATCGCCAGGGCCGCCACGCCTATCTGCCAGAAAGTGAAAAAGATGAAGACCAGCCCGACGAATTCGTGCGTTGGGTAGAAAGTGGCCAGCACTATTTGCGTTTGCACAGTGCGCCTTTATCGGTGGCCAAGATTTTCTCGCGTTACAGAGGCAAGGAGCAGTCCTGGGTGCTGACCTCGGCGACCTTGTCGGTACATGGGGATTTCAATCATTTCAAGCGGCAACTGGGCTTGTTCGATGCCCGCACCGAAGCCTGGGCTTCACCGTTCGACTATCCGAATCAGGCACTGTTCTATGTGCCCAGCACCTTGCCGCTTCCCAGCCATCCGAATTTCAACCAGGCGTTCGTGGATGCGCTCATTCCGCTGATCAAGGCGGGTCAGGGCGGTGTGCTGGTGCTCTGTACGACCTTGCGTTCGGTCGAGCGGATTGCGGATATGCTGCGAGACCGATTTGATCGGGAAGACATAGAGCGCAATGTGCTGCGCCAAGGGGAGCGTTCGCGCCAGGTTCTGCTGGACGAGTTCCGTGCGCGTGGCAATGCGGTGTTGGTGGGCAGTGCCAGCTTCTGGGAGGGGATTGACCTGCCCGGTGATGCCTTGACACTGGTTGCGATCGACAAGCTACCCTTTGCTCCGCCGGATGATCCGGTGCTGGAAGCTCGTATCAAAGAATGCAAGGACAGAGGCGGGAATCCCTTTATGGAATACCAGTTGCCCGAAGCGGCCATTGCCTTGAAACAAGGGGCTGGGCGCCTGATCCGTACCGAGCGCGACTGGGGCGTGCTGATGGTGGGCGATACCCGTATTGTCGAGAAACCCTACGGCAAATTGCTGTGGCGTGGTTTGCCACCTTTCGCTCGGACTCGTGATCCTGCTCGTGCGCTGGCGTTTTTGCGGGAGCAAAAGGCCAAGCGGCAGAGCGATGAAGCAGGGCAAGTGACGATGGAGGACGGCCTGGAGCAGCCGTAAGGAGACAGTCGACCGACTGGTTTCTTGCCCCCAAACATAGTCCAGGCCAATCCTGGTGAGGTGTCTGTGTCCAAGGGCAGGGAATGCGTTTTGTTTTCTGAGTACAATCACGGCCATGGCTAACCTTGCTTACCTCACACTGAAACCGGTTAATTACCGGGGCGCAGCCATGCCTCGCGGACACTTTCATTCCGTCACACCCCCTTAGGGGGCACTAGCGCGGCAAGAGCGCTCTTTCCTTGCTTTGTCCTTTTCTCTGTCTGTCGCTGTTTGCCGCGACGGGCATGCCCATGTTTTTGCCTTGCGTGTCCAGACGGTGACTGTTTAGCTGGATACGGTAAGCGCGTCTCTCTTCTTTGCTAAATGCGGTGTTTATGTTTATTGAAAAAATCAGAACGGAATGGTTCTCCAACGTTCGGGGTGATTTGCTGGCTGGCCTGGTGGTGGCATTAGCCTTGATTCCGGAAGCCATTGCGTTCTCCATTATTGCCGGTGTGGATCCTAAAGTTGGCCTGTATGCCTCTTTTTCTATCGCGACGCTCATCGCTTTTGTCGGTGGCCGACCAGGCATGATTTCGGCTGCGACCGGGGCGATGGCCTTAGTGATGGTGACGCTGGTGAAAGAGCATGGGCTCGACTATTTGTTGGCGGCGACCATTCTTGCAGGGATGCTGCAAATGTTGGCTGGCTTTTTTCGCCTTGGGCAGCTTATGCAGTTTGTCTCGCGCTCGGTCATCACTGGCTTTGTCAATGCCCTGGCGATCTTGATTTTTATGGCTCAATTGCCGGAGTTGACGAACGTCACCTGGCCTGTTTATGCCATGACGGCGGCTGGGCTGGTCATCATTTATGGATTGCCTTATATCACCAGGGCAGTGCCTTCGCCCTTGGTGGCCATTGTCGTTCTAAGTATTGTCTATATGGTTTTTGAGCTGGATATCCGCACCGTGGGTGATATGGGGGCCTTGCCTGACAGCCTGCCCAGCTTTTTGATCCCGCAGGTTCCTTGGACATGGGAAACACTGCAAATCATTTTTCCTTACTCTGTCACCTTATGTGTTGTGGGTCTATTGGAATCCTTGATGACGGCCACTATCGTGGACGATATGACCGATACCACGAGCAACAAAGACAGAGAGTGTGTAGGACAGGGTATTGCCAATATCGCCACGGGCTTTGTAGGAGGGATGGCTGGCTGTGCCATGATTGGGCAATCGGTGATCAATGTGAAATCAGGTGGGCGTGGCCGACTGTCCACCTTAACAGCGGGCGTTGTGCTGTTGATACTGGTTGTCTTTCTGGGGGAGTGGGTCAAGCAGATACCGATGGCTGCCTTGGTTGCCGTGATGGTGATGGTGTCCATCAGCACATTCAATTGGCGTTCAATCAAAGACCTGGTCGTGCATCCCAGAACATCCAGTGTCGTCATGTTGGCGACGGTGGTGGTCACTGTTGCCACCCACGACCTGGCCAAAGGAGTGCTGACAGGTGTCCTGTTCTCCGGGGTATTCTTTGCACACAAGGTGCGCCGCATTTTGCACATCACCTCAAGCCTTAGCCAAGATGGCCAGACACGTACTTATATTGTTTTCGGGCAGGTGTTTTTTGCCTCGGCAGAGAACTTTTTTTCAAAGTTCGACTATCAAGAGAAAGTGCCGCATATCTGTATTGATGTGAGCCAGACACGATTTTGGGACTTAAGCTCGGTTGCGGCCTTGGATCGGGTTGTGTTGAAGTTGCGTCGTGGCGGTGCCCAGGTGCAGGTGCAGGGGCTCGATGCCAGTAGCACGACAATGATCGAACAGTTTGCTCGTTACCCCAGCAGTGACGGTGCGAGTCCCGTAAACCCTCATTAAATAGCGTGGCCGGCGCTGGATGCGCCGGCCTTAACTGCCATCGTCTGCTCCTTCCTGGGTTCTGAAGGGGACATTTCAGTCCCGGTCGTGCACCTCCAGCCCCACGCAATTGCCTGGAAATAATAATTCAAGCTTAAACAAGAATCTGGGTGCGACGCAGGGTAATCCCCATCCTTCAAGACATTGACGCTCTACATCAAGCTAACTACCATCACAACATACAGATATGTATGTTATGAATCCACTTATGTTTGGTGAAGCGAATGACGACAGAAAAAACGATGCCGCGGGTGATGCGTTTCAATGATTTGGCGTTCCAGCCTCGACAGGAAAAGCCCGAGATGGCGCAGTTGGCGGAGATTGTGGGTGAGCAAGATGGCACGCCTCTCAGTGCTGGTTATGCCCGTCTGAGCAAGGCGCGAATTGAATGGACTGTGCTTTACGACGAAGTGGTCACGGTAATTGAAGGCAGCATCAATATTCATACCCCGCAAGGTGTTTTGAAAGCAGGGCCCCTTGACTGCGTTTGGCTGCCCGCAGGTACTCCCCTGATCTACGAAGCAGAGTCTGCTCTGATCCATTATTGCCTGCATCCCAGCAACTGGGCCAGCGCACGGACGGCCGCATGAGCACCAAGAAAATTATGCACCTGCCGGAGAACGACAAGACCAATGGGTGGAGTCGGCTTCTGGCGCCTCGCATGGCCAAGCCAGCCTTAGGTAAAGATATACAAGCCGATTGGGTGATTGTTGGCGGTGGTCTGGCCGGTTTGGCCGCAGCTCGTCGCCTGGCAGAGAATCGTCCCGATGACAGCATCGTGGTGCTGGAAGCGGATCAGGTGGGTGAAGGGGCTCAAGGCCGAAACTCCGGCTTTGCGATTGATAGCCCTCATAACGTTGGCAGTTCCATGGGCGAACTGGACGCCGCCCGCTCGCACGTGCGCTTGGCGCGTACGGCAATTGCTTATCTAAGAACCCAGGTCGAGCGTTACGGTATCGAGTGCGACTGGAGCCCCATCGGGAAATTCCATGCGGCGGTTTCCGAGGAAGGCGTAAGCACAACCCTGAAGCCTACGCTTCAGGTGCTGGAGTCCTTGAAGGAACCGCATGAGTGGCTGGACGGTAAGGCTTTGCACGATAAGCTGGGATTCAAGCATTTCCGTACAGGTATTTACACCCCAGGCACGGTGCTGCTGAACCCGGCTGCTTTATCGCGTGGCCTGGCTGACAATATGCCTCCCAACGTCACCGTCTACGAAAAAACGCCGGTGTTGTCTTTGCAGCAAGGTGATGGCGTCACGCTGGACACCCCCGGCGGCAAAGTTCGTGCAGGAAAGATGATTCTGGCCGTGAACGTGTTCGCGGAGCAGTTTGGGTTTTATAGCGGCAAGCTGATGCCGATGGCCGCTCATGCCAGCTTGACTCGTTGCCTGACCGAAAGCGAACAGCGTGAATTGGGCGGTTTGCCCAGCTGGGGTTTGACGCCCGCCAATGCGTTTGTAGGTATCACCATGCGCCGCACCAATGACCAGCGCATTCTGATTCGCCAGCACATGACGTACGCCCCTAATTTGCGTAGCGATGACCAGAGCCGTCGCCGTGTTCGCATCGAGCACAAAACCCTGTTTGATGAGCGTTTCCCGAATCTGAAGAACGTGGAAATGGAGCACACCTGGACGGGCTTTATCTGCTTGTCCCGTAACGGCTCGCCCGGCTTTGGGCAGGTGGCGCCACATGTGTACTGCGCGGTGTGTCAGAACGGGGTGGGGCTGACCAAAGGTACGATCTCCGGCATGTTGGTGGCGGATCTGGCCTGTGGCGTGGATAACCCTTTGATTGCTGACATGCAGGCTCTGGGGCAACCCGATGCTTTGCCGCCACGGCCGTTTCTGGATGTGGGGGTCCGGGCCCGTTTGGGCTGGGAGTTGTGGCGACACCGAGCAGAAGCCTGACAAGTGAAGTTTGAACAACAAATTTAAAAGAGATACCCAGGAGGAGTTATGACGCTTTTGAGCAAGACTTTGCTGACGGTGATGTTCAGCCTGAGTGTGGCCACCGTGTCCGCACAAACCATGCGCATTGCAACAGACTCGGGCGCGCAGGGTTCGCCTAGCGGTGACGCTATCGAAAAATGGGCCGCGTTGATTAAAGAGGGCACGCAAGGCGCTTTGTCGCCACGCGTTTTTTATCAGAACCAGTTAGGAGGTCAGGAAGAGGTGTTCGATCAGCACATAGCGGGGGATGTGCAGTTGATGTTGAACTGGCCCATGACTTCCTATGACAAGCGCATTGCGGTGATCTATACGCCTTATATGTTCACCACCTGGGAAGAAGCCCTGGCTGCTTACCAGCCGGGTGGCTGGCTGAATGAAACGCTGGATAGTGTTTACAAGGAAAATGGTCTGAAGTTCTTTGGTGCCTGGCCTGAAGGCTTTAATGGCGTTGCTACCAAAGGCAAACATGCGTTGACGGTGGAGGATGCCAAGAGCATCAAGGTACGGGTACCTCCAATCTCCATAATGCAGCAGTCTGTGCAAGCCATGGGTTACCAAACGGCCGCCATTGATTGGGGGGAGGTGTTCACTTCCATTCAAACTGGCGTGGTCGATGGCGACGCGGCCAATGTCATTTATTACGACTACGAGTATTTCCGCGACACCTTGGATTATTACGTGCGCAGCAAGCAGCAATTCATTACTGGTGTGCTGTCCATGAACCTGGAAGCTTGGGAGGCCCTGAAACCCGAACAACAGGAAGTGATTCAAGCCTCCGCCACCAGCATCATGCAAGAGCAGTTTGCCAAGGCCCAGCTAGCGGACGCGGCTATTGTGGAGAAGTGGAAGGCGCTGGGCAAAAACTACATTGAACTCGACAAGGATCAGCTGGCCGCATTGGGTACGCATGTCCGCGCCAAAGTCTGGCCATCGATGCACGCTGAAGTAGGCGAGAACATCATGGCGCATATCGAGAAAAACGCCTCGGCTCTCAAGTGAACACCTTGGATCAAGGGAGTATGAGCGTGAGTGAGGGTATCCCAATGAAGCGCGGGCCGACCCTGGTTGCCCTGGAATGGCTGGCCATTGTGTCAAGCATCGTGGTGGCGGCAGGTTTGGCCTATGTGGTGGCAGCACGTTACTACCTGAACTGGCCGGCAACAGGAGTGCACACCATTGTGATGGTGGCGGCGATCTGGCTGTACATGACCGGGGCGCTGATCGCCAGTCAGTCCCGTCAGCATCTGGTGGTGGACTATCTGTCACATCGTTTGAAAACGCCACAAGCGCGTGCCATTCACCGTTTTATTGTGTCGGTACTGGTACTGATTATTGTGGTGGCCTTCGCTTATTGGACCTTGCGCATGTTCATGTGGGGCTCCCGCTTCTCCGCCACCATGGCGGAGCTGTCGATTCCTGTCTGGGTGCCTCAGTCTGCAATTGGCCTGAACGCAGTCGGTAGCCTGTTGTATGCCTTGCGCGATGTTTATCAGTCTTTGATGGCCTTGCGCCAGGGAGACGATTGATTATGCATGCTGGATTTTCTGTTCTCTTGCTGCTGTTCCTGCTGGGGGTGGGGGTGCCGGTGGCCTGGTCCTTTGCTGGCACGTTGTTAATGTTGACCTTGGTCTATGACGTCAATTTGAATACCTTGATGCTGCAAGGATTCCGTTCCTTGAACTCCCTGGTTCTGCTGGCCTTGCCCTTGTTCATCATGGCAGGTTATTTGATGCAGGCAGGCGGGATTGCTCATCGTTTGGTGGGTTTTGCCGAAATGCTGGTCAAGAATCGTCGTGGTGGCATGGGGGCCAGCATGGTTCTGGCTTCCGGGGTGTTCGGGGCGATTTCGGGGACTGCCTCGGCGGCAGTGGCTTCCATTGGCACCATCTTGGTCGACCCCATGGAGCAACGTGGTTATCCTCGTCAGTATTCGGCGGCCTTATTGGGTATTTCCTCCTTGCTGGGCATTCTGATCCCGCCGTCCATTACCATGATTTTGTTTGCCGTGGTGACCCAGCAATCCGTGGTGGCCTGCTTTGCAGCGACGGTCGGACCGGGCTTGCTCTTGATGTTTGGTCTGATTTTGTTCAATTACGTCGTGGCTGGACGCTGGTTCAAGGAGTCGCCTGCTCAGCCTGCGCACGAAACTCAAGGGCGTTACTCGCTCAAAACCTTGTTCTATGCCATCCCCGCCTTATGTATTCCTGCCTTGATTCTGGGCGGGATTTATGGGGGAGTCTTCACGCCCACAGAAGCGGCTGCGGTAGCTGTTGTGCTGGTCATCGGTATTGGCTGCTTTGTGTACCGTGAACTGACCATGAGCAAGCTGTGCGACAGCTTTGTACGTACGGCAGAGACCACGGGGACGGTCATCCTGATCTTGCTGTTCTCTTTCCTGATTGGCCGAATTCTGGTTGCGCAAGGCGTGCCACAGGACCTGGCCACTTTTGTAACCGGTCTGGTCGATAGTCCCATCGGAATTCTTTTGATGGTGAATATCTTTCTGGTTCTGGTGGGCATGATTATCGATGACGTGTCCTTGACCGTGGTGGTGGCTCCCTTGCTGCTGCCGTTGGTGGGGGCGGCAGAGGTCAACCCGGTACAGTTTGCCGCGATTGTGGCATGTGCAGTAATCGTAGGTTCCAACAGTCCGCCGATGGCACCTGTGCTGTATATGTCCTGCCGTATCAGTAAAGTAGCGGTACACCGCTCTTTTAGTCCGGCCATTGCCATGATTGTGTTTGTAGCCATTCCGGTTCAGTTGATTACCACCTTTGTGCCCGCCGTTTCCTTGGCGTTTCCACGAATGCTGGGCCTGTTGTAAGAGGAGCGCCGGTATACTTTGGCGATTAAAGCGACTCTACAAGCAGGCGATATGAGCGATAAGGAATTGATTGAACGTGTGGCCCAAGCCGGGGCGTTGAGCGAGCCTAATGTGCATTTGACGCGGGCGGATTGGCTGGAGGCCGCCATTCGCTTGTTTATGCAAGAAGGTGTGGAGGCGGTGCGCATCACCCGTCTGGCCCAGGTTATGGCCGTCACACGGGGAAGTTTTTATTGGCATTTCAAGGACAGGGACGATCTGCTTGATGGGCTGGTCGGTTTTTGGGAGCAAAAGAATATGCGCTCTACCATGCTGGCGCTAGAGAATGTGGACAATTTGCAAGATGGCATGTTGTCGCTGTTCTCCACCTGGCTGGACGTGTCCCGTTTCGAACCGGGTCTGGATATGGCCATGCGTGATTGGGCAAGGCGCTCCGAGCGGGTGCGTCAGGCGGTAGCGCGGGCGGACAAGGCTTGCATGAATGCCTTGGCTAATTTCTTTCAGCGTATGGGGTTGGAACAGATAGAAGCTCAGACCCGAGCACGGACAACGTACTTTTGTCAGATTGGCTATTACTTGATTGGCCTGCAGGAAAATCTGGAAGATCGTATGGTGTATTTGAATGACACCATGAAGATCTTGGGTGGCCAGCCTTTGGATCCGGCCAAGGCCAAGGCTTTTGCAGAGCGCATGTATAGCGTGCAAAAGGACAATGCCAAGAAAGTGGTGGGATAGTTGGATGCTCTGGAGCCGGTGGGCGTCAGGCGTGCCTAGGGGGCCACAGAGGAAGGAGCGTCCTGACTGATAGTTCTTGCTCTGAGGAGCAGGGCAAAGCGAGTTGCCAAGGAATATCAGTTTGAAGTCGGGAAACTAAAAGGGCCGAATCCTGAAGAGGATTCGGCCCTTTTTGGGACTGCGTTCAGTGAGACGTTTTATTGCCGCTTCACAAAGGCAGTCCGTATCATCTTGTGCTGCTTTGCTGCAAGGCTTAGAACCAGTTGATGGGGTTCCAGTAGTTAACCTTGGTATCCAAGCCTTCCGTGAAGTATTTTGAGTCAGGGAAGTTTTGGTCCATCACGCGTTTGGTGGTGTCGCGCAACTCGGTCTGGCCCATCTTGTCGTAAGACAGGTACATCAGGTACAGCGCACGTTCGGCGATGGGCACACCCTTGAAGTCCGTAATAACGGTTTGGGCACGGTTAACAGCGGCAACGTAGGCGCCACGTTTGTAGTAGTACTCGGCCACATGTACTTCGTTCTGAGCGATGGTGCTGACCAGCCAGGTTAAACGTTTGGCGGCATCGGGTGCGTATCGGCTGTCGGGGTAGCGTTGCAGCAGATCGTTAAAGGCTTCGTAGGATTCACGCAGACCTTTAGGGTCACGCTCGCTGGGGTCCTGCTGGGTAATGTTGGACAGGGCAGCGCTAGGAGGCGTAAAGGAGATCAGTCCTTTCAGGTACAGCATATAGTCGGTGCCAGGGTGGCTGGGGTATTGCTTCTGGAAGCGGTCAATAGCGGCCAGGGCTTTGCCAGGCTCTTCGTCTTTCCAGTTAATGTAAGCCTGGTCGATCAGCGATTGCTGTGCATATGTGCCGAAGGGGTAGCGGGACTCGACGGCTTCCAGGCGGGTACGCGCGTCTTTCCAGTTGCCGGCCGACATTTCTTCACGGGCGTCTTTATACAAACGCTCGGCGGTCCAACCCGAGGTGGGGTCAACTTCTTTTTTGGTAGTGCCGCAGCCAGCAAGCAAAGTGGCAGCCAGCATTAATGCGGCTACTTGGGCCAGCTTGGTACCACGAATACGTGGCAAGTTCAGGTTCAGGCGAGTCACAAAAGCGTCCTTGGTGTTAGCATTGCTGCTCAATTATATGATTTGTCGCCATGCCTGACACAGATACTGAAAAAGATAGTGTTGTTTCTTCCGACGCACTGCGTTTTATCCTTCCCATCACTGCGTCTCCCGATCGTCTGGACAAGACTTTAGCGCGGTTACTGCCTCAGCATTCGCGCAGCCGTCTACAGTCCTGGGTCGAGAGCGGGCATGTTCTCGTCAACGGCCAGGCCGTCAAGGTCAAGCATACGGTTTACCCCGGTGATACCGTGCTGGTCTGGGAGCAACAGGCCCCAGAAGACATGGCTTTTGAGCCCGATGACGTGGACTTCGAGATTGTGGCTCAAAGTGACTCCTGGCTGGTGGTAAACAAGCCAGTCGGTCTGGTCACGCACCCTGGCGCGGGTAACTGGCGCGGCACCTTGCTCAATGGTTTGCTGTTTCGCTTTCCCACTTTGCGACAGGTGCCCCGTGCCGGTGTTGTACACCGGCTGGACAAAGACACTTCCGGCTTGCTGGTGGTGGCTCGCACAGAAGTCGCACAAACTCACTTTGTCCGACAACTGCAAGAGCGTAGCATGGGACGCCAGTATCTGGCGTTGGTCCATGGTGTCTTGCCGGGCCAGGGCTCGGTAGATGAGCCAATTGGACGCGATTTGCGCGTGCCAGTGCGCATGAGCACTGGGCCATCCGTTGCCCCCAAGCATGCTGTAACGCATTATCAAATGTTGCGTCAGGGTTATGCGGGTGAAGAAGCGGTGACCGAAGTGGCTTGCCGACTGGAGACAGGGCGTACCCACCAGATTCGTGTCCATCTCAGTTCGATCAAGCATCCCCTGCTGGCCGATACCCTCTATGGTGGCCGCGTGGTTGCGGGGGCACAGCGTCAAATGCTGCATGCGCACGTGCTGGAGTTTGAAGATCCCGATACGGGCGAGCGCCGCAGCTTCTCGGCAGAGCCACCGGCTGATTATCAGTCTGTTGTAGAGTCTATTGAATGGCACACTCAACGTTGATTTCTACGGTTAGCGGCCCCGCACAAGCGGGGCTGCTTTATTTTTGTACGACTCGGGCCGGTGGCGTCAGCCAGGACGAGCGCGACAGCCTGAACCTGGGCTTGAATACCGGCGACGATCCGCAGCGGGTGCAGGTCAATCGGCAACGGCTTGCGGACTTTTTGAGTGCGGAGCCCATCTGGTTGGCACAGGTACATGGTACAGACGTGCTGGATGCGGATCAGGAGGTCCTGCCTGCCGTGCCCAGGCAGTTTGATGCCGCTATCACCACGCGCCGGGATCGCACTTTGGCCATCTTGACGGCGGATTGCCTGCCGGTTGTCATTTGGGATGAGCAAGCCCAGGTGCTCGGTGTGGCCCATGCCGGTTGGCGTGGGCTGCAAGCCGGAGTCTTGGAAAATACCTGGCAGGCGATGGCCGCCCGTTGTCCCCAAGCGCAATCCTGGCAAGCCTGGATTGGGCCGGCGATTAGCCAGGAGCACTTCGAGGTCGGGCAGGAGGTCTTTGATGCCTATGTTCTGGACGAGCCTGAATTGGCCGCCTTTTTTATTCGGGGAAAGCGCCCTGGAAAATGGCAGGCGGATTTGCCCGGTATTGCACGCCACCGATTGGAAAAATTGAGCCTCGGAAAAATAACTGTGCATTTAAGTGGCCTGTGCACGTTTCAAGATAATGATTTGTTTTATTCTTATCGGCGCTCGCCCTTGACTGGCCGACAAGCCACGATTGCTCGCCTGAACCCGCGTTAACGGTTTTTTGCTCGTTTTTAAATACCATATGGAATTTTTAATTCCGTCTATTGGCGCGCCAGCCTAATTAATTACCCCAATTGACTGCCTTTGTGACGAACGTCATGCTCTAAGCGTATTTGCAATTCGTTTACAGGTGGCAGATGTCGAGTAATAACAGTGCTTTTCAAGGTTTTGGCAAACCGATGGATGCTACCGGCTGTGCTGAACTTCAGGCTCGTTACATGCAGCAGTGGCAGGAGCTGTGGGACCAGGCCCAACGGGGAGCCTTGCCTGCCCCGCAGGATCGTCGGTTTGCGGATGCCGCCTGGCAGCGTAATCCTACCGCCTTGTTCAATGCCCATGTCTGGCAGCTTAGCGTTCAGGCCATGAACGAGATGCTGGACCTGATGGAGCTGGACACCGCACAGCGGGAGCGTCTGAGCTTTTCCATGATGCAGTGGGCCGAGGCTATGTCGCCCAGCAATTACTTGATGCTCAACCCCCAGGCTCTACAAACCATGATGGACACGGGCGGCCAGTCGGTGCTGGAAGGCATGTCCAACTTTATGGATGACTGGCAAAAGGGGCGCATGACCCAAACGGATGAAAGCCAGTTTCAGTTGGGGCAAAACGTGGGCACCACTGCAGGTGCCGTGGTGTTCCAGAATGATATTTTCCAGCTGATTCAGTACTCACCCACCACCAGCATGGTGCATGCCGTGCCTTTGCTGATCGTGCCCCCGTGTATTAACAAGTTCTACATTCTGGACCTGCAACCCGAGAACTCGTTCGTACGCCATGCCCTGGATCAGGGGCTGACGGTGTATCTGATGTCCTGGCGCAATCCCCAGCCGAACGATGCAGCCCATATCCATGCCCTGAGCTGGCAGGACTATCTGGAGCAAGGCGTGCTGGAGGCGATTCGCGTCAGCCAGGAACTGTCGGGACAGGAAAAAATCAATACGCTGGGCTTTTGTATTGGCGGCACCTTGCTGGCCAGTGCCTTGGCACTGGCGCGCAATAAAGGCCAGGATCCGGCCGCTTCCATGACCTTGTTGACCACCATGTTGGACTTTACTGACGTGGGTATGCTGAACGTCTTCATCGACGAGGCACAGGTCGCGTTTCGGGAGTGGCAGTTGGGGCAGGGCGGTTTGCTCAATGCCCGCGAACTGGCCAGTACCTTTTCTTTCTTGCGCCCCGCCGAGCTGGTTTGGAACTATGTGAACAGCAATTACTTGCAGGGCAAAAAACCGCCTGCATTTGATCTGCTGTACTGGAATTCCGACGGCACCCATTTGCCCGGTCCTTTCTTTACCTGGTATTTGCGTAATACCTATCTGGAAAATCGCCTGATTCAGAAGGGGGGCGTCCCCGTGGGAGAGCACCGTGCCGATCTGAGTCAGCTCGATTTGCCTGTGTACCTGTATGGCTCCAAAGATGACCATATCGTGCCCTGGCAGTCTGCCTATGCGTCCTTGCGGGCATTGCCGGCGGCCCAGCATCGGTTTGTGTTGGGAGCGTCTGGCCATATTGCGGGCGTGATCAATCCGCCTGCCAAGCAGCGTCGTAATTATTGGGTGCTGCAAGACGGCGAGCCGGTCGCCACGCTGGATGCCCAGCAGTATATGGAACGGGCTCAGTCCGTCCCCGGTAGCTGGTGGTCGGACTGGATTGCTTGGCTGGCGCCCTTGTCGGGCTCACGGCGTCGCGCAAAACGTCGATTGGGCCATGCGCGTTATCCCGTGCTGGAAGAGGCGCCCGGCAGTTATGTGAAAGTGCGCGCCAGTTAATTCTTCAGTTTTTCAGGTTTCGGGAGCAGGGTAATCAGCCTGCTTCCTTGATCCCGACGCCAGGCTTTTTCATTGCCCGGGCCGGCACAGGGATTCGAGCGTTGTCACCCCTTTCAGGAGATGGATATGAGCAGCAAAGTAGCTTACGTAACTGGTGGTATGGGAGGGATAGGGACAGTCATTTGTCAGCGCCTGGCCAAAGACGGGTTTACCGTAATTGCAGGTTGTGGCCCCAACCGTGATTTTCAGAAATGGTTGGGCGAGCAAGCCGAGCTGGGCTACACATTTCATGCTTCGGTGGGCAACGTGGCAGACTGGGATTCGACCGTCGAGACCTTTAAGAAAGTATTTGCCGATTTTGGCCGTGTCGATGTGCTGGTCAATAATGCCGGGATTACACGCGACGGAACCTTCCGTAAAATGAGCCAGGAAGATTGGCGCGCAGTGATCGACACCAACCTGAATAGCTTGTTCAACGTGACCAAACAAGTGATTGATGGCATGGTAGAGCGCCAATGGGGCCGCATCATCAACATCAGTTCGGTGAACGGGCAAAAAGGGCAATTTGGCCAGACCAACTACTCGACGGCCAAAGCCGGGATCCACGGCTTTACCATGGCCCTGGCTCAGGAGGTTGCCAATAAGGGGGTGACGGTCAATACTATTTCCCCCGGTTATATTGGTACGGACATGGTCCGCGCGATTCGTCCCGATGTGCTGGAGAAAATCGTGGCTACCATTCCGGTGGGGCGCTTGGGCACGCCCGATGAAATCGGGTCTATGGTCGCTTGGCTGGCCTCGGGTGATTCCGGCTTTGCCACTGGCGCGGATTTCTCCCTGAACGGTGGCTTGCACATGAGTTAAGGCTTGTTGCAGTGCATAGCGCGTGTTTTTGTTTTATTGATTAGGAAGTAAGCACCAGCATGGGATCCCCTCGACTCATCAAGAAATACCCCAATCGTCGCTTGTACGACACACAGGCCAGTGCTTACATCACGATGGTCGATGTCAAGCAACTGGTTCTGTCAGGCGAGGAGTTCGCGGTCGTCGATGCCAAAAGCGGCGAGGACCTGACGCGCAGTATTTTGCTGCAGATCATTCTTGAGGAAGAAAGCGGGGGTATCCCGATGTTTTCCACTCCGGTGCTGATGCAGATCATCCGCTTTTATGGCAATGCCATGCAGGGGGTCATGGGCTCGTATCTGGAAAAAAACATTCAGGCTTTCATGGAAATTCAGGAGCGCATGACCGAACAGTCCAAGGGCGTGTATGGCGGGCAGTTCGGCCCCGAGGCCTGGGCGCAATTCATGAGCCTACAGGCCCCTGTGATGCAAACCGTCATGAACAGCTACATCGACCAAAGCAAGAATCTGTTCGTGCAAATGCAGGACCAGATGCAGGATCAGACTCGGCAGATGTTCTCGGTCTTTCCCTTTGTGCCACCCGGCAAAGACAAGAAAGACTGATTTTTTTAGCCTGCCAGCGTTTTAAACGGGGTATGGCTGCTGAGAGTTTCCTGATAGCGGGCCACATGGCCCGCTTCTTCATGCACAAACGCTTCAATGGCGTGGGCAAAGCGAGGATCTGCAATCCAGTGTGCCGAGCTGGTGGGCGTGGGCAACAAGCCACGCGAGAGCTTGTGCTCGCCTTGAGCGCCACCTTCAAAAACACGCAGTTGCTGTGCAATGCAAAACTGGATTGCCTGGTTGTAGCAGGTCTCAAAGTGCAGGCCAGGCACGTAGCGGGTACAGCCCCAGTAACGTCCATAAAGCGTGTGTCCGTCCCGTAGCGACAGGGCGCAGGCGACTTCTTGTCCATGTTGTTGTGCCAGAATCAATACCAGGGATTCGGGTAACTGCTCGTGCAGGCGGGCAAAGAAATCCCGGTTTAGATAAGGATGTTGCCCGCGCTCTTGGTAGGTGTTGGCGTAGCACTGGTAAAAGTAGTCCAGATTTTGTTCGCTAATTTCTTGACCCTGCTTGTGTTCAAAGGACAGGCCTTGTTCGTACACCTTGCGGCTGTCCTGTCGCATTTTTTTGCGCTTTTGCTGGGTCAGCGAAGCTAGAAAGTCCTCGTAGCTGGCGTAGTCCTGGTTCTGCCAGTGAAATTGCACATCATGGCGAATCATGAAGCCAGCCTGCTCCAGAGCTTGCCTGTCGTCCGGATTGGGAAAGAGCACATGCACGGAGGACAACTGATTGTTCTGTGTCAGTTGAATCAGTTGTCGGGCCAGCAGAACCCGATCTTCATGAGAGTGAGCCAAAAGACGCGGGCCACTGACGGGCGTAAAAGGGATGGCGCACAAGAGCTTGGGGTAATAGTCCAGGCCGTGACGTTGATAGGCCTGAGCCCAGCCTTGGTCAAACACATATTCTCCCCGGGAATGGTGTTTCAGATACAGGGGCACGGCGCCACACAGCGTCTGTCCACGATGCATCAACAGGTAATGCGGTGACCAGCCTGTTTGTGGGGTAACGCAGCCAGCGTCGTCCAACGACCTTAGAAAGGCATGGCGGAGCAAGAGGTGATGACCCGATAGCGCATCCCAGCTTGCTGAGTCGAGCTTGTTCAGTTGGGTGCAAAGTGAAAACTGGATCGGTTCAGTGCTGACCATAGCAGTGGGGCCTATCTTGAAACAGGAGTAGGGCATAGGCCCTGACGGCTTTGTATACTAGCCAGCGTTTCATGCAAAGGGAAGGCTTGTTTGGCAGGGTTGCCGGCGCTTGCCCACTACGAGGGGTTCATGAAGAAAAAGATTGCCTTGATGTTGGGCAGCGCGATGGTGCTGGCCAGTTCGGTTCAAGCGGGGCCGGCTTGTGAGTATTTGCGTAATTATGTCGCTTTGCAGCCGCAATCTGGTGATGAGTTGCAGATGCAGGATGAGGATGGAGCTTGTCGAGTTCAGAATGGGCAGTGGTCGGCTGGTTTTTCGTCCATGCTGTTGGCTTTTGACGAGCTGGTGTTGCGCGATGAGGGATTAGCCTCCTATTCTGAGCAGCAAGAGATTCCTGATTCCATGGATTTAAGAATAAGCGGGATCTATGTTCTGACCGGGCTGCTGCCAGGGCAAGATTACATTATGCGTCTACAGGCAAAGCCGATGGATTTCTCCCTTGCCTACAAGTGGGACTCAGCGTCGGCGCAATTGTCTCTGGAGCAAGCGCGATTGCGTAGCCAGCACCTTAGGGAGGTTCGTGTTCAGGCTCAGTTTGGTGTTGAGTCTGCAGTAGGGCGCGCCTTGGGGGCAGACGATCTTGAACAGGCGGAGCTTAAAAGCCTGAATCTGTATTTGGATAATCAAAATCTGATCCAGTCCATGGTCATGCCCGCAGTGGTCTTGAGCATGAGTATGCACGAGGACCCGCGCCCCGCTATTGAAAAGGCCTTGTTGGCAGCACGCAGTGCGGTACAACTGATGCCCGATTCGGTGGCGGATCGAGACAGTCGTGATGCCTTGCTGGCATTCATCGCCCAACTGCCCGCACCCCATGGGCGCTTGTCGTTGGAGATGAACATGGATCCCTCCTGGCCAGTGGTACGCCTGGAGCCTGGCGTGTCTGTTGATCAAGCGCGTAAATTATTAGCTGGCCTGAGCTTGCAAGCCAGATTTGATACAGGACAGGTTCCTGCAGCCTATGTCTGGTTGCGTGATCATTTGCGCTATGGTTTGCATTTGTTCAGCCTTGGCCGAGCAGAGGCATCGAATTAGTTGACGTCAAGCACGGGGTTTTTAGGGGCCGGAGGTTCTCTTCCGGCTTTTGTGATTAGCCGTGTGAGCGCTGTTCAAGCTATAGGTATGGCTTGGGAGGACTGAACGTATCCAGGCCATGTCGCTTAACGTGTCGCAAGCAGCAACGCCTGATAAGGCGAGCACCTTGGAGCAGGACGAAAAAAAACCGCCGCATAAGCGACGGTTTTTTAAATTTGGTTGCGGGGGCAGGATTTGAACCTACGACCTTCGGGTTATGAGCCCGACGAGCTACCATGCTGCTCCACCCCGCGTCAGAAAAGTAACTATAACATAGTTTTTGATTATGTACATAGTGTGGCGTGTTTATTTCATTAATATTTGCCGATGGCTACTGGGAAGGGCATGAGGGCAGGATAAAACGGCCCTCAATTTTCTTGCGTCTTGCCGGTCGCAATGGTGTAATACAGACTGTGCTTACAGGTTCAGCCGGACTGGCATTTCTAAAAGCTCAAACGCGCAAGCGGCTCCCTGTATAGCGACCAGCTCGTATTGGCTGGCATCTAGCTGTGATAGCAGTCGGCTCCCCTACTAGGCGGGATGTCCCGGCAAAACGAATTTCTCTGTTTCTGGCTTTGCTTCAGGTTTAGGCAATCGATAACCCCTGCGGTGGTCTGTTGGTGCCTTGATGTTGGCATTTGACACTATAGACCTGCATTGCCCCGATCAGTTATTGCCCCAAATGTTGTTGTGCTGTTTTCGCGCCCTGTAAATCTCAGAAGCGCCAATTCAAATCCAGTCCGATAGGGCTTGCGGACATACTCATCATCAGCATGTGTGCTTACACAAAATTTTTAATTGCGTTTAATGCTGCTGTTTCTGGCGTTGGCCAGGGCGGTGTGTTTGCGTGCGCGTCCGCTCCGGTACAAAGCTCGGTGGCGATTCGGATGCATGCAGTGCTTGTGATTTTTGCTACGGTGTTGAAGGCTGGTCTGCGTGTTCTGGCGCTGGACTGCGCCGAGCGCAAGATTGAAGACCAAAACGGCGGGCAACAAAAAAGCCAGCGCGAATTGGCTGGCTTGTTTGATTCTGCTAAGCAGTTCCGGATGATGGTTGCGGGGGCAGGATTTGAACCTACGACCTTCGGGTTATGAGCCCGACGAGCTACCATGCTGCTCCACCCCGCGCCGGAAAAGATAAATACTAACATGGAATTTTTGTTTTATGCAAGTATCGCCAGAAAGTGAGGCTTCCCAGTAGTGACTGAAAGTGAAATAATCCGAGTCCTGGAGACGGCTTTGCTGTGTGCGCAGCAGCCCATGAACAGCGCCGAGTTGCGCAAAATGTTTGTCTCCCCGCCGCTGAGCGCGGATGATCTGCGCCGTTATCTGGCTATCTTGCAACTGGATTGGAAAGAGCGTGGCCTGGAATTGGTTCAGGTTGCCTCGGGTTGGCGCTTTCAAAGTCGCCCGGCCATGCAAGTATTTTTGTCCCGTCTTAGTCTGGAGCGCGCGCCCAAGTATTCGCGGGCCGTGCTGGAAACCTTGGCGATTATTGCTTGGCGGCAACCTGTTACCCGTGGGGACATTGAGGACATACGTGGTGTTAGTGTGTCGACTCAAATTGTGCGTACCCTGGAAGATCGGGGCTGGATTGAAGTTCTTGGCTATCGTGACGCACCCGGACGCCCGGCATTGCTGGGAACGACCCGTCAGTTTTTGAATGATCTGGGGCTGCGTTCTTTGGATGAGTTGCCCGCAGTTGAAGCTCTGGATTCCCTGGATGTGCTGTCGTCCTTGCCCAGCGAGCAAGCGGCTGCGTCGGCAGAGCAGGGCAATGCATCGGATCAAGGGCTGGGTCATCAGCAGGGTGAAGATCATCAGGATCAGAGCCGGGAGCAGGCGGCACAGCAGGCTGCAGAGCAAGCGTTTGCATCTGTGGCAACGCAGCAGGCTGGTTCTGAGGCAGGGCAAGAAATAGAACAAGAAGCAGAACAAGACGCTGCTTTGGAAGTGGGCATGGAGCCGCTGCAGGCTTCTGTTGCTCAGCTTGAGCTGGGGTCCGAAGCGGATTCCAAGTCAGGCAGTCAGGACAATTTGCTTGGGGCAGTTTCAGAAGCGGAGCTGCCACAAACTGAACAAGCTGAAGTGAATACGACACCGGACCCCGTGGATGAGGCCCAGGCTGCGGCTGGCCTATCGGATGTACAGGTACCGGATGAAATAAAAAACTCTGGAGTAAATGATTAAAAATGACTGATTCGCACGAGACGAACACAGCCTCTACGTCGGACGCCTCAGGCGCGGCCGACCCCAAGAATCCCCGCGCGAAAGGCCAAGGGCGTAAGTTGCGCACCCCGTTTCGCCGCCGTCGTGGCGATGCTGCACAAGAGTCGGCCCCTCGCCAGAATGAACAGGCTTTGGCTGCCGCTCCTGACGAGGCCAAAGCCCGTCCGGCCCGCCCACAGAATAATCGACGCAAACCTGCGCCGGCGGGTCGTCGCCAAGATGCACGCGGTGGCGCCGGCAAGCGCCCTGGCAGCGCTCAGAATGCTCGCTATTCAAACGCGGCTGACGAGGCACCAGTTGTGATTCTGGATGGTGATGATGACATCGCATTCAGCCACCTGGACAAGCAAAATCGTCTGTCGCAGCGTTTGGGTAAATACATGGGTAGCGATTTGGTGCAGCCCAAATTGCACAAAGTGCTGGCTGAGGCTGGTATCGGTTCGCGCCGCGATATGGAAGAGCTGATTGTTGCGGGCCGTGTCTCTGTCAATGGCGAGCCTGCTCATATCGGGCAACGTGTCAGCGCAGACGACAAAGTGCGTATTAATGGTCAGTTGATCAATCGTGCCAACACCAAGCGCCCCCCACGCGTGATTCTGTATCACAAGCCTGCTGGGGAAATCGTGACGCACGATGATCCCGAAGGTCGCGCCACGGTGTTCGGTCGCCTGCCGTCTCTGAAAGTGGGCAAGTGGTTGTCCGTCGGTCGTCTGGATCTGAATACTGAGGGTTTGTTGATTTTTACTACCTCGGGCGATATTGCTAATCGCATGATGCATCCACGCTACGGCGCCGAACGTGAATACGCAGTACGTGTTCTGGGCGAACTCAGCGAAGAGCAAATGCAGTCCATGCGCGATGGCGTGCAGTTGGAAGACGGCGTGGCCAAGTTCGGCCTGATCGAGTTCCTGGGGGGCGAGGGCAGCAATCGTTGGTATCGCGTCACGATCCACGAAGGTCGTAACCGCGAAGTGCGCCGTATGTTTGAGGCGATGGGTGTGACGGTTAGCCGTTTGATCCGGACACGTTTTGGTGATGTGGGCCTGCCTAAGAACTTGCGCCGTGGTCGTTGGGAGGAGCTGGACGCTGATGTGGTGATGGCATTTATGCTGCGTCTGGGTTTGGTGAAAGAATCGGATGACGAGGGTGGTCACCAGCGTCGTGAGCGTCAGCCTCTGTCTCATGACAGTGCCTTGCCCCCCGGCTTCGGTACGCTGGAGCATAACGGCCTGAGCGGTGCCCGCATGGGCCGTGGTGGTCGTGTGGCAGGTCGCGGTCGCTCCTCGAACAATGTACGTGTGAATGAGTCCGTCAGCGGCGCCTTGTTCATCAGCGGTGGTTTGGCCAATGGCCATCCCGATGGTGGTCGTCGTGAGCACGGTGGTCAAGGGCGTGGTACTGCGCGCAGCGGGCAGGGTGTTCGTGGTCAGCAGCGCGGTCGTTCGGCAGAAGGGCGCTCTTCGGAGGGGCGTGCACACGAAGGCCGTGGTCGCGAGGGGCGTTCGCAGGAAGGTGCGCGCGTACACAATGGCCGCCGCCCAGTGCGTGGCGATCAGGCGCGCGGTGAACCGGGGCGTAATGAGCAAGCCCGTGGCCAGGCTCGCGGAGGCCAGGAGGGGCGTGCGCCTTCGGCCCGCCGCAGTGCTTCCGATCGCGCCGGTGCCGGGCAAGCGCCTAAGGCACATGTGAAGAAAACAACAGTGGTGCGCCGTGTCAGCCGTCGTGATGATGACTGGCAGCCAGCCGGCTCGGCCGCTCATGAGTCCCACCTGGGACGCGGGCGTCGGTAAAGCCAAGTCGCGCGGACTTTGAGTTTGTGGCCCAAACCCTGCGGTTTGGGCCTGTAAGGCCGTGTGAATGCACGTATTTTCCGGTTTTCTGGTAGAATATAGAACTTGGCTCAGAGACGTTTGTGTCGGCTGGGTCTTTTTTGATGCTGCGCGCCAGCGAATAGGGCGGTCTTTCAAAGAAAAGACCGCGTGGATCATCCGGTTCGGTTGCGCCTGCAACTATCCCGAGTTTGACGTTGGCAATGCGCAAGACCAGGGCCCGCTTGACCCTCAAGTGAGCATGGTGACCATGGGCTGGCGTACAGCCCATTTTTTTTGGATTTTATGGCAGACATTCTGGCTTTGGCACAAGAGACCCTGGCGGGTACCGAGTACGAACTGGTGGACGTGGAGCGTGCGCCGCTAGGCTTGTTACGCATCGTCATTGATCACCCGGAAGGGGTGCGTATCGAACACTGTGAATGGGTGTCTAAACAATTATCGCGCGTTTTCGAAGTGGAAAACGTGGACTATAACCGCATGGAAGTGACTTCGCCGGGGATAGATCGCCCCTTGCTGCGCATTGGTGATTACGTGCGTTTTGCGGGCAGTCGGGTGCAGGTGCGCCTGCACGAAGCACTCGATAATCGGAAAGTGTTTGTGGGTACGCTCCACGCTCCTGAAGGGGCGCTACCGACTAGTGTTCCGCTGGATACCGTTTTTAGGCTGGAACTGGACGAAGCATCGGGCAAGCTGACGCAGGTCGAATTCACCTATGACCAGGTGGATCGTGCCAAATTGGATCCCGTTCTTGATTTCAAGGGTAAGAAGCGATGAGTCGCGAAATTCTATTGCTGGTCGATGCGCTGGCGCGTGAAAAATCCGTAGCGCGTGATGTCGTGTTCACCGCGCTCGAAAGCGCCCTGGCCTCGGCCATGAAAAAGCGCTTCAAAGAGGATGTCGATATCCGTGTGGAAATCGACAGGGAGACCGGCGCCCACGAAGGGTTCCGGCGTTGGTTGGTCGTGCCCGACGAGGCCGGCCTGCAAGAGCCCGATAAACAGGAAATGTTGTCGGACGCCCAGGAAATCGATCCCGAGCTGCAAGTGGACGATTACATCGAAGAGCCGCTCGAACCTATCGAGTTCGGTCGTATCGGTGCCCAGGCGGCCAAACAGGCCATTTTGCAAAAAATCCGCGACGCCGAGCGCGAGCAGGTTCTGAACGACTTCCTGGAGCGCGGTGAAACGATTGTTTCCGGTACGGTCAAGCGCATGGATAAGGGCGATGCCATTATCGAAATGGGCAAGATCGAGGCGCGTTTGCCTCGTTCGGAAATGATCCCCAAGGAAAATATCCGTGTGGGCGATCGCGTTCGTGCCTGGGTACAGAAAGTGGATTACGCCGCTCGTGGCCAACAGGTCATCTTGTCGCGTACCGCTCCTGACTTTATTAAAGAACTGTTCGAGAACGAAGTACCCGAGATCGAACAGGGTCTGCTGGAAATCAAGGCCGCTGCCCGTGATGCGGGTGTGCGTGCCAAGATCGCCGTTATTGCTTACGACAAGCGTATCGATCCTATCGGTACTTGCGTGGGCATGCGAGGTTCGCGCGTTACTGCCGTGCGTAACGAGCTGGGCGGCGAACAGGTCGATATCGTGTTGTGGGCCGATGATCCGGCCGAGTTTGTGATCGGTGCCTTGGCCCCGGCACATGTCGAATCCATTTTGGTGGACGAAGACAAACACGCCATGGACGTGGTGGTAGACGAAGAAAATCTGCCCAAGGCGATTGGTTCGCGTGGTCAGAACGTGCGTCTGGCATCGGAGTTGACCGGCTGGCAGATCAACATCATGACACCGGAAGAAAGCCGCAACCGACAGGACGAAGAGCGCGAAGAATTGCGCGCCATGTTCATGTCCCGTCTGGATGTGGACGAAGCCGTGGCCGATATTCTGATCGACGAAGGGTTTACCGGTTTGGAGGAAATCGCTTACGTGCCTATGCAGGAATTGCAGGATATCGAGGCCTTTGACGAGGAAACCGTCAACGAGCTGCGTGCCCGCGCCCGCAATGCACTGCTGAGCGAGGCCATTGCCAAGGAAGAATTGGTACAGACCGCGGTCAAGGAACTGGCAGGAATCGAGGGCATGACGCCCGAGCTGATCGCCGTACTGGCTGAAAACGAGATTACAACGCTGGATGAACTGGCGGAACTGGCAACGGATGAACTGTCCGAGATGACCGGCCTGGCGCAAGATGCAGCCAGCGACCTGATCATGCGTGCCCGTGCCCACTGGTTTGACGACGAGGCCTGATATGTCTAGCTAGGTCCCGCGCGTTGTATTCATTAAGAATAGTTGTAGTAAAGCAAGAGAGAGTCGAATGTCGAGTAACACTGTCGCCCAGTTCGCTCAAGAACTGAAAATGCCTGCGAATGTTCTGCTGGAGCAGTTGCGTAGCGCAGGTATTGAGCTCAAATCAGTTGATGACGCCATCACTGATTCGGATAAGGCGAAGCTGCTTGAATCGTTGCGCCGCTCGCACGGCAGTCAGGAAGGTCAGAAGATCACCCTGACTCGTCGTCAAACATCGGAGATCCGTCAGGATGACGGGTCGGGTCGTTCCCGCACGATTCAGGTGGAAACACGCAAAAAACGTGTGTTTGTAAAGCGTGATCCCTCCGAGCTGGTGGCAGAAGCCAATGCGGCATTGGCACAGGAAAATGCAAAGGAGCAAGCTGCTCAGGCCCAAGCGGCCAGTCAGGAAAAGCCGGCTGTTGAACAGGCGCCCGCCGCGCCTGTCAGCGAGCCCGTGGCTCCTGTGGCCGCCGCTCCCGAGACTCCTGTGCAAGAGCAAGCCCCTGTTGAGTCCAAGCCTGAGCCCAAGCCAGAGCCTGAGCCCGAGGTGGTCGCCGCTCCTGAGCCGACTCCTGTTGTTGAGCCCGCGCCCGAACCTGCTGCTCCTGCAGAGCCCGTTGTGGCTGCGCAGGAAAACCCAAGCCAACCCGAGCCCCAGCCTCAGGAACACGCCCCTGCGGCATCGGAACCCTCCGAAGCCGCTGCAGAGCCTGTTCAGGAAAGGGTCGAATCGGCTCCCTCTCCTACGGCCCAAGAAAAGCCTGTGGAACCTACTAAATCTGTGAACGACGCCCGTCAAGCTAACTCTGTGAATAAAAATCAGCACCCTCAAGGGACAAAAACGCCCACTTCGACTGGAAAACCTCGGGATATGGCCACCAATAGCCAGCGCCGTGCCGTGCGTGGCCCGGTGATTCCTCCTGTTGCCGCCGATGTGGAGCAAGACCAGGATCGTGATCGCGCCCGTAAGGCAGCAGAGGCGGAAGCCGCTGCGTTGCGCGATATGTTGAACCGTCCTCGTAAAGTCTTGCGTGCTCCCGAGCCAGAGGCTGACAGCAAGGCAGGTGCCAAGGGCGCTCAGAAAAAAGAGGTCAAAGGCGCCAAGGCTGAGAAGGTTCCAGGCAAACCCGTCAAGACTGACAGTACGCCTGGCTGGACCAGCGATGCCAGCCGCAAGAAGCAGCCTTCCAAGGCTGATGTGGCCTCCGCCGGTGCCGGTGGTGGTCGTGAAGGCTGGAAAGCCAACGCCAAGGCAGGCCGTGGCAAGGGTGGCCGTGGTGGCCGCAATGCTCAGGCCGAGCGTCGCGAACCACAAGTGGCAGAATTCATTGCCCGTGAAGTACACGTGCCTGAAACCATTTCGGTCAGCGACCTGGCTCACCGTATGGCCGTCAAGGCAGCCGAGGTGATCAAGCACCTGATGAAACTGGGTCAGATGGTCACCATCAACCAGGTGCTGGATCAGGAAACGGCCATGATTTTGGTCGAAGAGCTGGGTCACAAGGCCATTGCCGCCAAGCTGGACGATCCTGAAGCCTTCCTGGTGGATACGGATGCCCAAAACGATGCTGAACTGAAGCCTCGTGCTCCAGTGGTAACCGTGATGGGTCACGTTGACCACGGTAAAACGTCGCTGCTGGACTACATCCGTCGCGCCAAGATCGCGTCGGGCGAAGCCGGTGGTATTACGCAGCACATCGGTGCTTACAACGTGAAAACGGATCGCGGCACCGCCACTTTCCTGGATACCCCCGGTCACGAAGCCTTTACGGCCATGCGTGCTCGCGGTACCAAGGCTACGGACATCGTGATTTTGGTGGTGGCTGCAGATGACGGCGTGATGCCTCAGACTCGTGAAGCCATTCACCACGCTCGCGCCGCTGGCGTGCCACTGGTGGTGGCGATCAACAAGATCGACAAGCCCGAAGCTAACCCAGAGCGCGTCAAGCAAGAGCTGGTAGCCGAGGAAGTGGTGCCCGAAGAATACGGTGGCGATGTGCCCTTTATTCCTGTGTCGGCCAAGAGCGGCCAGGGCATCGACGAGTTGCTGGAAAACGTCCTGTTGCAAGCGGAAATGCTGGAGTTGAAGGCTCCGATTGATGCGCCTGCCAAGGGTACAGTGATCGAGGCCCGTCTGGACAAGGGTCGCGGTCCAGTGGCCACCATTCTGGTGCAAAGCGGTACCTTGAACCGCGGTGACAGCGTACTGGTTGGCGCTTCCTTTGGTCGCGTTCGCGCCATGTTGAACGAAACCGGCAAGTCGCTGAACTCGGCTGGCCCATCGATTCCAGTGGAAATCCAGGGTCTGACCGAAGTGCCAGCAGCGGGTGACGAACTGGTTGTGATGGCTGACGAGCGTAAGGCCCGTGAGATCGCCCTGTTCCGTCAAGGCAAGTTCCGTGATGTGAAACTGTCGCGTCAACAGGCCGCCAAGCTGGAGTCCATGTTCGACAACCTGGGTGAAGGTACGCAAACCCTGTCGCTGATCATCAAAACCGACGTGCAAGGTTCGCAAGAAGCTCTGGTGCAGTCGCTGGTCAAGTTGTCTACCGACGAAGTGCGCGTGGTGGTGGTACACGCGGCTGTGGGTGGCATCTCCGAGAGCGACGTCAACCTGGCTATTGCATCGAACGCGGTGGTAATCGGCTTTAACGTCCGTGCCGAGCAAAGCGCCAAAAAACTGGCCGAAGCCAACGGCATTGATCTGCGTTACTACAACATCATTTACGATGCGGTGGACGAGGTCAAAGCGGCTCTGTCCGGCATGCTGGCTCCCGAGCAGCGCGAAGAAGTCATCGGCATGGTTGAAATTCGCGAAGTCTACAACGTGTCACGTATTGGTAACATCGCCGGGTGTATGGTTACCGAAGGCGTGGTCCGTCGCGACTCGCAAGTTCGCTTGCTGCGCAACAACGTGGTGCATTGGAGTGGCTACCTGGATTCCCTGCGCCGCTTCAAGGACGATGTCAAGGAAGTGCGTTCCGGCTTCGATTGCGGTATCACACTGCGTGGCAACAACGACATCCAAGTGGGCGACCAGCTTGAGATCTTCGAGATCAAAGAGATCGCCCGGACACTGTAATTTATGGCACGACACAAGTCCAAACCAAACCCAGGGCGCAACCTGCGCCTGGCCGACCAGATCCAGAAGGATCTGGCGGTCCTGATCCAGCGCGAGATCGACATGACCCGCGCTGGTTTGATTACCTTGACCGGCGTGGAGCTGTCTCCTGACTACGCACACGCCAAAGTGTATTACTCGGTGCTGGGCGCCGAGCCCGAAGTCGCTCAGGCTGCTTTGACCGAGAAGGCCGGTTGGTTGCACTCGCTGCTGTTCAAGCTGCTGCACATCCATACCGTTCCAACTTTGCATTTTCATCACGACCGACAGTTGGAACGCGGCATGGAGCTCTCCAAGCTCATCGACAGCGCCAACCAGGCCGATAGCCAATTGACTGGCTCCGCGTCCAAGTCGGACGAACCAGACGAACAGCCCTGACGCGGCTGTTGTTTCTTCACGGATTGACACACAATGGCTACGCGAAAACGCGGGCAGTTGATTGATGGTGTGCTGCTACTGGACAAGTCCGACGGAATGTCCAGCAACCACGCTTTGCAGCGTGCCCGCCGCACTCTGGATGCCCGCAAAGCTGGCCATACCGGAACCTTGGACCCGTTTGCGACGGGTCTGCTGGTTTGCTGTTTTGGCCGGGCTACCAAAATTTCTGCCACGATGCTGGAAGCAGACAAAGCCTATGAAGCTACCTTGCAGTTTGGACAAGAAACCGATTCAGGCGACTTGACCGGCAATGTGGTGTCTCAGGCTCCGGCAGATTTTGCCGGCGTCACCCTCGAGGCGCTGGAAGCAGTATTGCCTGCTTTCCGAGGACCCATTACGCAGGTGCCGCCCATGTATTCCGCGCTCAAGCGCGATGGCAAGCCCCTGTATGAATATGCCCGTCAGGGTATAGAGCTGGAACGTGAGGCACGACATCTCGTGATTCACGATTTGCAGGTGCAAGACTTTACGCCGCAATCGGCGCGTTTGTTTGTACGTTGCAGCAAGGGAACCTATATCCGGACCCTGGCGCAAGACATTGGACGTGCTCTGGGGTGTTTTGCCCATCTGACGGCCTTGCGCCGGACAGAATTAGGACCTTTTCATATCGACGACGCCTACACCCTGGATGGGTTGCAGGCGATGGAAGACCCGATGTCGGCCTTGCTGGCCATCGAGAGCTTGCCTACCGAGATTTTGCCCAAAAAACTTCAATCAGAAGGATGAGTTATGAGACGCGCATTGCGCAATGTGGCCATTATTGCCCACGTTGACCACGGGAAGACCACCCTGGTCGATCAATTGTTGAGACAGGCAGGTACGTTCCGTGACAACGAACATATCTCCGAACGTGTCATGGACTCGGGCGATATCGAGAAAGAACGCGGTATTACCATTCTGGCGAAGAACTGTGCCGTCGAATACGAAGGCACCCACATCAACATTATCGACACCCCCGGTCACGCTGACTTCGGTGGTGAGGTCGAGCGCGTGCTGTCCATGGTTGATGGCGTGCTGTTGCTGGTGGACGCGGTGGAAGGCCCTATGCCTCAAACCCGTTTCGTGACTCGTAAAGCGCTGGAACTGGGTTTGCGTCCGATTGTGGTGGTCAACAAAGTTGACCGCCCTGGCGCCCGTCCTGACTTCGCGATCAACGCCACCTTTGATCTGTTCGACAAATTGGGCGCTACCGACGAACAGTTGGACTTCCCCATCATTTACGCATCGGGTCTGTCGGGCTACGCCGGTTTGACCGAAGACGTGCGCGAAGGCGATATGCGTCCTTTGTTCGACGCTATTTTGGAACACGTGCCCCAACGTGAAGACGACGTCAACGCACCCCTGCAACTGCAGATCTGTTCCCTGGATTACAGCTCCTACGTGGGCAAGATCGGTGTAGGCCGTGTGAACCGTGGCCGCGTGCGCGCTGCTCAGGATGTAGTCGTGAAATTTGGTCCTGATGGTGAAGTCATCAAGGGCCGCATCAACCAGGTTCTGAAGTTCAAGGGTCTGGAGCGTGTGTCGGTAGATGAAGCCGAAGCCGGTGACATCGTGCTGATCAACGGTATTGAAGAGTTGGGCATTGGTTGCACGGTAACCGATCCTGCTCACCAGGACGCCTTGCCTTTGCTGCGCATTGACGAGCCTACCCTGACCATGAATTTCATGGTGAACACCTCGCCATTGGCTGGCCGTGAAGGCAAGTTCGTGACCAGCCGTCAGCTGCGCGACCGTCTGGATCGCGAGCTGAAATCCAACGTGGCGCTGCGCGTTAACGAAACCGACGACGATACCGTGTTTGAAGTGTGCGGTCGTGGTGAGTTGCACCTGACCATTCTGATCGAAAACATGCGTCGTGAAGGCTACGAAATGGCCGTATCGCGTCCACGCGTGCTGATTCGTGAAGAAAACGGCGTCAAGATGGAGCCCTACGAGCAACTGACCGTGGACGTCGAAGACGGCCACCAAGGTGGCGTGATGGAAGAGCTGGGTCGCCGTCGTGGTGACTTGCAGGATATGGTTGCCGATGGCCGTGGTCGTACCCGTCTGGAGTACCGTATTCCCGCTCGTGGCCTGATTGGCTTCCAGGGCGAGTTCATGACGCTGACACGTGGTACTGGCCTGATGAGCCACACCTTTGACGAGTTCCGCCCCATGCGTGAAGGCGCGGTTGGCGAGCGTCGTAACGGCGTGCTGATCAGCCAGGACGACGGTGATGCCGTGGCCTACGCCTTGTGGAAACTGCAGGATCGCGGTCGCATGTTTGTGTCTCCCGGTGATGCCCTGTACGAAGGCATGATCATTGGTATTCACAGCCGCGACAACGACCTGGTGGTTAACCCCATCAAGGAAAAGAAACTGACCAACGTGCGTGCTTCCGGCAAGGACGAGCACATTGATCTGGTTCCACCTATCCGCTTGAGCCTGGAATACGCCGTGGACTTCCTGGATGACGATGAGCTGGTTGAAGTGACTCCCAAGTCCATTCGCCTGCGCAAGCGTTACCTGAAAGAACACGAGCGTCGTCGCAGTCAACGCGAAAGTTAATTCTTCGGGTTTTGCGATAGGAGAAAACGCCTGCTTGATGCAGGCGTTTTTTTTATTCTATATTGGCAGGGTTGGGCCATATGTGAGAAAGTTATTAAGAGGCTGGGGTGTATGCATAATCGCCCCAGCTTGTTTTTTAAATCGGCAAAGGGTGTGAGATAAATAAATTTGATTGGATAACTCATCAAAAAAGAAACGGCCGTTTTAATTTTTGCTTAATACTTATTTGATACAAATTGGCTGGACACATTACCAAGCTCGCTTTGCATAGTCTCAGTGATTGCTGTGTACCATCCTGTTTTTGCTTGATTTTTTTGTGAATCAGGGTGCGCTTCACAGTTTCCCCCCATTAAGGAGAATACTGATGGTGCAGCATATTGTGATTGTAGGTGGTGGTATTGGCGGTACGATGACCGCCAATCATCTGGTGACCAAGCTATACCCGGAAATTCGTTCGGGCAAAGTCCGCGTTACCCTGTTGTCCAATTCCCCCTGGCATTATTACAAGCCCGCTTTTATGTATGTGGCTTTTGATGCCTTTTTCCGGGACGAGCTGCGGCGACCGCAAATTTCCCTTTTACGCCCTGAAATTGATTTCCAGCTGGAGGAGGTCAGTGGCTTTGATTTCTCAGCCAGCCGTTTGCACTGCGCCAGCGGTAAGAAGATCGATTACGACTATCTGGTGCTGTCTACGGGTTGCGTGCCATCACCGGAAAAAATCGAGGGCCTGAAAGAGGGCGGTGATCATTTCTATCAGCACGCCCCTGCCCGTCAGTTGGCTGACCGTCTGAGCAGGCTGGAGAAAGGCCGCGTGCTGGTTACTGTCACCTTCCCCAAAACCCATAATGTTCCGCATCAGTGCGGCATCGCGCCGGTAGAAACTACCTTGATGCTGGATGAATACCTGCGTCGTCGTGGCGTACGGGACAAGGTGGAGATTGCCTATACCTATCCCACCACCTCCCAGCTCCTGCGTAATTGCCTGTTCATGCAGAACGAGGTTTGCCAGGTCTTACCGCCAATTTTTGAGGATAGGGATATCAAGCATCAACGTGGTTTTACCTTGAGCCGAGTGGACCCTGAACGCAAGATTGCGTATTCCGAGGAAGGGGCAGAAGAGCCATTTGACCTTTTGATGGCAACACCGCCAATTACGGCAGTTGCAGCGGTTCGTGATTCGGGGATCTCTCAAGCCGCCGACAACGAGGGCTGGGTCCCCACCGATCATCAAACCATGAAGGTGCTGGGCCTGGACAATGTGTACGTGCTGGGTGACACGGTGGACCTGCCCATCAGTAAAGCAGGTGGCTCATGTCACAACCAGTCGCCTGTGGTGGTCAATAATCTGGCCTCCGAGCTGCGATTCGGGCGTACTTGTGACGAATACGACGGCCGTGTGGTGGCGGTAGCCCAAATGGGTCTGGAGGGGGGGATGCCGCTCTGGTATGACTACAAGGAGGATGTGCATCCTACGCCGCCCACCAAGCTGGGTGGCCTGCTGCGCAAGGGCTTTAATCGGGGTATTTACTGGGCCGTGGCCCGTGGCTTGGTCTAAGTCAGGAGAGACAGATGAATTCGGTATCGGATAAATCCTTGAACCCCGGCGATGCGGGTGCGGCTCAGAAGTCCCCCTCTGCCCTGGAAAGCCTGCTTGGAGAGGATCCGGGCATCAAGGGCCTGGATGAGTTGATCGGCAAGATAGAACCCTTATTGGCTGGTGGTCGTTTGAATCGGGTGGTGGATGCCGTGTCCCTGCTGGCCGATCTGGTGGACATGACGGACGACTATATGCTTGAGAAGCTCATGAAGGGCTTTGAGGAGGGCGTAGGAGCCGCCTGGTCAGTTGGAAACGCGGCCCGTATGGCTGCGGATCAAGTGCGAGCCACGGAGACGACCCCGACTCTGATGGGCCTGATACGCCTGGCCAAGGAGCCAGAAGTGCGTCGCGGTCTGACTTTCTTTTTGATGATGGCCGGTGTGATGGGACGTCAGATGCGCTATCAGAACCTGGATCATACGGGCGATTGACAGGGCGCTTGTGTCGCTAAAGAAAAATGGGCCGCTTTTGCAAGCGGCCCATTTTTTTGCTCAGCACCTCAGCGTTTAGTGATTCAAGAACGCCATTTGGCGCTTTTCCACAATCCGGAAGGCACCCACCAAAATGAAAGACACGCACAGGTAAATCAATGCGGCAATCCCGTAGGAGGTGAAGGTCTGATAGGTGGCTGCATTGGCATCACGCGCGATCTTGAGCAGGTCGGGAACCGTGGCGGTAAAGGCCAGTGAGGTGGCATGCAGCATCAGGACCACTTCATTGCTGTAAGCCGGCAGGACACGACGCAGGGCTTGCGGCAAGATCACGCGGCGGTACAAGGTCCAGCCGGACATGCCATAGGCACGGGCCGACTCGACTTCACCAGAAGGCATGGAGCGGATGGCACCGGCAAAAATTTCGGTGGTGTAGCCGACTGTATTCAAGGTCAGCGCCAGAATCATGCAGTTAAAGCCGCTCATGAAGAAAGCTTCCAGTGCAGGCACCGATTTGACAATGGCCAGCTTGTACATGGCGGTGTAGATCAGCAGGATCTGCACATACAAGGGCGTACCACGGAAAAAATAAGTGAAGGCACCGATAGGGCGCGACAGCCAGGCTTTGCCGGAAACGCGGCCAATAGCCATGAAAATCGACAGGAAAAAGCCGATCACGACTGAAATCACCAGCAGCCACAGGGTCATGGCCAGGCCCGAGAGCTGACCATTGCTTTGGTACAGATAGGCGCGCCAGAATTCGTTCAGAACATCCATTAGAACTGCGCTCCTTTCACGCCAATGTTGTAGCGTCGTTCCAGGTAGCCCAGCCCGATATTGCTCACAGCGGTCAGGCCCAGATAGATCAGGGCGGTGATACCCACAAACAAGAAGGAATTGAAGGTCGCGTTCCCCGCGTTTTGGGCAATCTTGACCACATCGCTCAGGCCGATCAAGGACACCAGTGCGGTGGATTTGAGCAGGATTTGCCAGTTATTGCCCAGTCCGGGCAGCGCGTAGCGCATCATTTGCGGGATCTGGATGCGGTGCAGAACTTGCCAGGCGCTCCAGCCACAGGCCTTGCCCGCCTCCATCTGGCCTTTGGGGATGGCCATCAGGGCACCGCGAAAGGTCTCGGCAAAGTAGGCACCATAAATAAAGCCCAGGGTGACCACACCGGCACCGAAGGGATCGATCTCGATCATGTCCCATTCCAGCCAGTCTGTCAGTTCGTTCAACCAGATTTGCAGGCTGAAAAAGAACAACATCAAGAGCACCAGGTCCGGGACGCCCCGAATCAAGGTGGTATACAAACCGCCCACCCAACGCAGCAGCGAAGCGCGAGACAGTTTCATCAGGGCAGCGACCAGACCGAGTACCAGGGAAACCAGCAGCGAGAGCACAGCCAGTTTGATGGTTTCCCAGGTGCCGACCAGCAACTGTGGCCCATAACCGTAAAGCAACATGGTTCAGGTATCCAGGTCAGGGCGCAATGCGAATGTTTTCTTTTTGGAAGTATTTGTCGGCAAAGGTCTGCATGGTGCCATCGGCCTTCATTTCGCGCAGAACTTCATCAATGGTTTTTTTGAGTTTTTTGTTGCCTTTACGAATGCCCATGGCAATGGGTTCGTTCAAAATGGGGCTGTCGTCCACGGTACTGCCGGTCAGCTCAAAATCGGCGCCGGCCGGTTTGCTCAAAAAGCCTTCGATGGCGTTCTGGGCTTCCTGGAAAGTGGCGTCAACCCGGCCGCCGGCCAGGTCATTGAAGGCATCGGTATAGCTGGGGTAAGCCACAATGGTGACACCGTTATTGGCCCAGTTCTGGCGCGCATAGGTTTCCATGGTGGTGCCTTGCTGCACGCCCACACGCTTGCCTTTCAGGGATTCGGCGGTGGGCTCCAGGCCGCTGCCTTTGCGTGCGGCCAGGCGCACCGGCACGATGTACATGGGCTCGCTAAAGTCGATGACCCTGGCGCGCGCCTCAGTAGCTGTCATGGTGGAGTTGGCCAGATCGAACTTGCGGGCTTGCAGGCCGGGGATCAAGCTGTCAAAAGACTGGTCGATCCACACGCACTTGGCCTGCAGGCGTTTACAGATTTCGTTGCCGATATCGATATCAAAGCCTTGCAGCTCGCCACTGGGGTCCAGAAACTCGAAAGGGGGATAGCCCGCTTCCGTGGCAAAACGGATTTCGGATGGTTCGTCTGCGTGAGCGGCAGCGGGTACTAAAGCACTGCAAAAAGCCACCATCAGGAGGCGGGCAAGCATTTTGTTCATGTGAAGGACTCCGGCAAATATCGACTAGCTTGTGGCATTCAATACAAATTCGGCCCTGCTGATGGAGGGCCGAAGAAAGACTGCAAATTTAACCCGTACGCCTTACTGGGGCAATGCGGGTTCCGCCCTAGGCAGCACGCAGCATTGGTTGATGTAGCCCATGACCTCGTCCAAATCGTCGGTCAGGACCAGTAAATTCAGGTCTTTGGGGCCAATCAGCCCCATCTCCATTAAATGCTCACCAATCCAGTCGATCAGGCCGGACCAAAAGGAAGTGCCGATCAGTACAATGGGGGCGGGTGGGACTTTGCCTGTTTGAACCAGGGTCATGACTTCAAACAGCTCGTCCAGGGTGCCAAAGCCGCCAGGCAGGGCAATGTAGGCCCAGCTGTGCATGAAAAAGGTCGCCTTGCGCGAGTAGAAGTATTCGAACTGAAGACTGTGCGTCTGGTAAGGATTGTTGGTGGTTTCGTGGGGCAAGCGTATATTCAGGCCAACACTTTGCCCGCCTGCTTCGTATGCGCCTTTATTGGCGGCTTCCATCAGGCCAGGGCCGCCGCCCGCAATCAGGGTGACGCCCGCTTCGGCCAGCCGACGGCCCAGTTTCTGGGCCAGTTCGTAGTAAGGATGGCCGGGTTTGATGCGTGCGCTGCCGAAAACACTTACGCCAGCACCCATTTCTTTTAATGTATCGACCGCAGTTTGCAGCTCCTTCATGATGGTAGGAATCTGCTCAGAGGCCGGTAAACGGACGATTTTATTGTTAGACATGAAAAAAACCTTGTTGCTCGTTGATGGTTCCAGCTATCTGTACCGAGCGTACCATGCGATGCCTGATCTGCGAAACGCGCAAGGCCAGCCTACAGGCGCCTTGTACGGGGTCATCAATATGTTGCGCCGCCTGCTACAGGATTATCAGGCCGACTATATGGTATGCGTTTTCGATGCCAAGGGCCGCACCTTCCGGGACGATCTGTACGATCAATACAAGGCTAACCGGCCCTCCATGCCCGAAGATATGGCGGAGCAAATAGAGCCTATTCACAAAGCGGTACGCGCCATGGGCTGGCATCTGATTTGTCAGTCCGGCGTGGAGGCTGACGATATCATCGGCACACTTTCTCGTCTGGCGGCCGAAAACGGTATCGAGACGGTGGTCTCTACCGGAGATAAGGACTTGGCCCAGCTGGTCAATGAGCATGTGCAGCTGGTCAACACCATGAGTAACGAAAAGCTGGATATAGAAGGGGTCACCAATAAGTACGGAGTACGCCCAGATCAGATTATCGATTATTTGATGCTGATTGGCGACACTTCGGACAATATTCCGGGCGTACCCAAGGTGGGCCCCAAGACAGCCGCCAAGTGGTTAGGTGAATATGGCAGCCTGGATGAGTTGTTGCAGCATGCCGACAAAATCAAGGGTGTGGCTGGCCAGAATCTGCGCGATTTCAGCGCTAACTTTGAAATGACGCGCAAGCTGGTGACGGTCAAGCTCGATTGTGAGGTGCCTGGTTTTACGGGTGACTTCGGTGCGCTGGAGCCGGAGCCCCGTGACAATCCTGTGTTGCAGGATATCTATGAAACCTATGGTTTCCGCAGCTGGTTGCGTGAATTGACGGATGATCCCAAGCGCGTGCCTGCCCAGGATGCCCGCGTCCAGGCTGAAACGCCTGCGGCACCCGCTGAGCTGGATTATCAGACCGTCACGACGAAAGAGCAATTGCAGTCCTTGCTAAGCCTACTGGAGAAGGCCGAGCTGGTGGCGCTGGATACGGAAACCACGTCCTTGGACCCTTTGATGGCGCGTTTGGTGGGCTTGTCGGTGTCGGTCAAGGCGGGCCAGGCTTTTTATGTGCCGGTCGCTCACCGTGGTTCGCTGGATGTAGAGCAGTTGGATAAAGACGATGTGCTGGAAACTCTACGTCCCTGGCTGGAAAACGCAGAGGCGGCCAAGGTCCTGCACAATGCCAAATACGATACGCATGTCCTGCTCAATGAAAAAGTCAGCTTGCGCGGTATCCGCGAGGACACCATGTTGCAGGCGTATGTCTTGCAGTCGCACAAGCGCGTCAGCATGGATGAGCTGGCCTTGCAATGGCTGGGTTTGAAAGGCACGTCTTACGAGGATATTTGCGGCAAGGGTGCCAAGCAGATCGGTTTTGACGAGGTGGACATCCCTGTTGCGTCTCACTATGCCTGTGAAGATGCGGACTACACCTTGCGTTTGCATCAGTGCCTGCGTCCTCAAGTGGCCAAGCAAGAAGGTCTGGAGCGTATTTATTTGCTGGAAGTGCAGGCTTCGGATGTGCTGACGATTGTGGAGCGCAATGGCGTCAAGATTGATGTGCCTACCCTGGCGCGTCAAAGCCACGAGCTGGGCCAAAAAATGCTGGAGCTGGAAAACAAGGCTTACGAGTTGGCCGACCAGCCTTTCAACATGAACTCCCCCAAGCAAGTGGGCGAGATTCTGTTCGGCAAGCTCGGTATTCCGGTGGTTCGTAAAACGGCCAGTGGTGCTCCGTCTACTGACGAGGACGTCTTGACCCGCTTGGCTCAGGATTACCCCTTGCCGCAGGTGCTGCTGGAGTACCGTGGTCTGGCCAAGCTCAAGTCCACTTATACGGACAAGCTGCCCAAAATGGTGAATCCGGACAGTGGCCGTGTGCATACCCGTTATGCACAGGCTGCCGTGATAACCGGGCGTCTGGCCTCCTCCGATCCTAACTTGCAGAACATTCCGGTGCGTACGGCAGAAGGGCGTCGTGTTCGTGCCGCCTTCGTGTCCGAGTTGGGCAAAGTGGTCTCGGCTGACTATTCCCAGATCGAATTGCGTGTGATGGCGCATGTATCGGGTGACGCCAATTTGCAGCAGGTCTTTGAGCAGGGTGGGGACGTGCACACAGCGACCGCTGCCGAGATTTTTGGTGTGGATGCCAAAGATGTTAGCTCTGACCAGCGCCGTGCCGCCAAGGCGATTAACTTTGGTCTGATCTACGGCATGGGTGAGTTTGGTCTGGCCAGCAACCTGGGCATTACCCGTGATGCTGCCCGTGCTTATATTGATCGCTACTTCGCTCGCTATCCTGGCGTGGCCAGCTATATGACTCGCATCAAAGCCCAGGCTCATGAGCAAGGTTATGTGGAAACCGTGTTTGGTCGCCGCCTATGGCTGCCGGAACTGAAAGGTGCAAAAGGGCCGCGCATGGCCGGTGCAGAGCGTGCCGCCATTAATGCACCGATGCAGGGCACGTCGGCTGACCTGATCAAGATGGCCATGGTGGCTGTGCAGCGTTGGCTGGAAGAAAAGGGCCTGCGCACGCAGATGGTGATGCAGGTCCATGACGAACTGGTATTCGATGTACCTGAGGACGAGCTGGATATTTTGCGTGAAAACCTGCCTGGCCTGATGTGCAATGTGGCCAAGCTGGATGTCCCACTGGTTGCCGAGGTGGGGGTGGGCGATAGCTGGGAACAGGCGCACTAAAGGCTTTTGATAGACTCAACAGCAAGGCGACCTGATGGTCGCCTTGCTTGTTTTCGAGTCGCTGGAGTTTCGCGGGCCGGGTGTGGCACGCTTTGATGATGTATCTAGTCCTCGTTGGAGCGTACCCGGTTGGGAAGCAGCTCGTCGTGCTTGGCTAGAATCGGATAGGCTGCCGCGCTGACCAGATAGGAGTTAATGGTGCGCACGTCACGCAAGATCTCCAGATACAAGGAGCCTTGCTCGGCAACGTCCAACTGACCGGCCTTGATCTGGCGAAGATGACGGTCCGCAGCTGCAACTTCCAGTTCGCGGAAAAAGTCTTTTTCAAACGCCAGGAAGCGGGCCGTTTTGACGTCCTCGGCTACAAACAGAGCTGCGGCCTGACGTTGGTTGCGAATTAGCCTGTCCATGACCTTGCCGATCTCGGCTTGCTCTTCCGTTTGCAGTATCCAGCCCTGTTTGCGCAGCTTGGCCGTATGGCTGAGCAAGCCATTGACGCTGATGGTGGCGGCGTGCGAGATATTGGTGGAAAAAGTCAGAATATCGTTCAGGCGACGCGTATCTTTCTTGTTCAGGTTTTCCTGATCCATGCTGGCCAGATATGTAGTGATCAATGGCTCCAGACGGTTGACGGCATTGCTGATATAGCGCGCATGGTTAATGCTTTGGGCACTATTGCTCAGCATGTTCTGGCGGGCCGTGTCCAGGATCTCTTGCAACATATCAGACAGGCGCAGTGCTTCCCGCGCCGCATTGCCCAGGGCCACCGCAGGGACTTCCTGGGCAGATTGGTCCAGATACAAAGGCAGGCCAGGATCATCCGGGTCGGTGCGACGGGGCAGATAACGGCTCAGCAGGCGCGAATAGGGTTTGAGCAAAGGCAGGAACAAGGCCGCCACGGCCAGATTGAAGAAGGTGTGGAAGTTGGCCACGGCACGGGCGGGTTCATCGGTGAACCAGCTCATCAAATCCGGAATCCAGGGCAACACAATCATGCCAATCAGACAGCCAAACACACGTGTGCCTAAGTTGCCTATGGGCACACGTTTGTTGGCTGGGTCTTTCGTGCTGCCAGCCCCTTCCAGAATCGGATTGATGGCGGTACCCACGTTAGCACCCAGCACCAGCGCGTAGGTTAGCTGCGGGTCCATATGCTGATGGCTGGCCAGCGAGATGATCAGCACCACAATAGCCACACTGGAGTGCGCGGCCCAGGTCAGCAGTGCCGCCAGCAACATACCCGTCATGGGACTGCCTGCCAGAGCTTCCAGAATGGTTTGCAGCAGGGGGGCGTCCTGAATGGGCGAGAACAGGCCCACTAACTCATGCAAGGACAGCAGCAAAAGGCCTAGGCCAATAAAGACGCGGCCCAGGTCGCGTCGGCGTCCAGGCTCTTGCGAGCGGAACAACCAAACACCCAGAAGAATCAGGGCAGGAGCCAGCGCGGTCATCTTGAAGGACAGCAGTTGCACGATCAGCGTCGTGCCCACATTGGCGCCCAACATGGCGGCCAGGGCCGGAACCAGGGCAACCATGCCGGTGGCGGCAAAGCTGGTAATCATCAGACCGGTGGCGGTACTGCTTTGAATGGCGGCGGTAATGGCCGCACCCGCAAAAAAGGCGCGACGGGGGCGACCCAATGCGTGACCCATCCAGATGCCCAGTTCGGCACCGAAGGCGCGTTGCACACCGCTTTGCACCATGTGGATACCCCACAGGAGCAAAGCGATATATCCCCCGAAATCGAGAAGTGCGAAGATTTCTTTCATGGCTAAATAATAGCCCAGCGCATCTTACAAGCGTGAGTCTCAGAATTCAGGGGAGCACACTCAGGTCTTGGGGCTTATGCCGCGCTTGGACTGTAGGGGCAGGCCGACTCTGGTTGGTCTGATATTTTCAGGGGAGCTATGCATGGCAAGGAGGCAGTTTGCACTAAGAAATAAAACCGCCCCAAAAGCACACAGGCTTTTGAGGCGTTTTGTTGGGTTGTGCCGTTCAGGCTGCCGGTGTGCTTAGACCGATTGGGCGTTTTGCAAAGCCTGGATACGTGCCGCGATAGGAGGGTGGGATGCAAAGATCGCGCTGATCGAACGACCACCCGAAATACCGGAGGCCTCAAAGTTCTTGGGCAGCTCACCAGGAGCCATGCCACCCAGACGGGCCAGAGCATGGATCATGGGCTGGCGCGAACCCAGCAACTGGGCGGAACCGGCATCGGCGCGGTATTCACGCTGACGGGAGAACCAGGCCACGATGATGGAGGCCAGCACGCCAAAAATCAGCTCAAACACAAAAACCGAGGCGTAGTAACCCATGCCCACGTCGCGATCGTTGCGCAACAGCACGCGGTCCACAAAGTAGCCGGCCAGACGGGCCAGGAAGATCACAAAGGTATTCACCACGCCCTGGATCAAGGTCAGGGTGACCATGTCGCCGTTGGCAATGTGGGCAACCTCATGACCGAGCACCGCCATGACTTCTTCTTCGGTCATGCCGCGCAACAAGCCTGTGGACACGGCGACCAGAGCATCGTTCTTGAAGGCGCCAGTGGCAAACGCGTTGGGCTCGCCGTCGTAAATAGCCACTTCTGGGCGGCCAATACCGGCGCGGTCCGCCAGTTGGTGCACGGTATCGACCAGCCACGCTTCTTCCGCGTTGGCGGGGGCGTTGGGATCAATGACACGCGCGTTCACGCTTTGCTTGGCCATCCACTTGCTCATCAGCAAGGAAATGATGGCGCCGGTGAAACCGACCAAGGCCGAGAAAATCAGCAATTGAGTCAGATCCAGACCTTGCGCGTTCAGGTAACGTCCCACACCCAAAATATTCATGGAGGCGCTGAGCACCAGCATGACGGCCAAGTTGGTTATTAAAAAAAGGACAATTCGTTTCATGAATGCGGATTCCGGTATGACAAAAGAAATCGTGACCGTGGAAAGACGATCGGCCCGAATTTTAGCCTTGATTCCAGGCGTGATAATAAAAGATTCAGCCTTTAGTCAGCTTTTGATCAAGATAGTTTCTTGAGCTGTCTTTCAAGCTGTGGTCTAACTGGTCTGGATATGGGGTTACCGAGCCACTTTTGCAAGGCGGAGAGTATAGTAATGGCTTTCCCTTATTACTGATTTGGTCTGATCACATGCAGTCATTGTGGATGCTGGTAGCCTGCGCCATGTTTGCCATTATGGGGGCCTGTGTCAAAGTGTCCGCCGATGCTGGGGCGTCGATGGCACAAATCGTTTTGTTCCGGGGTGTGCCCTCGGTCCTGCTGTTAGTGTTCTGGGCCAAGAGCCGTGGTTTGCGGCTGGCCCCTCAAAGTTGGAAGCTGCATATCCGGCGTAACGTTTCCGGGGTCAGTTCCATGTGGTTGGGTTTTCTGGCCCTGGCAAATCTGCCCTTGTCCACGGCCGTCAGCCTGAATTACACCGCTCCCTTATTTATTGCTTTCTGGATGCTGGCCTGGGGTGGCACCCAGCGCGACCCTGTGCGTCTGATTGCGGTGCTCTTGGGTTTTATGGGTGTGATCGGTGTGCTGCGTCCCAGTATTACGCCCGATCAATGGTGGGCTGCCATGCTGGGCCTATGCGCCGGCGCTTTGAGCGCGGTGGCCATGATGCAGGTACGTGCTCTAGGACGTTCAGGTGAGCCTGAATGGCGCACCGTGCTGCTGTTTTCCTGTTTTGTCGTATGCTCCAGTCTGGTTGGCCTTTTGTGGGAAGGTTGGCGCGAACTGAGCTGGCGCGCCTGGCTGTCCCTGTTGGGCGTAGGCTTGTCTGGTTTGTTTGGGCAACTGACCATGACGCGTGCTTTTGGACTGGGTTCGGCCTTGTTGACCGCAGCCTTGCAATACACCACCATTATTTTCGCCGCCCTGATTGGTATCGCTTTCTGGGGGGATGTGCCTGACGGGGTAGCCTGGGCAGGTATGGCATTGATTATCGGGTCTGGCCTGTTGTCAGCCTGGCGTACCTACAGCGAGGATCGTATCTTGCGAGGTCAGGCCGCGGCAGCCGAGCGGGCTCCCGTCAAGGAGGCAGAACGTGTTTGAATTTCTGATTAGCGCAGAACAAGTCCAGGCCAATCTGAATAACTCAGAGTGCTTGATTCTGGATGTACGCCATGACTTGATCGACCATCAAGCAGGACGACGCGCTTATGAGCAGGGGCATATTCCGGGTGCGGTGTTTCTGGATCACGAGGTTGATCTGGCTGCACCCAAGACGGGGCTGAATGGCCGTCATCCTTTGCCCAGTCGTCAGGTGCTGGCCCAGCTTTTGCAGCAAAGCGGCTTGCGTGACGGCATGCAGGTTGTGGTCTACGATGCCCAGGGTTCCTTGTTTGCCAGCCATATGTGGTGGATGCTGCGTTGGTTGGGGCATCCCCAGGTCGCCATTCTGGATGGTGGCTGGCAGGCCTGGCAACAACTGGGCGGAGCCCAAGAAAGCGGCCCGGCTAGGCCCGCCCCGGCAGCGGCTGAATTGAGCATCCCTGAACAGGCGGCCATGCCTACCGTGCAAACGGATCAGGTACTGAAGAACCTGTCCAAACCTATTTTCACTGTGCTGGATGCGCGCGCTGCCGAACGATATCGCGGAGATGTGGAACCGATGGACCCGGTCGCGGGTCATATCCCCGACGCGTTGAACCGTTCGCACCTTAATAATCTGGATGAACAAGGGCGCTTCAAGCCGGCTGAGCAGCTACGTCAGGAGTATCAGGACTTGCTGGGGACGATTTCGGCAGAGATGGTGGTCCATCAGTGTGGTTCGGGTATTACGGCTTGTCACAATCTTTTTGCCATGGAATTGGCGGGGCTGTCCGGCTCCAGTATTTATCCAGGCTCCTGGAGTGAATGGGTCAGTGACGCCAGCCGGCCTGTTGCGCGCAGCTAGTCAAAGGCAAGAGACTTCTGGTGCTGAGAAAGCCGCCCCAAAGCGGCTTTTTTACTGTCAGGTGACTCCAAGGCTCGGCGCCCCCGGTAAAAAGCGTCCTCGTGGGAGGGCGGCAAGCCACAGGCTCCCGTACAATGCCACATCCAATTGTGGCCTCAGGTAGTCCGGACGGCCCTCATTGATCAGGAATAGTTATGGTTAAATCTCGCGATGATAATCAAAGTGCCCAGGCGCCAGACCAGCAGGATTTTGAGTCCGCTCTGGCGCAATTGGAAGCGCTGGTCGCTCGCATGGAAAGCGGGGCGCTGCCGCTGGAGCAGGCTTTGCAGGCTTACGAGCAGGGTGTGGAGTTAGCCCAATTGTGTCAGCGCAAACTAGACCTTGCCCAGGAACAGGTCAGTGTATTGCAGGGCAATCTGCTGCGTCCCTTGTCGGGGGATGAGGCTGTTGGAGATAGTTAAGATGAGTTCTACCAGTTTTTCTGATTGGCTGCAGGCGCGGGTTGAGCAAACTGAGACCGTACTGGATCAGTCCTTGCCCCCTGTCAGCCAGGAACCTGCTCGTTTGCACGAAGCCATGCGCTATAGTGTGCTGGGTGGTGGCAAGCGTGTGCGTGCTGCCTTGGTCTATGCCGCAGGCGAGGCCGCCCTGCAAGGCAAGCCTATGGCGGCTGCCCAACTGAAAGCATTGGAGCTGGCTGCGGCGGCGGTGGAGTTGATTCACGCCTACTCGCTGGTTCATGATGATTTGCCTTGCATGGACGACGATAAATTGCGTCGTGGTCGCCCAACTACCCATGTCCAGTTTGATGAAGCCTGCGCCATGCTGGCAGGCGATGCCTTACAGCCCTTGGCCTTCGAGCTGTTGGCGCAAATGCCGATTGCCCCTGCCTTGATCGTGCAAGCCATTACCCAATTGGCTCAGGCTGCGGGCAGTGCCGGCATGGCTGGTGGTCAGGCGATTGATTGTGAAAGCGTGGGCATTGCCCTGGACCGCGATCAACTGCAAGAAATGCACAGCATGAAAACCGGCGCCATGTTGCAGGCCAGCGTGTTGTTGGGTGGTATTGTGGCGGGTGCCTCATCCACTGTGCGTAATGGTTTGGAAGAGTATGCCCAGGCCGTCGGTCTGGCTTTCCAGGTCGTGGACGATATTCTGGATGTGACAGCCGATACCGCCACGCTGGGCAAGACAGCCGGTAAAGATGCGGCCGATAACAAGCCTACCTATGTCTCCATCCTGGGTATGGACGGATCGCGCGAGTTGCTCGGTGCCCTGAATGAGCAGGCTCAGTTGGCTTTGCGTCCCTTGGGGCCTGCCGCTGCGCGCCTGATGCAACTGGCTGACTATATCGTGGGCCGCAATCATTAAGCGACGTGGGCCTGTGCTACTTTGGCACAGGCCGCGAAGCGTTTTACAATAGCCGATTGGCGATTGTCTTTGGACAGTCGTTTCACTTATTTGCCCGGATAGACGTCTTTAGTATGACAACCGTTTCCCTAGAGCAGATTCAGTCTCCCGCCGACTTGCGCCAGCTTGATCAACGTGATCTTCCCGAGCTGGCACGACAACTGCGCGAGTTTGTTCTGCAGTCCGTATCCAAAACCGGTGGGCATTTGTCGTCCAATCTGGGCACGGTTGAATTGACCACCGCCTTGCACTATGTGTTCGAGACGCCCCACGACCGTATCGTGTGGGATGTGGGTCATCAGTCCTATCCGCACAAGATTCTGACTGGCCGGCGCGATCAGATGGGAAGCTTGCGTCAGCAAGATGGCATCTCCGGTTTCCCCAAGCGTTCCGAGTCCGAGTACGACGACTTTGGCACCGCACATTCCTCGACCTCGATTTCCGCGGTATTGGGTATGGCCGTGGCCTCGCGCAATGCCGGGATTGAGCGTCAGCACATTGCCGTGATCGGCGATGGCGCGATGACCGCTGGCATGGCCTTTGAAGCCCTGAACAATGCCGGTGTCACCCCCGATGTGAATGTGCTGGTGGTGCTGAACGACAATGACATGTCGATCTCCCCGCCGGTAGGTGCCCTGAACCATTATCTGGCTCGCCTGATGTCGGGCCGCTTTTACGCCGCTGCCAAGAATGTGGGCCGTGCTGTTTTGCAGCATGTGCCGCCCGTTCTGGATCTGGCGCGCAAGTTTGAAGGCCATGCCAAGGGGATTTTGTCTCCGGCCACGCTATTTGAAGAGCTGGGCTTTAATTACGTAGGCCCGATTGACGGCCATGATCTGGACGCGCTGGTCTCTACCTTGAGCAATCTGCGTGATCTGGGTGGTTTGCAGTTCCTGCATGTGGTGACCCGTAAAGGGCAGGGTTACAAGCTGGCCGAGGCAGACCCGGTGCTCTACCACGGCCCTGGCAAGTTCGATCCCTCGGTGGGTTTGGTTAAGCCAACGACCAAGCCGCGCCCGACGTTTACGCAGATCTTTGGCCAGTGGTTGTGCGATATGGCCAAGCAGGACCAGCGCCTATACGGTATTACCCCTGCCATGCGTGAAGGCAGTGGCATGGTGGAGTTCGAGCAGCAGTTTCCCCGTCGTTATTTTGATGTGGGTATCGCCGAACAGCACGCCGTCACGTTTGCGGGTGGCTTGGCCTGTGAAGGACAAAAGCCTGTTGTGGCGATTTACTCCACTTTCTTGCAGCGTGGCTACGATCAACTGATTCACGACGTGGCTTTGCAGAATCTGGATGTTACGTTTGCGTTGGACCGTGCCGGTATTGTGGGCGCAGACGGGGCAACGCACGCCGGTAATTACGACATCGCCTTTTTGCGCTGCATTCCAAACATGGTGGTCGCCGCCCCGTCGGACGAGAACGAAACCCGCTTGTTGCTGACCTGTTGCTACCAGCATCCAGGCCCCAGCTCGGTGCGCTATCCTCGTGGAGCAGGTATCGGTGCTGAAGTAGACCAGGCGCTGAACACTGTGCCGCTGGGCAAGGCCAATTTGCGTCGCCAAGGCAAGAATCTGGCCATTTTGGCTTTCGGACCCGTGTTGCACGAGGCCCTGAAAGCGGCCGAGGTTCTGGACGCTACCGTGGTGGATATGCGTTTTGTGAAACCCATGGACGAAGCCTTGCTGCAAGAGCTGGCACAAAGCCATCAGGCTTTTGTGACGGTGGAAGAAGGCTGTTTGATGGGTGGCGCAGGCAGCGCGGTACTGGAGTTTGTCAGCCGTGATGCGCTGGTGATGCCCGTGCTGCAACTGGGCTACCCTGACGAGTTCATTGATCACGGTGATCAGAAGAAAATAGCTCAGGATCTGGGTCTGGATGCCGCAGGCATCGAGCGTTCGATCCGTGAGCGTTTCTCAAGTTTGTTTGAGGTGTAAGGCAATTGCGACGTATTTGAGGTGTTAAATACCCCAATATGCGTGTTCTTGCTAAGGTTATCGAAGCTCGCTTGCTATAAGCGTAAGATAATAATTCATTATTGTTTTTATTTGCGGTTGCGGCTTTGTCGTGGCTGAACCTGATGGATATGAATACAGTGTCGGAATCGCCTTTGGCCATGCCAGATGTGCAAAGCAGCATGGATACACGCCGTGTTGCGATTCAGCGCGTGGGTGTGCGCGGGGTGCGGCATCCGATGATGCTGGACCTGCAGGGGCAGGCCGTGCCCACCGTGGCGCAATGGGAGTTGACGGTGGCCTTGCCGCCCGAAGAAAAAGGCACCCATATGTCGCGCTTTGTGGCTTTGCTGGAAGAGTATCGTCGTCAAGCCATGACGCCTGCCGGTTTTGTGCAGATGGCCCAGACCATGTTGCCCTTGCTCGGTGCCGGGCGTGGTGACATGACGGCCACCTTCCCCGTGTTTCTGGAAAAAGTGGCGCCCGTATCGGGGGTAGCCAGCCTGATGGACTACACCGTTAGCTGGACGGCGCGCGTCGGTGTGGATGCCCAGCCCGAATTTGAATTATCTGTGCTGGTTCCCGTCACCAGCCTGTGCCCGTGCTCCAAGGCAATTTCAGAGTACGGTGCCCATAATCAACGCTCGCACGTCACTGTGCAGGCCGTGTTTGCGGATCCGGCTGCGCTGGATTTGCCTACGCTGATCAAGTCGGTTGAAGAACAGGCGTCCTGTCAGCTGTGGGGCTTGCTCAAGCGCACTGACGAAAAATACGTCACCGAATACGCTTACGACAATCCTAAGTTTGTCGAAGACCTGGTGCGTGATGTGGCCGTCAGTGTGCGTAGCCTGCCCGGAGTGTTGCGTTATAGCATCGAAGCCGAGAATTTTGAGTCGATTCATAATCACTCTGCCTACGCAAGCGTGCAGGGTTAAGGCTTTTGGCTTGTCAGCCAGCCTTTCTTGGTGCTAGTATCTATGGTTTCTTGCTCGACCCGGATTGAATGGGCGGGCTGTCGCGCTTGGTGCCTGACTGTGTTTGCAGTAGGTAGTAGGCGATATCCACAAGGAGTTGTTCCATGCGTCACTACGAAGTAGTGTTCATTGTGCATCCCGATCAAAGCGAGCAAGTGCCCGCCATGATCGAGCGCTATTCGGCGATTGTTACTTCCGAAGGCGGTGCTATTCATCGTCTGGAAGACTGGGGCCGCCGTCAACTGGCTTACCCAATCCAGAAACTGGTCAAGGCTCACTACGTGTGCCTGAACATCGAATGCGGTCAGTCCACCTTGGACGAACTGGAGCATTCCTTCCGCTACAACGACGCTATCTTGCGTTACCTCGTCGCTGGCACGAAGAAAGCCCCTGAAGGCGCTTCGGTCATGATGAAGTCTGTCGAACGCGAAGAAGCACGTAAAGCAAGTACTGAAGCCAGCGCTCCTGCAGCCGCTGACGCTGAAGCTCAAGCTGAAGAGTAATAGCTCCGACTGCGTGAACCAGTTCTCTCTTGCCGGTCAGCTTATCGACATCAAGCCCTTGCGTTATACGCCGGCGGGTGTCCCAGCTCTGGAGTTGGTTCTGGAACACGAATCTTCCGTAATGGAAGCCGGTCACTCCCGGCAAATCGCTTTGACGATGCAGGCAGTGGCTCTGGGAAATAATGCATTGGGTCTGGCAGACACTCCTTTGGGAGCCCGTTTGCAACTACAAGGTTTTATTGCCCCCGCCCGTAAAGGCTCGACGCGTCTGGTGCTGCATATACAGCACTACCAGCGCCACTTTCCGGGACAAGGCTCTGTTACGGTTTGACTGGTCTGGCTCGATCGTCGCGAAGTGTTCAACACCTCGCTTCACACTGAATTCTTCCGGGTATAGCCCGGTTACTAACGAGGCACAAAATGGCTTTCCGTAGAGGCAAAGACAAAAAACGCAAATTTGCACAACAGAACCCACTGTTCAAACGCCGCAAGTTCTGCCGCTTCACCGTCGCTGGCGTTGAAGAAATTGATTACAAAGATCTGGACACCTTGCGTGATTTCATCCAGGAAAATGGCAAGATCATCCCTGCACGTTTGACGGGCACCAAAGCCCACTACCAGCGTCAGCTGGACACCGCTGTCAAGCGCGCTCGTTTCCTGGCTCTGTTGCCGTACACCGACAACCACAAATAATCCAGAGGAACCTTAGTCATGCAAGTTATTTTGCTCGAAAAAGTCGCCAACCTGGGTAATCTGGGTGACGTTGTGCGCGTACGTGATGGTTACGCCCGTAATTTCCTGCTGCCACGCAAAGTTGCCCGCCGTGCTACGGCTGCTGCTCTGCAAGAGTTCGAAGCACGTCGTGCCGAACTGGAGAAGCTGCAAGCTGAAAAGCTGGCCGCTGCTCAGGCTCAAAACGAAAAGCTGAACGGCCAAACTTTCACCCTGGTTCAAAAAGCCGGCGTGGACGGTCGTCTGTTCGGTTCCGTGACCACCATGGACATCGCCAATGCATTGCAAAATGCGGGCTTTGCCGACCTGGTCAAGACTCAGGTTCGTCTGCCCGACGGCCACCTGAAAGCCGTTGGCGAGTACTCCGTTCAGGTTGCTCTGCACCCTGACGTGACTGCTGAAATCAACGTTGTGGTTCAAGGCGACGTAGCCTAAGACTAGTGCGTTGACGCATGGTACATTCCTTCATGGGGTGTATCTGCCAAGCTAAGAAAAAGCCGGTGCAAGCCGGCTTTTTTGTTTTCTCTTCGTTCAGTCCGAGTAGCGCCAGCACGCCTGCCGCGTGGCTGTGTCCTCGTCTTCGGTCTTGTCAGCCCACTACGCTGTTGAGCCTGACTGTTCTGCCCCCAGATACACGTTTAAGACCGCACAACAGATCCTGTTGGCTGCGGCGTCGATTTTTTTCCTTGATTTGAAGGTATATGCATGGAAAGCAAGTCAGCCAAATCCGATTCAACATTGGATTACCTGAGGGTCCCGCCTCATTCCATTGAGGCGGAGCAGTCGGTGCTCGGTGGCTTGTTGCTCGATAATGCCGCGTTTGACCGAGTGGCCGACATTGTCACCGACGAGGACTTTTATCGTTTTGATCACAAGCTGATCTGGCAACACATTACCCGTTTGATTGGTCTGGCTCGTCCTGCCGACGTGGTCACGGTGTTCGAGTCCCTGTCGGTTGCGGGCAAGCAGGAAGAGGTGGGCGGCCTGGCGTATCTGAATGCCCTGGCCCACAACACGCCATCGGCTGCCAACATTCGTCGCTACGCCGAAATCGTGCGCGAGCGCTCCACGCTGCGCAAGCTGGTCACAGTAGCTGACGATATTTCCTCAGCTGCGTTTAACCCTCAGGGCAAGGAAGCCCGCCAGATTCTGGATGAAGCGGAAACCCGCGTGTTTCAGATCGCTCAGGAAGGGGCGCGCGGCTCTCAGGGTTTTCTGGAAATCCAGCCTTTGCTCAGCCAAGTGGTAGAGCGTATTGACGAGCTCTACCATCGTGAAGGCGACTCGGAAGTGACCGGGGTGCCTACGGGTTTTGTGGATCTGGACAAGATGACCTCGGGCCTGCAAGCCGGTGACCTGGTGATTGTGGCGGGTCGTCCTTCCATGGGTAAAACCTCGTTCTCCATGAACATTGGTGAACACGTAGCCATTGCCCAGGGTTTGCCGGTGGCCGTGTTTTCCATGGAAATGGGCGCGGTGCAGTTGGCTATGCGTATGGTGGGCTCGGTCGGTTTGCTGGACCAGCACCGCATGCGTACCGGCAAGCTGACTGCCGATGATTGGCCGCGCTTGACGCACGCGGTGCAGCAGGTGCAGGAAGCCCAGATTTACATTGATGAAACGCCCGGTCTGTCCTCCATGGAAGTGCGGGCGCGGGCTCGACGATTGGCGCGGCAGTGTGGCCAGCTTGGCTTGATCATCATCGATTATTTGCAGCTGATGTCCTCAAGCGGTGGCGAAAACCGGGCAACGGAAATTTCTGAAATCAGTCGTTCCTTGAAAGGCTTGGCTAAAGAGCTGAACTGTCCCTTGATTGCCTTGTCGCAGTTGAACCGAAGTCTGGAACAACGGCCCAACAAGCGTCCTGTGATGAGTGACTTGCGGGAGTCGGGTGCTATTGAGCAGGATGCGGACTTGATCTTGTTTATTTACCGTGACGAGGTCTACAACCCTGACTCACCCGACAAGGGCACGGCAGAAATCATTATTGGTAAGCAGCGTAACGGTCCTATTGGTTCGGTTCGTCTGACCTTTGCTGGCGCCAGTACGCGCTTTTTGGATTACATGCCGACGTAGTAAAGATTGGTATGCGATGCCTACTCGCTGGTGAGTGTTGCTAGGCATCGGGAGCGGGCTACCGCAGAAGAATTAAGGGGAGGCATTTGCCTCCCCTTTGTTATGTTTTACCGGACCAGAGGCAGACCATCAGCAGCAAACGCCACCGGCTCGGCTGGGAGTGGGCTTGTTCTGGCTTTGGAAGGGTGGATCTGAGTTTTGTTGTCCACAGCCTGCAAGCAGGGGAGAAGCCGGCGCGCTGGAGGTTTGGCGATTGATGGGCATAGATAGGCATTGAGGCTGTTTAAACAGCCTCAATGCCTTTTTAATCGCTGCGGGCAGCTAGTCTTTTCGCCAGCCACGCGCACACCAGTAGTTGCCACTGGTGAAACAGCATGATCGGCAAGATGATGGGCCCGACCATAGCACTGGGGAAAATGACATTGGCAATCGGGATGCCGCTGCTCAGGCTTTTATTGGAGCCGCACATCAGCAGGCTGACTCGGTCCTCAAAGGAAAAGCCCAGCCAGCGCCCCAGGTTCCAGGCCAGCACTTGCGCCAAGGTCAGCAGAACGGCGTTGGACAGTACAATCAGCCCTAGGGCACTGAGCGGGGTGGAGGACCATAGACCGCCCACCACCGCGCCTGAAAAGGCCGTATACACCACCAGCAGGATGGATCCCTGATCCACGACTTTCAGCAGTTGCTGACGTTTCATCACCCAGGCCCCTATCAAGGGACGCAGCAGATGCCCGAAGACAAAGGGGAAAAACAGTTGCAGCATGATCTTCCCCACCGCCTCCAGCGACACCGTTGCCTGGGCGCTGGTCGCACCGGCCAACATGATGCCGACCAGCAGGGGAGTGATGAATACGCCCAGCAAGGTAGAAGCAGAGGCACTGCAAATTGAAACCGGTACGTTGCCACGTGCCATTGCTGTCAGGGCTACCGCAGACTGCACGGTGCTGGGCAGACAAGCCAGAAACAGAACTCCCAGGTACAGATTGTCTGTCAGCCAGGGACGCAGTACGGCGGCCACGCCACTACCCAGAATAGGGAAGAGCACAAAGGTGACGGACAGAATCAGCAGGTGCAAACGCCAGTGGGACAAGCCACCCCAGATAGCCTCGCGTGATAGGCGGGCACCATGCAGAAAGAACAGCAGGGCAATCGCAATCTGTGTGATGTGTTGAAACAAAGGCACGCCCCAGCCTTGGGCGGGCAGCAGACTGGCAAGCGCAACCGTGGCAAACAGTTTCAGCAAAAACGGGTCAATCGGTAAACGCTTGATCATGCTTGGTGAGCGCTCATGGAAAGCGCCATACGGTAGGCATAGCCCAGGGAGGAGGCATCAGCCTTGCCCTGTCCGGCAATGTCGTATGCCGTGCCATGGTCCACACTGGTGCGGATAAAGGGCAGGCCGACGGTTACGTTCACGCCTTCGTCCAGACCCAGCAGCTTGATGGGGATCAGACCTTGGTCATGGTATTGGGCCACCACAATATCGAACTCCCCCTGACGTGCTCGCATGAAAATCGTATCGCCGGGCCAGGGGCCGCTGGCCTGGATGCCTTCGGCGCGGGCTTGTTCAATAGCCGGGCTGATCTGTTCTTTATCTTCCAGGCCAAATTTGCCGCCTTCACCGGCATGGGGGTTTAAACCGGCCACCGCCACACGGGGTTTGGCGATTCCGGCCTGGGTGCAGGCCAGTTGTGCCAGCCGTATGGTTTGCAGCACGCGCGCTTTCGTAATCAGGGAGGGGACGCGTGCCAGCGGTTCATGAATGGTGACCAGAATGGAGCGCAAGTGCTCGTTGGCCAGCATCATGGCGTAGTGCTCGGTGTGGCTGCGCTCGGCCAGAATCTCGGTATGGCCGGGGGCATCGATACCGCCTTTTTGCATGGCCAGCTTATTCAGCGGGGCGGTGACGATGGCACGGATCAGGCCAGCCTGGGCATCATCAATGGCGTGGCACAGGTATTCGTAGGCACCACGTCCAGCCAGGGCGTGAACTTCGCCATAGGGCAGATCTTCGGGCAGGGCTTGCCAGCGATTCAGTACGGCAATGACCCCTTTGGGCGTGCAAATGGGCTGCTTTACTTCCTCGACCCGCCAGTCCTGGGCAGCACCAATCAGAGTCAAGGCACGGCGCATTGCACCCGGATCGCCATACACGACGGCCGGGTGAGGCAAACCTTCAACCATCAGACGGGCGATAATTTCCGGGCCTATGCCAGCGGCATCGCCCATGGTAAGCCCGATGGGCTGTGCGGTACGTTTCATAACAGTCATTAAAAATCCCCCATGCTGCGTCTTCGATCGGCTTGTTGATCGTGGTGTAGCCTGGCGGTAAAAAAAAACCGGGTTCAAGACCCGGTTTGAGTGAGTAGAGATTCGGTTTAGAGTGCGTCGCTGGCGTAATCGGCCAGACGGGAGCGCTCACCACGTTGCAAGGTAATGTGGCCTGCATGCGGCCAGCCTTTGAATCGGTCTACTACGTAGGTCAGTCCCGAACTGCCCTCGGTCAGGTAGGGCGTGTCGATCTGGGCAATATTGCCCAGGCAGACGATTTTAGTTCCAGGGCCGGCCCGCGTCACCAGTGTTTTCATCTGCTTGGGTGTCAGGTTCTGCGCCTCGTCGATGATCAGGAACTTGTTCATGAAGGTACGGCCACGCATGAAGCTCAGGGATTTGACCTTGATCTTGGAGCGCACCAGTTCCATGGTGGAGTTGCGCGGAGCCTCAGTGCCTTGGGGATTGCTCAGGTTGCCGGAGGACTTGCCGGTGCCCAGGTGCAGGACTTCCAGGTTGTCTTCCAGGGCCCCCATCCAGGGCTGCATTTTCTCTTCTTCAGTACCAGGCAGAAAACCGATGTCATCACCCACGGGCACCGTGGCACGGGTAATGATGATTTCGTTGTAGCGCTTGGTCTCCAGGGTCTGGGTCAACGCACTGGCCAGGGCCAACAGCGTTTTACCCGTACCGGCATGACCGAGCAGGGAGATGAAATCAAAATCCGGGTTCATCAACAGGTTCAGGGCAAAGTTCTGTTCGCGGTTGCGAGCAGTAATACCCCAGACATTGTTTTTGCCGTGGCTGTAGTCGCGCAAGGTCGCCAGTACTGCAGTATTGCCGGCGGTCTCACGTACCTGGGCATACAAGGGATCATCGCCTTCGGTAAACACGAACTGGTTGACCATGAACTGGCTGCATAGCGGCCCGCTGATGCGGTAGAAGGTGGTGCCACCCTGTTGCCAGGACTCCATGTTCTTGCCGTGTTTGGTCCAGAAGTTGTCCGGCAAGGGCATGACACCGTCATACAGCAAGTCGGAGTCATCCAGCACGTGATCGTGGCGGTAGTCTTCGGCCAGCAGGCCCAGGGCCTTGGCTTTCAGGCGCATATTGATGTCTTTGGACACCAGGACCACTTCGCGCTTGGGCATGCTTTGGGTCAGGGCATTGACCACGGCCAAAATCGCGTTGTCAGCCTTGCCCAGCGGCAGTTGGATGGGCAGGCTGGTATCCAGGGCACTGGTCTGGAAGGTAACGGCGCCCAGCGCTTCGGTATTGCCGATGCCATCTAGATTAATGGGTTTGTCCAGACCATGATCGCCCACCAGACCTTCCAGGGATCGGCTAACCTGGCGCGCATTGCGAGCCACTTCTGACAGGCCTTTTTTCTGGTGATCCAGCTCTTCGAGCACCATCATGGGCAAGAAGATGTCGTGCTCTTCAAACTTGAACAGCGAATTGGAGTCGTGCAGCAAAACGTTGGTATCCAGCACAAACAGTTTGCGCTGAGTAGGGGCCAGACGAGTGCGTTTGCCCGACGTGTTGGTCGTGGGCTTGGGCTGCTGGACCGGACTGGCGGCGGCACTTTTGCTGGGAGCTGGCTTGGCGGCGCTGGCGGGAGCTGTTTTGGCCGCCGGGGCTGCCGGCGCTGTTTTGGCAGGCGCCGTCTTTTTTGCGCGTGGCTCAACAGCGGCTTTGCGGGCTGGAGCGTTGGGGCTGGCAGGAGGAGATTCGGGTTCGTCTAGTGGTACGGGTGGATCGGCAAGGATGACACTGTCATCTTTTTCGCTAAGCAGGGTTCCCAGCTTGGTGGGCAACGTTGGTAGCGGCATATAACACGTACTCCTGGTTGTGTGCCGACCCGCAGGCCGGCACGGTAAGGTTTCAGGCGGCTTGCTGGACAGCCTGTAATACAGCTTGGACGTGGCCGGGCACTTTGATGCCACGCCATTCTTGAATCAACACACCTTGGGCGTCGATCAAAAAGGTGCTGCGCTCGATGCCACGTACCTGTTTACCGTACATGTTTTTCATTTTCATGACCCCAAACAGTTCGCACAAGCGCTCGTCGGTGTCGGCAAGCAAAGGAAACGTCAGGGCTTGTTTGTCGATAAAACGTTCGTGCGAGCTGAGCGAGTCGCGCGAGGCGCCAATAATTTGCGCGCCCGCCGCCTGGAACTCGGGCAGAGCGTCGCGGAAATCTTGGGACTCGGTGGTGCAGCCTGGCGTGTTGTCTTTGGGGTAAAAGTACAACACTGTCATTTTACCTTTCAGGTCAGCCGCGCTGAACTCGCCCTGGGTGGAGGGCACGGAAAAGTCGGGGATAGGGGCACCAATTTGTACGGCAGTCATGCTTTTTCCTGTATCAGTAAGGCCGCAACAACTTTGCGGCCTTCAGCCATGAGGATATTGTAGGTTCTGGCAGCGGCCTGGGTATCCATGATTTCCACACCTATGCCCCACTGCAGCATTTCCTGCGTGACAGCGGGGTGCAAAAAGTGCTGGCGCTGGCCAGTGCCAATCAAAATCAATTCGGGGGCATTGTCAGGGCGCGCTGGCGGGGCGTCGTCCAGAAAGGCCATAGGGTCTTGCTGGACCGATTCCAGTCCCGCAATCCGGCGCAGCAGCACGGCTGTCAGCTCGGATGCGCTTTGAATGGCCAGGTCCTGAACCGGACCTTCAGGGCTAAAGAAGATGGAATGATCGTGGTTTTGAAAGTTGATCGCCACGTAGCCCTCTCCGTAGGCGGTGATGGCATTCATGGCTGGATTGTGTTCGCGTTGCAGTTGCACGATGAGTCTCTCCGGTTTTCAGCTTCGATGATAGCGCAAAGCGTCAGCGTCGATGCGGCACCTGATCTGTTTGCAGTGATTCTCAGTAAGTCAATCATGGATTAAACTCTTTGATTCACTTTTACCTTTTGGTCTGGGTCTTCGCTTTTTCTCATTAAGGAATACCATGATTCGCTTTCCGCGCATCGAGCGTTTGCCGCCTTACGTGTTCAATATTACTGGCGAGCTGAAAATGGCCGCCCGCCGTCGTGGCGAGGACATTATTGATATGTCCATGGGGAACCCAGACGGAGCGACACCGGCGCACATCGTGGAAAAGCTGGTCGAGGCGGCTACCCGCCCTGACACTCATGGATATTCTGTCTCCAAAGGCATCCCGCGTCTGCGCCGCGCCGTGACCAATTGGTACGAGCGCCGCTACAATGTGCACTTGGATCCGGATAGTGAAGCGATCGTTACCATCGGTTCCAAAGAAGGCCTGGCCCACTTGATGCTGGCAACGCTGGACAAGGGCGACACTGTGCTGGTGCCCAATCCCAGTTACCCCATTCATATCTATGGTGCCGTTATTGCCGGTGCCAATATTCGTTCGGTGCCCATGATCCCCGGCGTGGATTTTTTCGAGGAAATCGAAAAAGCCGTGCGGGAGTCCATTCCCAAGCCCAAAATGATGATTCTGGGTTTTCCCAGCAATCCGACAGCCCAGTGCGTGGAACTGTCCTTTTTTGAGCGTATTGTGGCGCTGGCACGCGAGCACAATATTCTGGTGGTACATGATCTGGCCTATGCCGACATTACCTTTGACGGCTACGTGGCCCCCTCCATCATGCAAGTGAAAGGCGCGCGCGATGTAGCGGTCGAGTTTTTTACCATGAGCAAAAGCTACAATATGGCTGGCTGGCGTATTGGCTTCATGGTGGGCAATGCGTCACTGGTCAATGCTCTGGCACGTATCAAGAGCTATCACGACTACGGCACCTTCACACCGATTCAGGTGGCCGCCATTGCGGCGCTGGAAGGGCCACAAGATTGTGTCAAGGAGGTGGTGGAGCAATACCGCCGCCGTCGCGACGTATTGGCCAAGGGCCTGCATGAAGCAGGCTGGATGGTCGATGTCCCCAAGGCATCAATGTATATCTGGGCCAAGATTCCCGAGTTCTACAAGGACATCGGTTCGCTGGAGTTTGCCAAGCGCTTACTGAGCGATGCCAAAGTAGCCGTATCCCCCGGCATCGGCTTTGGTGAGTATGGCGACAACTATGTGCGCTTTGCGCTGATCGAAAACGAGCAACGTACCCGTCAGGCGGTACGCGGCATCAAAGAAATGTTCCGTAAGGACGGATTTGTTCAATGAGTCCTATCAAAGTAGGTTTGCTGGGTTTGGGTGTGGTTGGCAGCGGCACCTGGAACGTATTGAAACGCAATGCAGATGAAATCGCTCGCCGCGCTGGTCGCCGTATTGAGGTGGTCGCTATTGCTGTGCGTGACCTGGAAAAGGCACGTGCGCTGGTGGGGGACGACGTAACCCTGACCACAGACGGCATGGACGTGGTGCGCAACCCCGAGATCGATATTGTGGTCGAGCTGGTGGGGGGCGACACCTTGGCACGCGAATGGGTCATGGAAGCCATTGCTCAGGGCAAGCACGTGGTCACCGCTAACAAGGCGCTGTTGGCCAAGCATGGCAACGAGATTTTTGCTGCGGCTCACGAGCGTAGTGTCATGGTGGCGTTTGAAGCTGCGGTGGCTGGCGGTATTCCCATCATCAAGGCGATTCGCGAAGGCCTGACGGCCAACCGTATTCAGTGGCTCGCTGGTATTATCAACGGCACCACCAACTACATCCTGTCCGAAATGCGCAACCGTGGCGTCAGCTTTGCTGAAGCCCTGGCCGATGCCCAGCGTCTGGGTTACGCCGAAGCTGATCCTACTTTCGACATTGAAGGTGTGGATGCGGCGCACAAACTGAGCCTGCTGGCCTCCTTGGCCTTTGGTATTCCAGTGCAATTTAGCAAGGCCTACGTGGAAGGCATTACCAGCCTGGCACTGGAAGACCTGCAACACGCACAACGCCTGGGCTATAACATCAAGCTGCTGGGAATTACCCGTGCCCGCGAAGAAGGTATTGAGCTGCGCGTACACCCCACACTGGTTCCGCTGCAAAGCATGCTGGCCAATGTGCAAGGTGCCATGAACGCGGTGCTGGTGCATGGCGATGCTGTGGGTCAGACTGTGTACTACGGCGCTGGTGCCGGTGCCTTGCCAACCGCGTCGGCGGTGGTGGCCGATCTGGTAGACGTGACCCGTCTGCAAACCGCAGAACCCGAACACCGCGTGCCCTATCTGGCCTTCCAGCACAACGCCATGTCCGATACCCCCATCCTGCCTATGGATGAAGTGGTGTCCTCGTACTACCTGCGTTTGCGTGTGGACGATCGTCCTGGTGTTTTGGCGGATGTGGCTCGTATTCTGGCGCAAGCCTCGATCTCGATCGGTTCCATGTTCCAGGAACCGGCTGGCGAACAGGCCGATATCATCTTCCTGACGCACGAAGCGCGTGAAGGTGCCATCAATGGCGCTATCAGCCAGATTCAGAATCTGCCTTTTGTACAGTCCGCCGTGACCCGTTTGCGCGTGGAGAATCTGTAATGAATTACGTATCCACCCGTGGCGGCATGAAAGCCCAGCCATTTTCGGACATCTTGCTGGAAGGCTTGGCTCCGGATGGTGGCTTGGCCATGCCAGAAAGCTACCCTCAAGTCAGTGCAGAAACGCTGGAATCCTGGCGCGCACTGAGCTACCCCGAACTGGCCGCCAAAGTGCTGGGCTTGTTTGTCACCGATATTCCGGCGGACGAACTGTCCGCCTTGACGGCACGTGCTTACGCACCCGGCGTGTTCGACAGCGAGCAGGTTGTACCGGTCAAGGACCTGGAGCCTGGTTTCTCTTTGTTGGGCTTGTCCCAAGGTCCAACCCTGGCTTTTAAAGACATGGCCATGCAGTTTCTGGGCCAAGTGTTCGAGTACGTACTGACACAACGCAACAGCACCCTGAACATTGTGGGCGCCACGTCTGGCGACACAGGTTCGGCGGCAGAATACGCCTTGCGCGGCAAGCGTGGCGTCAGCGTGTTCATGCTCTCGCCTTACGGTCGCATGAGTGCTTTCCAACGCGCTCAGATGTACTCCTTGCAAGACGACAACATCCACAACCTGTCGGTGAAAGGTGTGTTCGATGATTGCCAGGATATCGTCAAAGCCTTGGCTGGTGATCTGGAGTTCAAGTCCAAATGGCATCTGGGTGCCGTGAACTCCATTAACTGGGCCCGTATTTCCGCTCAGGTGGTGTACTACTTCTGGGGCTGGCTGCGCAGCACGAACCAGGCTGGTCAAAAGGTGTCGTTTGCCGTTCCTTCGGGTAACTTCGGCAATATTCTGTCGGGTCACATTGCTCGTCAGATGGGGCTGCCTATCGCCAAGCTGGTTCTGGCCACCAACGAAAACAACGTGCTGGAAGAGTTCTTCCGCACGGGCATTTATCGCCCGCGTGGTTCCGAGCAAACTTACGCTACGTCCAGCCCGTCCATGGACATTTCCCGCGCCTCCAACTTTGAGCGCTTTGTGTTTGATCTGCTGGGCCGTGATGGCAGCAAGGTCAAGGCATTGTGGGAACAATTGGCCAAAGAAGGCCAGTTCGATCTGAGCGAGCATCTGCCACGCTTCCAGGAAGAGTTCGGCTTTGTGGCCGGTGCCAGTTCGCACCAGGATCGTCTGAACACGATTGCCCAGGTGAATCAGCAGTACCAGACTCTGATCGACCCGCACACGGCGGACGCCGTCAAGGTGGCTCAGAACTTCCGCGAAGAAGGCATCCCCATGCTGGTGCTGGAAACCGCGCTGCCTGCCAAGTTCTCCGAGACGATTGAAGAAGCGATTGGTCAGCCTGCGCCAGTGCCTGAGCACTTGCGTGGTCTGGCAGATTTGCCGCAAAAAGTGGTCGTGATGGATGCCGATGTCGCTCAAGTACGTCGCTACATCGAGGAACACGCCCCCACCTGATGCCAGCTACCTGCGCTGGTTCTTTGCTGGCGCAGCCATAGCGGCTAGGTCGTCGTTTCAAACCCCGATTTTGATCTTCCTGCTGGCCTGACTGATGTTCAGTTTGCTCGGCAGGAAAGCAGAAATCGGGGTTTTCGCGTTTTTGGCCGGTTATGCAGCAACAAGACTGGCAGGGCTGTGGCTTGGCAGCCAACTGAACTTTTTCTATCAGGCCTTCATCAAAAACACGGAATATGCGGGCATGATGTCTATGGCCTTTGGTATAGGCAGATAGGCGGCTCGTCTATCGAACATAGAGAAAGGATAGAAAAACCATGAGTAAAACGACCCACGTTAAATTACGCCCTCTGGAGCGTGAGGATTTGCGCTTTGTGCACTTGCTGGACAATAACGCCAGTGTGATGCGCTACTGGTTTGAAGAACCTTACGAAACCTATGGCGAGCTGGCAGCTCTGTACGATGAGCACATTCACGATCAGCGTGAGCGCCGTTTTGTGGTGGAGTGGGAAGGGCAGCCATCGGGAGTGGTGGAACTGGTGGAAATTGATTATGTACACCGCCGCGCAGAGTTTCAGATCATTATTGCACCGGAGTTTCAGGGTAAGGGAATTGCCTCGCGGGCGACTAAGCTGGCTATCGAGTACGGCTTTGGGGTGCTGAATCTGTACAAAATCGTGCTGATTGTGGACAAGGAAAACCACAAGGCTATCCATATCTATCAGAAGTTTGGTTTCCAGGTGGAAGGCGAACTCAAGCATGAGTTCTTCATCAACGGTCAATATCGGGATGTGGTGCGCATGTGCCTGTTTCAATCGGAGTTTCTGGCTGCTCATAAGCCCGCGCAGACTTTGCTGACACCGTCGGCGCAATAGTGTTTTGCCTCAGTAGCGCTTGTTTTAAGGGTGTCTTAAGCGTGGTCTTCGTCGATGGCCGGGTTTCTTGTCATGACTCTGTTTGATTGCCTTGATGCGAAGTGAGCGTTTGCCGGTTCGTGCAGGATCGCTTTGCAAAGGGCGGATGCCGTAATAGTCAGAGTAGCTGCCAAAGCCGAGCCTAAGGTTCAAGCCAGGCCAGGCTACGCCAAGCAGAGTCAGGTCGGAGCTAGAGCAAAAGCTGGACAAACGGGTAGCAGGAAAGACGGATACTCGGCACATTCTTTTTGGCTGTGACCCGCTCAGACCTGGTGCTTACAGATGTGCTGCTTTCAGACCGCTGCGTACAGCGCCTTCCAATACACCGGGGTAGCCGGTATCGGTCCAGTCTCCTGCCAGACGAATGGCAGCCCAAGGTGTTGCTACTGAAGGACGACGCAGGCCGGGCACAGCTGCAAAAGTGGCCCGCTTTTCGATAATCAGCTCGCTGGCGCGTACGGCTGGCATGGCGTGCAGATGCTGGGTTTGAGCGCGCACCTGCTCGATAATGGCGGCAATAGCCTGCTCACGATCCAGGGCTTGCAAACGTACCGCGTCGCTGATGATGATCCCTACCAACGTTTCGCCGCTGCCTGGTTTCAAGGCGCTGTGATCAAACAGCCATTGCCCACCGCTGCCGCTGCTATCGTCTAGCATTAACATGGAGTGGGGCAGGTTCCAGGCTTGCTCCAGTTCCAGATACAGGGTGGCGATAGGGATATAGCTAAACGCCTCCAGATCCGCCAACAACTGTTCGCTGGCTGGGCTGCTAGGCAGGCTATGCAGCAGGCGAGCAGCTTGTACGGGAGGACAAGCCACGATGGCAGCATCAAATTGCAGGCCATCAATGTGTACGCCCGATTCTGTTAGCTCCAGCCTTTGTACCCGGTGGCCTAGCTGTAGCTGAATATCGCGCAGGGCGGGTTCGCACCAGAGCTGGCTTAAGTCTGTCAGCGGGATCAAGGTTTGGCTGGCTTGTCGGGGACCGCCCAGGCTGTCGCGCAGGACATGGGCAAACAATTGGGCGCAGGCTTGTTCAATCGGGGTGTTCATGGCGGCCACACACAGCGGTTGCCAGAATAAGCGGATGACATGCTTGTCTTGTTGATGCTGCTCCAGAAGCTGCAACACGGTCAGACCGGCTGGGGTGCGCCATTGTTGTTTCATCAGCCAGCGGCACAAGCGCGCCAGCTTGATTTTTTGCGACCAGCTCAGGCCTTGGGCACCCAGTAGGCCAGTCAATACATGGAAGGGGGCGGGCAGGGGGCGATTGCGTAGGCGGAAATGCCCATCGGCCGAGATTACGTCCAGATCCTTGCGTTCCATACGGGAAGCTTCGTCCAGGCCAATTTCCCCCATCAATCCCAGAATGACGGCGTAGGCGCCCAGCATGATGTGCTGGCCGTTATCGGTGTCGCGCCCCAGATTGGGGCTGTGGATACGGCGGGCACGCCCGCCTATATGGCGCGAGGCTTCAAAGACACTGACTTGATGGCCTTGGGTTTTCAGTCGCCAGGCAGCGGCACAGCCCGCCCAGCCCGCCCCGATAACCGCGACTTTCATCGGCCCAGTTTGCGTTGCAAGCTGCGGCCGCCCGATACCCAGGTTTTCCAGGCCAGCCAGAACTTGCGAATGGGCGTCAGCGAAATGCGCTGTTCCAGCACATGCCAGCGATCATTGGCAATTTCCACCAGCAGGGCATGGTAGATGGCTGCCATCAACAGGCCGGGGCGTTGTGCCCGACGGTCAACAGCAGGCAGGGCGCGCATGGCTTGTCGGTACAGGTCCTGAGCACGTTCGGTTTGAAAAGCCATCAAGGCCTCGAAACGCTCCGAGTGCTGCTGGTCCAGAATCTCGTGGGGCGACACCCCAAACTTGTCCAGATCTTCCTGGGGCAAGTAGATGCGACCACGACGGGCGTCATCACCCACATCGCGGATGATATTGGTCAGTTGAAATGCCAGGCCCAGCTTCTGTGCATAGTCGCTGGTCTGTTCTTGGGTTTGACCGAAAATACGCGCCGACAGCAGCCCCACCACGCTGGCGGCGTGCCAACAGTAACGTTCCAGCTCGCTCCAGCTTGGGTAGTGCATCTGGTCCAGATCCATTTCCATGCCGTCGATCACGGCCAGCAACTCGTCCTGTGGCAGACCAAACGCTTCAATATGAGGAGCCAGGGCCTGCATCACCGGGTGATGGGCACGGCCCTCATACAGATCAGCCACCTGTGTGCGCCACCACACCAGCTTCATGCGGGCGACGGACTCTTCGTGAACCTCGTCCACGACATCGTCCACCTCGCGGCAAAACGCGTACAGCGCCGTGATGGCGCGACGGCGCTCAGGCGGCAGAAACAAAAAGGCGTAGTAGAAGCTGGAGCCGCTTTGGGCTGCCTTGTTCTGACAATACTCGTCTGGGCTCATGGACGTTCAGGGTCGGTAAGAGGTACGGCTCAGGCCGCGGGTAATCAGGCGTAGCCAGTCCATACGGGACAGGGTGGGGCGATGGCTAAAGACATCAAACTTTACCGCTTCCAGGCGTTCCAGAATACGCAGGCCGCCCAGTACCATCATTTTCAATTCCAGGCTGATGCGCCCGGACAGGTGGGAGGACAGCAGCAGTCCGGCTTGCAGGCGCTGACGGGCATCGGTCACCAGCAGCTGCATCATTTCCTGCCATCGTGCATCGGCCTCGGGCTGACGCAGCAGTTGCGTGCGGGCCTGGATGTAATCGTCATCCAGATCATATTGGGCCAGCAGGTCTTGCGGGATATAGACACGGTTCTTGTGCCAGTCCAGTGCCACGTCCTGCCAGAAATTAACCAGTTGCAGCCCCGTACAGGTGGAGTCGGCCAGCTCGATCAGCTCTGGGCTGTGAGCTTGATACAGATGCAGCATCAAGCGGCCAACAGGGTTGGCCGAGCGGGTACAGTAATCCAGCACCTGTGCCATATCGCGATAGCGGTGGGTGGTCACGTCCTGGCGGAACGCAGACAGCAGGTCCAAAAAAGGCTTGAGCGGCAATTGGAAGTTGCTGATGCTGCTGGCCAAAGGGACAAAAATTTCGCTGTGCGGGGTATCGGCCAGGACGGGCTGGTGATATTGCAGTTGTTCTATTCCGGCTTCGAACTGCGCCAGCAGTTCCAGGCGCTCGGCAGCGCTTAAATCGCCTTCATCGGCAATGTCGTCGGCGCTGCGGGCAAAACGATAAATATCGGTGACCGGTCGGCGTAGCAGACGAGGTAGCAGCACAGAGGCGACAGGGAAGTTTTCATAGTGCTCGATAGACATAGTCCGCCAGTATACGGCTTTCGTTTCCACTAGGGCTGGTTTAGACTTTCGTATTGCTTCGGGGAGAACCATGCCACGTCCTATCTCGGCCACCATTCATATTGCGTCACTGCGTCACAATCTCGATATGGTTATTCAGAGCCTGAATAACGCTACGGCTCCATCGGGTGTAAAACGGCCTCATATCTGGGCCGTCATGAAGGCCAATGCTTACGGTCATGACATCGAAAATGCGGTGCGGGCTTTCAGTGCCGCCGAAGGCATGGCGATGCTGGATTTAAAAGAGGCCATACGCTGTCGGGCTGCCGGTTGGACCGGCCCTATCATGTTGCTGGAAGGTTTTTTTCAGCCAGAAGATCTGGAGGTGCTGGCCGAGTTCGGTCTGACCACCGTCATCCATTGCCATGAGCAGCTCAAGATGCTGGAGCAGTGGAAAGGCGGGGTAGCCTTGAATGCCATGGTCAAGCTCAATAGCGGCATGAACCGCCTGGGTTTCAGCGTGGACGATTACCCTGCCGCGTTCGAGCGCGCCCAGCGTCTGCAAAAAGCGGGCAAGCTGGGCACGGTTGGGCGCATGACGCACTTTGCGCGCGCCGATGACAATATCGACGCCACGCTGGAGCAGATTCGCTGCTTTAACCGGATTACCGACGGTTTGCCCGGCCCGGTCAGTGTGTGCAATTCTGCCGCGACTTTAAGCCCCGACCTGGGGGCGTACATGCCCTCCGGCCCGGATCACTGGGTACGTCCCGGTATCTGCCTGTACGGCAGTTCCCCCTTTGCAGAGAGCAGTGCCGATGATTTTGGTTTGCAGCCCGGCATGACGCTGGCTGCAGAAATCATCAGTGTGCGCGGCGTCAAGCAGGGCGAGGGCATTGGTTACGGCCATACCTATCTTGCCGAGCGGGCCATGCGCATTGGCGTGGTGGCTTGCGGCTATGCCGATGGTTACCCGCGCCATGCGGGAACCGGCACCCCTATTACCGTCAATGGTGTACGTACCCGTTTGCTTGGCCGTGTCTCCATGGACATGTTGGCAGTAGACCTGACCCCGGTGCCCGCCGCCGGAGTAGGCAGCCAGGCGGTGTTGTTCGGTCAAGGCGGGCCCAGTGTGGATGAAGTTGCCGCAGCAGCGGGAACCCTGGGCTACGAATTGATTTGTGCGGTCGCGCCACGCGTGCCGCGCTTCATCCAGGATTAACACCCATAAGGCATAGCCATGAAGAATAAATGTGTACTCGTTACCGGTGCTACCAAAGGTATCGGCTGGGCAATCAGCCAAAGGCTGGCCGATGCCGGGGCCCACGTGGTGGGTCTGGCCCGTCACACGGAGAATATTGATTTCCCCGGTTATCTGTACTCCTGCGATTTGAGCAATGCAGGCGAAACCGAGGAAATGCTGCGCGTTATCCGCGAAAAATACCCCGTTGATGCGGTGGTGAACAATGTGGGTATGGTCGCGCCCGAGCCCATTGGTCAGGTGGACCTGGGCAACCTCTATCAGGTGTTTGACCTGAATGTGCGTGTGGCGGTGCAAGTGGCCCAGGCGTTCATCCCCTCGATGAAAGCGCGCAAGGAAGGCCGCATCGTCAATATTTGCAGTCGTGTCGTGCACGGCGGTGCCGACCGCACCAGCTATGCCGCGGCCAAAAGTGCCTTGCTGGGTTGTACCCGCACCTGGGCGCTGGAGCTGGCCCCTTACGGCATTACCGTCAATGCGGTCTCTCCTGGTCCGATCGAAACCGAATTGTTCCGTGCCAATCATCCCGTCGGCAGCGAAGCTGAACAACGCAGCCTGTCCTCCATTCCCTTGGGGCGGTTTGGGCAGGCCGCGGAAGTGGCTGCGGCGGTTACTTTTCTGCTCAGCGATGAAGCCGCTTATATCACCGGCCAGAATCTGGGCGTGGATGGCGGTGGCAGTCTGGGCGGACGTTAAGGAATTTCTATGGCCACCAGTACTCGTGCGGCCCGCAAGGCCAAAGTTGTATTTGTTTGCACAGAGTGCGGGGCAGATACACCTAAGTGGGCAGGCAAATGTCCTGCCTGTGGGGCGTGGAACAGCTTGCAGGAAACGGTGGAGACACCGGCGGCGGCCAGTGCTCACCGTTTCGCTTCCCTGGCCGGTTCCAGCCCGGTTCAAAGTCTTTCAGAGGTACAGGCACGGGAATTGCCACGTGTGCCTACCGGCATAGGTGAGTTCGATCGTGTTCTGGGCGGAGGGTTGGTGGAAGGGGGCGTCATCCTGATTGGGGGCGATCCCGGAGTCGGTAAGTCGACGTTGCTGCTACAAGCCATGGCGGCCTTGGCCCAGCAAACCAAAGTGCTGTATGTGACGGGCGAAGAGTCCGCCGAACAGGTCGCCTTGCGTGCTCGCCGTCTAGGTGTGCCTACTGAAGGCGTGGATCTGCTGGCTGAAATTCGTCTGGAATCCATCAGCCAGGCTTTGCAGTCGCATCAACCCAGTGTGGTGGTGATCGACTCGATTCAAACCCTGTATTCCGATCAGCTCAGTGCGGCTCCAGGCTCGGTGTCGCAGGTGCGCGAATGTGCAGCCCAGCTCACCCGCTTGGCCAAGCAAAGCGGCACCTCCATGATTTTTATCGGTCACGTCACTAAAGACGGGACGCTGGCCGGGCCACGAGTGCTGGAGCACATTGTGGATACCGTGCTGTATTTCGAGGGCGACACGCATTCGTCCTTTCGCATGGTGCGGGCATTCAAGAACCGCTTTGGCGCGGTCAATGAGCTGGGTGTGTTCGCCATGACGGAAAAGGGTTTGAAAGGGGTCAGCAATCCGTCGGCCCTGTTCTTGTCGCAGCATTCTCAGTCGGTCGCCGGTTCCTGCGTCATGGCCACTCAGGAAGGCACACGGCCTTTGCTGGTGGAAATTCAGGCCCTGGTGGATACAGCACATGTACCTAATCCGCGCCGCTTGTCTGTGGGCCTGGAAAGCTCCCGTTTGGCCATGTTGCTGGCCGTGATGCACCGCCACGCAGGTGTGGTTACGTACGACCAGGACGTGTTTGTTAATGCCGTGGGGGGTGTCAAGATTACTGAGCCAGCCGCCGACCTGGCTGTGCTGCTGGCTATTCTGTCTTCCCTGAATAACCGTCCCTTGCCACGCGGTTTGGTGGTGTTCGGGGAAATTGGCCTGGCCGGTGAAATTCGTCCGGCCCCGCGCGGTCAGGAGCGTTTGCGCGAAGCGGCCAAGCTGGGTTTCAGCATCGCGCTGATTCCCAAGAGCAATGCCCCGCGCCAGGCGATTGAAGGCTTGGAAATCTGGGCGGTAGATCGGGTCGAGGACGCCGTCGATCGTCTGCGCAACCTGTAATTGCCATGTTAAATCTTGAGTTGATCCTGGCTTGTTTGCTGGGAGGTGCGCTTATTGGCTACGCCGGTGGTGTGCTGGGGATAGGCGGCGGTTTGCTGGCCATTCCGCTGCTGGGCCTGATTCTGGACATGGATCAGCAAACCGCTCAGGGGACGGCTCTGATCATGGTGGTGCCAGCGGTGCTGCTGACCGTGCGTCAGTATCATCGCCGCAATCATATTGATTTCCGCCGGGCTGCTCTGGGGGCGGTTTCTTCCATCATCTTTACCTGGCTGGGGGCGCGTCTGGCCTTGGGTATGGATGCGGTCTTGCTGCGTCGCATTTACTCTGTATTTGTGATGGCCATTGCCCTGTATTATTTCGACCAGAGTTTGGGTTTTTCCCGGCGGCGTCGTCGCAGTGACAAGCCGCGTCCGGACCCGGAGTCGTTTGGCCAGCTGTGGTATATCGCGGTAGGCATGATGGCGGGCTTGGCCGGGGGCGTATTTGGTGTGGGCGGTGCGGTGCTGGTAGTGCCTTTTCTGACCAGCCGCATGGGTTATAGCCAGACCGGTGCGCAAGGCTTGGCGCTGTCCATGATTATTCCCGGTACGCTGGTTGCCTTGGCGACCTATGCTTTTCATGGCCAAGCAACCTGGCAGATCGGGATACCGATGGCGATAGGCAGCCTGATGCTGGTGCCGTTTGGCGTGCGTCTGGCCTATCGCCTGCCTGAGAATCGTCTGAAGTTTATTTTTGCCTGCATGCTGGTACTGATCGTGACCTTGTTGCTGGTTCGTGCCTGAGGAGCTGCTGTGAGCACCCATTCCGAAACTGTCTATGCTTTGCCCGGTGGCGGTGCCTTGTTGGCGCCGGCGTTGGCCAATCAACTGGATCTGGAACCGGCGGCCTTGCAACGCTGGTTCGAGGCGGCCTCCTATGGCGATCAGGCCAGCAAAGTCGGGCAGGGCGGCCGTCAGGCTGCCTGGTTTGTGAATGGCCCTTTTGGTCAGGCCGTATTACGTCATTATCGTCGTGGTGGTCTGGTGGCTCGCTTCAATGATTCCGCCTATCTCTGGCAAGGTGCATCCAATACCCGCAGTTGGCGAGAGTTTCAAGTGATGTCTTATTTGCACAACAAGGGTTTGGCTGTTCCCGAGGTGCTGGCAGGGGCGTGGTGGCGACAGGGTTTTTGGTACCGTGCGGCCCTGATAAGCCGGCGGGTGCCCGATGTGCAGCCTTTGACTTTGTGTCTGGACCGCGCCTGCCCTGAGCTAGTGGCGCGCGAGATTGTCCGCATGCACCAATTCGAGGTTTGGCATGCTGACCTGAACGCCTACAATATTTTGCTGGATGCGAATGACAAAGTCTGGCTGATCGATTTTGACCGTGCACGACAGGGGCCTGTCAGCCCCGCCCAGGCGCTGGGTAATGTGCACCGTCTCAGGCGATCTTTGCTCAAAGTGTGTGGGCCGCGTGGCGATAGGTGGTGGCAGCAGATGTTTTCTGCTTACCGTCACCAAACGCAGCGTTAATTACGACTACGGGCTTTAAAAAAGCTTTATCATCTCGCCTTTTGGGTTTTTCGCTTTCGATAGGAAGGGGACTCGTGATGTCTTTTGGGATGAACACACCACAGGTACTCGCCGGCCTGCTGGCCGCTGCTGCCATCATGCCTGTTGCACAGGCACAAAATCAGGTTGTTAACGTTTATAACTGGGCTGAGTACACGGCCCCCGATACCTTGTCTGGCTTTCAGGAAGCCACAGGCATTACCGTGCGTTATGACGTTTACGATAATAACGACACCTTGCAAGCCAAGTTGTTGACGGGCAAATCAGGGTACGACGTGGTGGTTCCTTCCACGCATTATGCTGCGCGTCAGATCGAAGGTGGTTTGTTCCAGAAGCTGGATAAAAGCCAGATCCCCAATTGGTCCAATCTGGACCCGGACATCATGGCCTTGCTCTCGGATGTGGACCCTGGCAACGAGTATCTGATCCCGTGGGGCTACGGCACCAATGGCTTGGGTTACAACGTCACCAAAGTCAAAGAAATCATGGGTGAACAGGTGGACCTGGGCAACTGGGACATGCTGTTCAAACCGGAAAATGCCGAGAAGCTGAAAGGCTGTGGCATTTCCATCCTGGACGAAGCCGCCCAAGTATTTCCCGCCGTGCTGCACTACATTGGCAAAGACCCCAACAGCAGCAACGAAGCGGACTACCGCGAGGCCTTGGATCTGCTCAAGACCATTCGTCCTTACGTGCGTCAGTTCAGCTCCTCGGGATATATCGACGAACTGGCTGCGGGTGATCTGTGCATGGTCTACGGTTTCTCGGGCGATGTGATGATTTCGGCTGACCGTGCGCGTCAGGCGAAAAAACCGTATGCCATCGACTACTACATTCCGCAAGGTGGGGCACCTATCTGGTTCGACACCATGGCTATTCCCAAGGGCGCGAACAATGTGAAAGAGGCCCACGCCTTTATCAATTACATTGAAACACCAGAGGTTCATGCCGCCATTACCAACACCATGTTCTACCCGAACGCCAATAAAGAGGCGCGCAAGTTCGTGGTCAAGGAAGTGGCCGACAACCCCATGATTTACCCCTCGTCTGAAGTCTCCAAGACCTTATTCGTGATCAAACCTCAGCCATTGAAAGTGCAGCGCCTGCAAACGCGCCTGTGGGCTGAACTCAAGTCTGGACGCTAGGCATCATGCAAGATATCCGTACCGGAACCTCGCCCTGGATGGATGGCGAGGATGCTTTTGTGCGTGTGGACGAAGTCGTCAAGATTTTCGGCGACACGGTGGCCGTCCAGTCGGTAAGTCTGGACGTGGCTCGTCACGAGATTTTTGCGCTGCTGGGCAGTTCGGGCAGTGGCAAGTCCACCTTGCTGCGCATGCTGGCAGGGTTTGAGGAGCCGACTTCCGGTCGGATTTACTTGGACAACGAGGACATTACTGACCTGCCGCCTTATCGGCGGCCAGTCAATATGATGTTCCAGTCTTACGCCCTGTTTCCGCACATGTCGGTCGAGGCCAATGTGGCGTTTGGTCTAAAGCAAGAGGGGGTGCCCCGCAATGAGATCCACGAGCGCGTGTTCGAGGCGCTGGACCTGGTGCAGATGGCGGGCTTTTCGCGCCGCAAACCCAATCAGTTGTCGGGTGGGCAGCAACAGCGTGTAGCCCTGGCGCGTAGCCTGGTCAAACGCCCCAAACTGCTTTTGCTGGATGAGCCCATGTCGGCTCTGGATAAGCAGATTCGTCAGAAAACGCAGATCGAGCTGGTCAAGATTCTGGAGCGCGTGGGGGTGACCTGCATTATGGTCACTCACGATCAGGAAGAGGCCATGACGATGGCCAACCGGCTGGCGGTGATGTCCGACGGGCAGATCATCCAGTCTGGTACGCCTTACGATGTGTACTCCTTTCCGAATTCGCGGTTTGTGGCGGGTTTTATCGGCTCCACCAATTTGTTCACTGGCGTGGTGACGGTGGACGAGCCGGATCATGTTCACATTGAATGTGAGGAGTTGAACAGGCCCTTGTATGTCAGTCACGGGATCAGCGAACCGCTGGGTATGGACGTCTACGTGTCCGTTCGTCCCGAGCAGATCAAGGTGGGCCGCGAATTGCCCTCGGAGGATACCAACTGGGGCCACGGCATTGTGACCCACGTATCCTGGATGGGCAGTTACACCCGCTATCAGATTCGTCTGGATGCCGGCATGTTGATCGAAGCGCAAATGCCTAGCGGCACCTTGGCTCAACCTGATGCTCCGGGTGTGGATGAAGAAGTCTACGTGTCCTGGTCCGACGATAGCGCAACGGTACTGAGCACATGAAGAACCTGTCCTGGCGCAAACTGCTGCCCACCAGTCGCACGCTGGTGGTCGCGCCCACATTCTTGTGGATGATTTTGTTTCTGCTGGTGCCGTTTTTGCTCGTGCTCAAGATCAGTTTTGCCGATCTTGATTTCGGGGTGCCACCGTATACGCCCTTGGCCCAGTTTGCCGAGGAAAGCATTTCCTTTGTCCTGAACCTGCGCGGCTATATCCTGCTGTTCAGCGATAATCTGTATTTGGCGACCTACGTCAGTTCCCTGAAGATGGCCGCTGTCACCACGATCTTTTGTATTTTGATCGGCTACCCGGTGGCCTACTACATTGCGCGCTCTGCACCGGCTGTGCGTAGCCTGCTCTTGCTGGCGGTGATTTTGCCATTCTGGACCTCCATGCTGCTGCGCGTCTATGCCTGGGTAGGCATTTTGCGCGGCGATGGCCTGCTCAATCAGGTCTTGCTGTGGATAGGCATTATTGATGCGCCTTTGGAAATTTACCGCACCGACCTGGCTGTTTATATCGGTTTGATCTACGCCTATCTGCCGTTTTTCATCCTGCCCTTGTATGCGAATCTGGTCAAATTGGATATGCGCATGCTGGAAGCGGCTTATGATCTGGGCGCCCGTCCCTGGTCGGCGTTCTGGCACATCACTTTTCCCATGTCCATGTCCGGCGTGATTGCTGGTGCCATGCTGGTGTTCATCCCGGCAGTGGGCGAGTACGTGATCCCGGAAATGCTGGGTGGTGCCGATACCTTGATGATGGGCCGCGTCATGTGGACCGAGTTCTTCAATAATGCAGACTGGCCCATGGCCGCTGCCGTGACTTGCGTGATGGTCTTGCTGCTGATCATTCCTTTGATCTTTTTCCAGTACAGCCAGATGCGACAAATGCAAACGCAACGGGGAGGCCGCTGATGACCAAGCCTAATCCCTGGTTGCGTGCCCTGGTCCTGACACTGGGCTTCGGTTTTCTATACATACCGATTCTGTTCCTGATTGTCTTTTCATTTAATGAATCGGCCATCATGACGTCTTGGTCGGGCTTTTCTTTGCGCTGGTACGAATCCCTATTTCAGGACAGGGCCTTGCTCAGCGCTGCCAAGCTGTCTTTTCTGATTGCTGTGTTGACGGCCACCATGGCCACGATTTTGGGCACCTGGGCCGCCTATGTGCTGGCTCGTATGGGCCGCTTCAAGGGATTTGCGCTGTATATCGGCTTGGTCAGCGCACCGTTGGTTATCCCGGAAGTCGTGTTGGGCATTTCCTTGCTGCTCATGTTTGTGGAGCTGAACTCCTTGTTTGGCTGGCCGGAACAGAACGGTATTTTCACGATCTGGATCGGGCACGTGGTGCTGTGTACCGCCTATGCCACTGTAATTCTGCAATCGCGCATGCGTGAGCTGGACCGTTCTCAGGAAGAGGCGGCGCTGGATCTGGGGGCGACTCCCTTACGAGCGTTTTTCCAGGTTGTGTTGCCTTCGATCGTGCCGTCCTTGATGGCGGCCTGGTTGCTGGCTTTTACCTTGTCGCTGGACGATGTGGTGATTGCCTCTTTCCTGTCTGGCCCGGGTTTTACCACCTTGCCGGTGGAAGTTTTTTCGCGTGTCCGTCTGGGGCTCAAGCCCGAGATCAACGCCCTGGCAACCCTGCTGATTTTGGTGATCGGTATTTTTGTGATCGTCGCCAATCGCTTGCAGGTACGCCGCGAGCGTCGCGCCTGATTGATAAGGAGTCTTGCCGTGTTCACGATGTATGGTTTGAAAAACTGCAGCACCTGCCAAAAGGCGATGGCCTGGTTTGAGCAAAATGGTCTGTCGTTGACCTTTGTGGATTACCGCGAACATCCCTTGGAAGCGGCCCGTTTGCAACAATGGGCGCAGGAGCTGGGCGGTTGGCCCAAACTGGTCAACCGCGCTTCCATGACCTGGCGTAATCTGCCGGCGGAACGTAAAGAACCGCAGGACGATGCCCAATGGCTGGCCTTGATTGCCGAGTTTCCTGCCCTGGTACGCCGTCCCTTGCTGATTACGCCCGAGGGTGAAGTCAGCGTGGGCTTTAACGAAGGCAAATTTGCTGCTCGTTTTCTCAAGTAAACCAAAGGGGGGCCCAGCCCCCCGATTTTTATATCTGCCATGTACACACAGTCCGAACTCAAACAACAGGTGGCTCAGGCCGCCGTTGAATACGTCCTTCCTTTCCTGACTCCTGATTCGATTCTGGGTGTGGGTACGGGTTCCACGGTTGATCTGTTTATTGATGCCCTGGCGGCGCACAAGCATGCCTTCAAGGCTGCAGCTTCCAGCTCGGAACGCTCGACCGCTCGCCTGCAAAGTCTGGGTATTGACGTGCAAGACTTAAACACCATCGAACGCATGGACTGGTATGTCGATGGTGCTGACGAAATCGACGCTGCCCTGAACATGACCAAAGGTGGTGGTGGCGCACTGACTCGCGAGAAAATTGTGGCGTCAGTCTCGGACAAGTTTTTGTGTATTGTGGACGACTCTAAATTGGTGGATCGGCTGGGTGCGTTTCCCTTGCCGGTGGAAGTCATCCCCATGGCCAAAAATGCGGTCGCCCGTCAGTTGCGTGCTCTGGGCGGTAATCCCGTCGAGCGTGCGGGCTTTGTCACCGATAACGGCGGCCTGATTCTGGACGTGTCCGGCTTGTCCATTGAAGACCCGGCCGCTTTGGAAGCGCGCATCAACAATATGCCCGGTGTGGTATGTTGCGGTCTGTTCGCTATTGCCCCGGCCAGCGTGGCCTTGATTGCCGGTCAACAAGGTGTGCGTACCCTGTCTGGCGACGGTTTCTGAAATTTAATGTCTCTGTCATAATCGGTGCTTAATCTATATACGGATTAAGCGCTGGCGCGAGCCATTTTGCTGTTAAAGAAGGCCACTATGAACGAACATACCAATAAGCAGTTTCACTCCGATCTGGAGGCCACCCGTTCGCTGTTCTTGCAGATGGGCGGTATTGTTGAATCTATGGTTCGCAGTGCGACCGAAGCCCTGCAAACCGGGGATATGTCGCTGGTTGACCAGGTTCGCGAGCGTGAAAAAGAAATCAACCGCCTGGAGGTGGAGATTGACGAGCGCATCACCAACTTGATCGCCCGTAATCAGCCCACCGCCATTGACTTGCGCATGTTGTTGTCCATCTCCAAAATGCTGACCGACATGGAACGCTGTGGGGACGAGGCCGAGCGCATCGCCAAGATGGCGCGCCGTTTGCACGAAGGTACCGCAGGCTATGAGCCGGTGGTCGAACTGCGTCACATGAGCTCCTCGGTGGCTGGCATGATCAACGACGTGCTGGACGCCTTTGCCCGTCAGGATGCCGTGCACGCGGCACAGATTGTACGCAGTGACAAGGAAGTGGATCGTGAGTGGAAGGGTTCGCTGCGTCACATCATCACGTACATGATTGAAGACCCACGTACGATCTCGCACTCTATTGACCTGATCTTTATTGCTCGTGCGCTGGAGCGCATTGGTGACCACGCCAAGAACATGGCTGAACGTGTAATCTACATGGTGCGCGGTGACGATGTGCGTCACACTGGTGTGAAAAATACCGAGCGCACGGCGCGCGGCGAGCCTTTGCCCGAGCCAGAGTCTGAAGACAAAGCCTGATTCTGATCCCGGCCTTCTTGCTTCAAGCCTTGCATGGTTTCATGCAAGGCTTGTTGGTTTTCAGCGCCGTGAAAAGCAGCCGGTTTTTAGCGGGACGGCGATGTTTCAGAAACCAAAGCCGTAGCCCTGGGGAACGTGTCCGGGATAGAACTGGGTACGAACGAGCACCGCATCTTGGACTGTGATCAAAGCGGGTGAGTCCCACCAGGATGGCGTCAGGGTAGGCAGGGCAAGCAGATAGCCTTGTACGCCGTGTGCGCCAGACTGGCGCACCAACTCAAGGTCAGTCTCGTCCTCTACCCCTTCAATCACGACATAGGGGCAGTAATCGGCGCAGACATTGACCAGATTACGCAGCAAGTGGGCCGGTTGTCCGGGGCTGCGTGCCCGCAGCAAAATAGAACGATCAATTTTGATAATGTCGGCGTGGGTCTGGGCCAGAAAGGCCAGCGTACTATTGCCTGAGCCGGTATCGTCCAGCGCAATGCGCACGCCCAGATTCTGCAATTGTGCAATCAGACGCAGCGCGGTGGGTTTGTGGGCAATGGTGCCGGTTTCAGTTACTTCCAGAATCAGGCGCTGGGCGACATCTGGACGGCTGTCCAGATAGCTGAACAAGTCTTGCCACCACAAGTCATCCTGCAAAGAACCAGCGGACAGGTTGGCACCCAGACACAGAGCCGTTTGTGTGCTGAGCAGTTTCACCACGCTGCCCAGGACGCTGCGATCCAGCCGCGAGATCAGTCCCAGTCGCTCCAGGGCGGCAATTGCCTCGGGCAGGGAATAGTCAGTACCGCTGCTGTGGCGAATCAGTGCCTCTTCATAAAAATCTTTGCTCTTGTGGTGCTCACTTAGGTGAAAGAGGGGCTGAAAAGCCAGCACCAACATGCCGGTTTGCAAATCATCCAGCATACGCACTGCCAGGCTCATGTCGTCCCGGTAGGTCTTGGCCCAGACCTTGTGCCAGGCCGCCAGCGTGGCCGGATGGGTGTGAGAGCAGGGGTTGGGTGTTGGAGGGTGGAGCAGATCCGTATCGTACTGCCGGCTGTCATAGTGATAGGCCATCTGTGTATGCAAGTAGATGCGGTGCTCGTCCTGAGTGATGGGATCGCACTCCAGGGCTGCGCCCAGCAATTGGGCCAGTGCGTTGGGGTGGGTGCGCTCAAAGCGGTTCTGCTTACTCAGTTGCTTGAGGGCAATCAGGACAAAATCCCCCTGGATAAGGATCTCGTCTGTATTCAACCCACAATCCAGCAGCCTTTGCTGCACCGTGTCCAATACGAAAGCATGGAACTGTGGCCCATACAAAGCCTTCAGATAGCTCAGATTGACCAGCCACAGGCGCAAATGGGTGGAGTACTGGGCAATCTCGGGGAGGTCTAGGCGGCACATGAACTTCTTTTCCTGTGGGTAAAGCAGTAAGTGGCTGTGCTGTTCAGGTCCGGCGCAAGGCGCCGAGCTTGGTTGCTCAGACATGGACACGTGATGGGCCTGTGTGGCTCGGGCTAGGCGAGCCAGTATTGAATTGGCGCAGGACTGTGCCAAGGCATGGCGGCAGCGTTGGGGAAGGGCATGCTCCCTGCAGCATTATTCCTGTGTTTGTGCTGCGCTCCATGCTTGGCTTGGGTGCTCTGCAAGCACATTAAGGCCAGCCGTGATTTTGTGCTTTAGGGCGATTCATAATTATAGAAAATTTCCATTTCTTTTGATTTTTAACCAGTCTGAAACTGACTTGTCGCGCAGTGTTTCATTTAATTACTGTTATGGGTGGCGTGCGAAAGGGGGATGGTTTGCGTCTTGGGCAGGGAAAGGCAAAGAGACGGGAGCAGAAATAAAGAAACCCCGGAGCACGATGTCATGCTCCGGGGTCGGTCGCCTGTGGTCAGCGAGTGGGGCTGGCCCTAGGCGGAAGGGGCGGTGAAGCCGTCGGCTTCCACATCCTTGTCTTCAAACAGATACTGCTCCATTTGTTCTTTCAAATACGTGCGGGCACGGGCGTCAGCCAGATTCAGGCGGTTCTCGTTCACCAGACGGGTTTGCACATCCATCCAGTTGGCCCAGGCCTGTTTGGAAATTGAGTGCCAGATCTTGGTGCCCAGTTCGCCGGGGTAGGGGGGAAACTCCAGGCCCTCGGCTTCCTGTTTCAGCTTCACACAGTGAATCATGCGTGCCATATGTGTTCCTTTTCAATCAAATGCGTGGATGGGCGTATTGTACTGAGGGGCGCAGGACGGTCAAACCGGCTTACAGCTTTTTAATAAAGACCATGCTGTTGCGCGATCGGTTGTAATGCGACTGTTTGCCTTTAGGCAGATCAGATACGCCACCTTGCACAAACCCACGCTTGATAAACCAGTGAGAGGTGCGCGTGGTCAGCACGAACAGGCGCTTGAAACCGGCTGCACGGGCCTTGGCCTCGGTGTGCCGCAAAAGGATTTCGCCTTCGCCCGAGCCTTGCCATTCGGGGTGCACGATGAGACAGGCCATCTCGGCCATGCTTTCTTGTTCGTAGGGGATCAGGGCAACGCAGCCGTAAATAATGCCGTCATGCTCCAGAACCGTGAACTGCTCTACTTCGCGCTCGATGACAGAACGACCACGGGGCACCAGGGTGCCGTCAATTTCCAGTGGTTCGATCAGTTGCACAATTGCACCCACATCGTCCAGATTGGCCGGGCGCAAATCGTCCAGCGAATCTTCCACCACCATGGTACCCACCCCATCGTGGGTGAAGATCTCCAGCAAAATGCTGCCGTCCTGCTTGTAGGGCACCAGGTGTGCACGGGCAATACCGCGTTTGACTGCTTGCGAGGCATAGCGCAAAAAGGTCGAGCAGTCCTGATCGAGTTTGCCCGAGGCCAGCAGGCCATCGGCATCGGCACGGGCCAGTTCCGAGTCAATATCCAGATTATTGGAGTGACCAATATGTTCCGGTGTCAGGAAAATCAATTTTTCAGCGCGCAGCGCGATGGCCGTGCTGGTTGCCAGATCTTCCATATCCAGGGTAAAGGCCTCCCCGGTTGGAGAAAAACCCAAGGGAGAGAGTAGAATAAGCGCACCTTGATTCAGGATGACGCGCATGGCGTCCACATCAAGTTTGCGCACCGAGCCAGAGTGCTTGAAGTCCAGGCCATCAATGACACCCACAGGACGCGCGGTCACAAAGTTGCCCGAAATAATGCGAATCTGGGCATGTGACATGGGGGTGTTGGGCAAACCCTGACTGAATGCGGCTTCAATATCCAGGCGAATTTCACCGGCGGCCTCTTTGGCGCATTCCAGAGCGACGGCGCTGGTCGGCTCGGTACCACGGCCAAATTGCGTGGTTTCCCCTTTCAGGCGTAGCTGTTCATTGACTTGGGGGCGTGAACCGTGCACCAGCACCAGCTTGATGCCCAGCGCCGACAGCAGCGACAAGTCCGGGATCAGGGTGTAGAGCAATCCATCGTTGATGAGCTCGCCCCCAAAAGCCACCACGAACGTCTTGCCTCGAAAGTCGTGTACATAAGGCGCCACTTCCCTGAACCATCGCACAAATTGTGCCTGGGACTGATCAGGTGTTTCGATGGCGTTGTACGAGTCGGGGATGTCTGTGTTCATTGCGGGGGATCTTTGCGTCCAAATGGTTTCAAGCCAAAATTATAATGATGTCTGTACCAGAAACTACCTTTCATGCACGAGTCCGACGAATTGACTGAAAATCCACCCTCTTTACCAACAATTTCCTATCCTGATGACCTGCCAGTCAGCGCCCGACGGGCCGAAATTGCCCAGGCAATCAAAGACCATCAGGTGGTCATTGTGTGTGGTGAAACCGGCTCGGGCAAAACCACCCAATTACCTAAAATCTGCCTGGAGCTGGGGCGCGGCCTGCAGGGCAAGATTATTGGTCATACCCAGCCGCGCCGTCTGGCGGCTACATCGGTTGCCAAGCGTATTGCCCAGGAGCTGCAATCGGAGATTGGTGACTGGGTAGGGTATCAAATTCGTTTCAACGACAAGACCGGACCGCGTTCGGCCATCAAGTTGATGACGGACGGGATCTTGCTGGCCGAGTCCCAGCGCGATCCCTTGTTAAGCCGCTACGACACCATCATTATTGACGAGGCCCATGAACGCAGTCTGAACATTGACTTTCTGCTGGGCTTTTTAAAGCAGTTGCTGCCACGGCGTCCGGATTTAAAGCTGATCATCACCTCGGCCACCATTGATGCCGAGCGTTTTGCGGAGCACTTTGCCCACAAGGGCAAGAGGGCGCCCGTGATTGAAGTGTCGGGCCGTCTGTATCCCGTGGATATTGTGTATCGCCCGATTCTGGATCCGTCCTTGGTCGATGCCGAAGAACGCCGTTCTGCCTCCGAGGAAGAGCGGGATCTGATGCAAGGCATTGTGGATGCGGTGCAGGAATGCGCCCGGCACGGCACTGGCGATATTTTGGTGTTCTTGCCCGGCGAGCGCGAGATCCGTGAAGCCACCGAGGCACTGGAAAAAGAAAAGCCCATCAATACAGTGATCCTGCCTTTGTTTGCGCGTCTGTCGCAGGCGGATCAGGAACGTATTTTCCGCCCCAAAGGCAATGCGCGCCGTGTGGTGCTGGCGACCAACGTGGCCGAAACTTCCTTGACCGTGCCTGGCATACGCTTTGTGGTCGATAGCGGCCTGGCGCGTATCAAGCGCTATTCCTGGCGCAACAAGGTCGAGCAGTTGCGCATTGAAGCGATCAGCCAGGCCTCGGCCAGCCAACGGGCAGGGCGTTGTGGTCGTATTGGTCCCGGTATCTGTATTCGTCTGTATGACGAGCAGGACTTCAAGAGCCGCCCCCCCTTTACCGATCCCGAGATTCTGCGCTCCTCGCTGGCCTCGGTGATTCTGCGCATGAAGGCCCTGCATCTGGACGATGTGGAAACCTTCCCCTTTGTGGAGCCACCGACTGGCCGCGCCATTGCCGATGGCTATCAAATCTTGCAAGAGCTGGGCGCGTTGGATGAACAGCAGCGCCTGACCAAAGTTGGCCGTTCCCTGGCCAAGCTACCGGTGGACCCGCGTGTGGCCCGCATGATTCTGGCCGGTCACGAACATCATTGTTTGACAGAAATGCTGATCGTGGCCTCGGCCATGTCCGTGCAAGACCCGCGAGATCGTCCTGTCCATGAACGTGAAGCGGCCAATCAGGCCCATGCCCGTTTCAATGACGACAAGTCCGAGTTTCTGTCCTATGTGAAGCTGTGGAACTGGCTGGAAGCCTTGTCACAGGAGCAAAGCTCGCAGCGCAAGTTTGCCAATAGCGTTAAACAGGCCCTGCTGTCACCCTTGCGGATTCGGGAGTGGCGTGATGTCCATACTCAATTGCGTAGCCTGGTGCAGGAACAGCGCTGGGTCGCCAATCCCTCGGCTGCCACTTATGAGCAAGTGCATCTGGCCTTGCTGACGGGGCTGATCGGCAATATTGGCTATAAGAGCGAAGAAACCGGCGTCTATCAAGGCACGCGTGAGCTGCGTTTTGTGATTCACCCCGGTTCCAAGCTGGTCAAGAAAGCAGGCCGCTGGATTCTGGCCGGCGAGCTGATGGAAACCACGCGCCTGTTTGCCCGCTGTGTGGCGCGTATCGAACCGCAATGGATTGAAAAAGTTGGCGCCCATTTGCTGCGTAAAACCTGGGGCGACCCGCGTTGGGAGAAAAAGGCCGGTCAGGTCGTTGCCAATGAGCGTGCGACCTTGTACGGCTTGCTGATTTACAGTGGCCGTCGCATTCACTTTGGCCGCATTGATCCGGTGCAGGCCCGTGAATTGTTCTTGCGTCAGGCTCTGGTGCCGGGCGAGATTGATTCCAACCTGCCTTTCCTGCGCCATAACCGTCAGCAAATTCAGGCGGTAGAGCGTTTGGAGCACCAATCGCGTCGTCCTGACATTCTGGTGGATGAGGAACTGATCTACGCCTTTTACGATCAGCGCATCCCCAAGGACGTGTACCAGACTGCCACATTGGAAAAATGGTTCAAGGGTTTGTCCAAGGAACAGGCTAAGGGCCTGGAGCTGAACCGCGACGAGCTGATGCAGCACGACGCAGCCGGTATCACCACCGAGGTGTTTCCGCGCTCGGTTCAATGGCAGGGCGTGAAGATGGCGCTGGATTATCACTTCGAGCCGGGTTCGGTGCGCGATGGGGTGACCTTGAGTGTCCCCTTGTTCGCCTTGAACCAGATCGACGCCGCGCGTTGCGAATGGCTGGTGCCCGGCATGTTGAAGGAAAAAGTGCTGGCTTTGCTGAAATCCTTGCCACAGCGTATTCGCCGTCATTGTGTGCCCTTGCCCGATTACGCGGCCGCCTTTCACCAGCGCTGGTTTGAAAAAGCATCCGATCCCGGAATGAGCCTGCTGGATGCGATTTCTCAGGATATGTGGGCGCACGTCAAACAAAGACCACAGCGCAGCGATTTCAAGCCGGAAACGTTGGCGACTCACTTGTTCATGAACTTCCGAGTGATTGACGAGCATGGTCGCATGTTGTCGGGCGGCCGTAATCTGGACCAGCTCAAGGCCGAACATGGCCGTCAGGCGCAGGCGTCCTTCCAGCAGATGGCTGCCAGCGACGAGCAAGTGGCGCAGGTGCTGGATCACGAGCAACTGACCAGTTGGAGCTTTGGCGAACTGCCCGAGCTGATGGAAATCAAGCGCAAAGGTCGCAGCTTTATTGGTTACCCGGCCTTGATCGACAAGAAAACCCATTGCGATCTGGACGTATTTGACGACCCGGCTCAGGCCCAGCGTCAGCACCGTTTGGGTTTGCGTCGCTTGTTCCGTTTGGCCTTGCGCGAGCAAGTGCGCTTTCTGGAAAAGAACATTACGGATCTGACCCGCATCAGCATGCTGTATATCAATCTGGGTACGCAGGAACAATTGCGGGATCAGATTATTGATGTGGCCCTGGAGCAGTCCTGCATGATGGAGCCGTGGCCGAAAAACCAGGCCGAGTTTGAGGCACGCGTACAAGAAGGTCGCAGTCGCTTGGGTCTGGTGGCCCAGGAAGTAGCGCGTTTGGCCGGTCAGATTCTGAATGAGTGGAGTGCCGCCCAGAAAAAACTGGCGCAAATCAAAGCTCACCCCGAGGCCTTGAAAGACATACAGCAGCAATTGAATGCCTTGATGCCCACCATGTTTCTGGAAAGCAATGAATACGCGCAGTTGGCTCATATGCCGCGCTACCTGAAAGCCGTACAAACCCGGGTGGACAAGCTGCGAGCCGATCCGGCCCGCGATCAACGCTTGATGCAGGATATGTCAGTTTTGCTGACGAAGTACCAGCGTGCCGTTGCGGCGCTCAAAGGCGCCACCGATAGCGGTTTGCGGGACTTTCGCTGGATGCTGGAAGAGTTGCGCGTGTCCTTGTTTGCGCAAGAGTTGCGAACTCCCATGCCGGTTTCGGTCAAGCGTCTGGAAAAAGCCTGGGCTGCCTTGCAGCGCTAGGTTGTTTGTTGTTTTGGTATTGGTCGGTAGGGGGCGGGTGATTGTGCGTTTGTTGTTCAGCCAGATGTGAACCAATCGAAACATATTGCCTGCCCTTATTCACCCTGAGCATCGCTTCAGGGCCACCAATGTCCATTGGCTTAAGTACAATTCCATCATGAGCGAAACCACCCCTTCCTTTGTCCATTTGCGATCCCACTCGGAGTTCTCCGTGGTGGACGGCATCGCCCGTATTCCCGAAATGATCAAAAAAGCGCAGGCCTATGGGCAGCCTGCATTGGCGTTGACGGATTTGTGCAACTTGTTTGGACAGATCAAGTTCTATACCTCGGCGCGTAAAGCCGGGCTGAAAGCCATCATGGGTTGTGATATTTGGCTGCAGAACGAGGAAGACCGCGAAAAACCGTCACGCCTGCTTTTGCTGGTGCAAAACGAAGCAGGGTATTTGAGCCTGTGCGACATCTTGACCCGTGCCTGGCTGGGCAACCAGTACAAAGGACGTGCCGAGGTACAGCGCGCCTGGTTGAAAGAGTGTAGTGGCCTGATTGCCTTGTCCGGCGGGCGTATGGGTGATATTGGCCATGCCCTGGCCGATGGCAATCTGGACTTGGCCCGGGATTGTGCCCGCCATTGGGAAGACTTGTTCCCCGGTGCCTTTTATATTGAACTGCAGCGCAGCGGTGCGGACGGCGATGAGCTTTATGTACAAGCCGCCATGCGTTTGGCTGCAGAGCTGGAATTGCCGGTGGTGGCGACGCACCCGATTCAGTTTATTGCACGGGACGATTTCCGTGCGCACGAGGTGCGGGTATGTATTGCTGAAGGCGAGCAATTGGCCAACCCCAAGCGTGTGAAGCGTTTTACGCCAGAGCAATACTTTCTCAGCACGGATGAAATGCAGCAGCGTTTTGCGGACGTTCCTGTTGCACTGCAAAACACGCTGGAAATTGCCAAGCGTTGCAACCTGGAGCTGGAGTTGGGCAAACCTTATCTGCCCGACTTCCCGACACCCGATGGCATGTCGCTGGGCGACTTTTTGATCCAGCAGGCCAAGGACGGTCTGGAAATCCGCTTGACGCAGCTGTATGCCGATCCCCAGGAGCGCGAGAAGCAACGCCCGACCTACGAAGAGCGCTTGATGTGGGAGTGCAACACCATCATCTCCATGGGGTTCCCCGGCTACTTCCTGATCGTGGCGGACTTCATTAACTGGGGCAAGCACAATGGTGTGCCGGTCGGACCGGGCCGGGGCTCGGGGGCGGGGTCGCTGGTGGCCTACAGCATGGGGATTACCGACTTGGACCCCTTGCGCTATGACTTGCTGTTTGAACGTTTCCTGAACCCCGAGCGGGTGTCCATGCCTGACTTTGACGTGGACTTTTGCCAGGACAACCGCGAACGCGTGATTGATTACGTGAAACAGAAGTATGGCCGCCAGGCTGTCAGCCAGATTGCCACATTCGGTACCCTGGGTGCGAAAGCCGTGGTGCGTGACGTCGGTCGTGTGCTGGAGCTGCCCTACAGCCTGTGCGATGGCTTGTCCAAACTGATTCCTTTCAACCCTGCTGATCCCTGGACGCTGGAACGGGCGCTGGCCGATGAGCCTGCCTTTCGCGAGCGTTACGAGAACGACGAAGAAGTCAAAGCCCTGATCGATCTGGCCCGCCCCTTGGAAGGCCTGACTCGTAGCGTGGGCATGCACGCCGGGGGGGTTCTGATTGCGCCCGGCAAGCTGATTGATTTTTGCCCGCTGTACGCGCAGTCCGGCCCCGACGCCAACGCCGTGTCGCAATACGACAAGGACGACGTGGAGGCAGCCGGTCTGGTCAAGTTCGACTTTCTGGGCCTGCGTAACCTGACCATTCTGGACTGGGCCGTGCGCTATGTGCGCCAGTTCAATGCCGACAAGCGCGAGTTCGACATCATGGCCTTGCCATTGGATGACGACGCCTCCTACAAACTGCTTTGCGAAGGCAATACCACCGCCGTGTTCCAGTTGGAATCGCGCGGTATGAAGGAGCTGCTGCGTAGTCTACGGCCCTCCACCTTTGAAGACATTATCGCCATGCTGGCCCTGTATCGTCCGGGGCCACTGGAGTCGGGCATGGTGGTGGACTTCGTGAACCGGAAACACGGTCGGGCTGAGGTGGATTATTTCCACCCGGATCTGGAAAGCACGCTGAGCAGCACCTACGGGGTGATCGTCTACCAGGAACAGGTGATGCTGATCTCGCAGATTATCGGTGGCTACTCACTGGGTGGTGCCGACTTGCTGCGTCGTGCCATGGGCAAGAAAAAGCCCGAGGAAATGGCCAAGCATCGCGTCTTGTTCGAGGAAGGGGCGGTCAAGAAAGGTCACGACCCTGAGCTGGCGGTGAAGTTGTTTGACCTGATGGAAAAGTTCGCGGGTTACGGCTTTAACAAGAGTCACTCAGCTGCTTACGCGCTAATTGCGTATCAGACGGCCTGGTTGAAAGCGCACCATCCGGCCGAGTTTCTGGCCGCGACCTTGTTGTCCGATATGGACGATACCGACAAGGTGCAGATTTTCTGGAAAGACGCGCTGGCTAACGGTGTGGAAGTCTTGCCACCCGATATCAACGCGTCCAATTACCGCTTTGAGCCGGTCAAGGACAGCTATACAGAAAAAGGCTTGCCGCCGCGTACCATGCGTTACGGCCTGGGGGCTGTGAAAGGGACGGGTCAGGCCGCCGTTGAAGCGATTGTGGAAGCTCGCAAGCAAGGCGGTCCTTTTACTAGCCTGTTTGATTTCTGCCGTCGCGTGGACCGTCATCAGGTCAACAAGCGCACGATTGAAGCCTTGGTACGCGCCGGTGCTTTTGATTCGATTGACGAAAACCGCGCCGCCTTGCTGGCCAGTATTGGTGCCGCCACGGAAGCGGCTGAGCAGGCCGAGCGTAGCGCGAATCAATCCTCGCTGTTTGATGATGACTCCAACGATATCGTGGAAGGCGAGGTCGCGAAAGTCGCCCCTTGGAGCCTGCAAGATCGCTTGCGTCAGGAAAAGACGGCACTGGGTTTTTATTTTAGCGGCCACTTGTTTGACGCCTGGCGGGATGAAGTTCGTCGTTTCGCACCGACACCCTTGGCACGCCTGGAAGCCTCGCGCAGCCCGCAGTGGTTTGCTGGCGTGCTGTCAGCCGTGCGGGTACGCATGACCCGTCGCGGCAAGATGCTGTATGCCATGCTGGATGACGGCTCGGCGCAACTGGAAGTGGCGATCTTCAATGAACTGTTTGAAGAGCACCGCCAGCGTCTGAAAGAAGACCAGTTGATCATCATTCAGGGCAAGGTCAGCAACGACGACTACACCGGCGGTCTGCGTATCAATGCCGATTCGATTTTTGATCTGCAGTTGGCCCGTGAAGCGCGTGCCAGTTGCTTGAGCATTGCTTTGAATAACAATGCGGACGCGCAGCGTTTGCAAGCCTTGCTGGCGCCGCATCGAGCCGAGCAGCAGGGCGGTGTGCCGGTAGAGGTGCAGTTGCAACGCCCCGATTACGAATGTGTGGTGCAGCTAGGCCCGCAATGGCGTGTTCGTCTGGCTGATTCCTTGCTGGAGCAGTTGGAAGGCTGGGATGCCACACACGAGGTGGAGATCAGCTACCGATGAGGCCCTTGCGCATTCTGCACTCGGAAGCGGCCACCAGTTTTGGCGGTCAGGAAAACTACATCTTGCGCGCCATGCGCATCTTACGTGAACGCGGGCATCAGGTGGAGGCTGCCTGCCAACCCCATGCACAATTGACCGAGCGCTTGCGCGATGAAGGCTTTGTTGTTCATACCCTGTTGATGGATGGCCCGGCCAATTACATGCGCGGTGTGCGCCAATTGCGTCGGGTCTTGCGTCAAGGCCGGTTTGATGTGCTCAATAGCCATAGCCGCCGGGACACCATGCTGGCTGGCGTGGCCGGACGCTTGGCGGGGACGCCTTTGATTGTGCGCACGCGTCATCTGGCCAAGAAGGTCGGTTCCTTGATGTCTTACACCATCGTGCCCAAACGAGTGATCACGCCCAGCGATTATGTGCGCGATCACCTGATCGAGCGCGGCGTGAAGCCTGAGCATGTCCAGGTGGTCTACCCCTGTGTGGACCCCAGTGTGATCGATTCGGCACCCGCCCTGGATTTGCGCGCTGAGCTAGGTTTGGCATCTGACTCCTTGCTGGTAGGCTGCGTTGCCGTGTTGCGCCGTGAGAAAGGCCATCGTGAGCTGATTGCCGCTATGCATCCCTTGTTTGACCGCTATCCTCAATTGCACTTGGTGCTGGTGGGGGGCGGCTCGCCGGGCTACGAGCAATTGCAGGCCTTGATTGTGGAGCTGGGATTACAGGAGCGGATTCATATGCTGGGCGCTCGTGCGGATGTGCCCTCGATTCTGCCCAATCTGGATATTTTTGCCTTGGCGACCCATATGGAAGCCTCGGGCACCGTATTTGTAGAAGCGGGGTGTGCTGGCATTCCCGTGCTGGGCAGCCGCGTCGGTGGAGTGCCGGAGATGATGTTGGACGGTCACAGCGGTTTTTTGGCGGACTTGCATGACCCTAAGCAGTGGCGCGCCGCATTGGAAAAAATGATTCAAAGTACTGAGCTGCGTCAGGACATGGGAGCCGCAGGCCGCCTGTTTTGTCGTAGCGACGAGCGCTTTACCCCGGTTGCCATGGGTGACCGGCTGGAAAGCGCTTACTACCGCTGGTTAAAGGAGCTTCAGGGATGAAAGTGGCAAGCACGGTGCCCGTCATGATGTACCACCATGTCACCCCGGAAGGGGGCATGATCAATGCCAGTCCCGAGCATTTCGAGCAACATTTGCAATGGTTGAAAAAGCATGGCTGGACCAGCCTGACAACCGAGCAGTTTGTAGGCCATCTGCAAGGGCAGGGTGTACCGCCCAAATCGGTGCTGATTACCTTTGACGATGGTTACCTGGATAACTGGGTCTACGCCTATCCTTTGCTGAAAAAATATGGCTTCAATGCCGTGATTTTCCTGGTGACGAGCTGGATCAATGAGGGGCCTGTGCGTCCTTATCTGGGCCAGGGCCAGGACGTGCCCGAATGCCCGGATCATCGTGAATGTGAAGCGCGTATCGAGCAAGGTCGTAGTGACGAGGTGATTTTGCGCTGGAGTGAAATCCACGCCATGCAGACTGATGGCGTGTTCGAGTTCCACAGCCACACCCATACCCATACTCGCTGGGATTTGAGCGAACAGCGCGATCAAAAGAATGACAAGATGCGCTGGGAACTGGAGCAGTCGCGTACAACCTTGAGAGCCAATATGGGTACGGTCTCCGATCAGTTGTGCTGGCCTCAAGGTTATTTTGATCCAGATTACGTGCAGGTCGCCCAGCAGGCAGGTTTCCGCTATCTGTACACGACGCGTGCCTTTGGCTCCAACCAGCCTGGCAGCGATCCTTTGCATATTTATCGCTTCGCCGTGCGTGATACGACTGGCGTGTCAGTCGGGCGCAGGCTGAATGTCGCGGTACATCCCGTGATTGGTCCGATTTTCAACAGGTGGAAAGCATGGCGTCGTCGTCAACGACAGAAGTAGAGCGAAGCGCCTCCGGCAAGCGCCTGTCCGTTATCCTGATTACCAAAAACGAGCAGGCGCATATTCGTGCCTGCCTGGAGTCGGTGGCCTTTGCTGACGAGATCATTGTGGTGGACTCGGGCAGTACCGATCAGACCGTGGAAATTGCCCGTTCCCTGGGCGCGAAAGTCACGGTTACCCCGGATTGGCCCGGCTTTGGGCCGCAGAAGAATCGGGCGCTTGATCAGGCCACGGGCGAATGGGTGCTGTCCATTGATGCGGATGAGCGCGTTACCCCCGAGCTGGCACAGCTGATTCAGCAGGAAATAGCCCAGCCGCGTGGCACGGCTTACCGGATTGCCCGCCTGTCTGAATTTGCTGGCCGCTGGATGCGTCATAGTGGCTGGTGGCCGGACCGGGTGTTGCGCCTGTTCAAGCGCGGTACCGCTCGCTTTAACGATGCCAAAGTCCATGAAAGTGTGCAGACTGAACATCCTGTCCTGATTCTGGATGGGCATTTCCTGCATTACCCCTACGCCAGCCTTGAAGTCTTTATTGACAAGATCAACCGCTATTCCTCGGATGCCGCCCGTCAAATGCAGGCCAAGGGCAAGACCACCAGCTTGCCGGGTATTGCCGGTCATGCCAGTTGGACCTTTGTACGTCACTATATTGTTCGACGCGGCTTTCTGGACGGCCCGCAAGGCTTCATCCTGGCGTGTATGGCCGCTGCAGGCAGCTTGTTTCGATATAGTAAGCTGTGGTATTACACCCGTCAGAAGTCTGATTAGCCCTTTATAATGCCGCCTATGATTCCGATTCTTATGTACCACCAGGTCGGGGTGCCTGCTCCCAAAGGTTCGCCGTATCGAGGCTTGACCGTGCATCCCACTGATTTTCGGCGCCAGATGACGTGGCTGAAGCGCTTGGGCTATCAAGGTTTGTCCATGGCGCAATTGATGCCGTACCTGCGCGGTGAAAAGCAGGGCAAGGTTGTGGGAATCAGCTTTGATGACGGCTACCGTAACGTGTTTCAAAATGCCATGCCGGTGCTGGATGAGTTGGGCTTTACCGCTACTAATTACATTGTTGCGCGGCATCTGGACGGCTCCAACTTCTGGGATCAACCCAAAGGTGTGCCGCATTCCGGTCTGATGTCCTTGCCCGAGCTGCGCGCCTGGGTAAATGCCGGTCATGAAGCCGGTTCGCACACCTTGGACCATGTGCATTTGACTGATGTGTCCTCGGAAATTGCCCATTACCAGATCGCGCAATCCAAGGCAGAGCTGCAAGATGCGCTGCAAGTGGAAGTCAGCGCTTTCTGCTATCCCTATGGCGATCAGAATCAGGCTATCCGTGAGCAAGTGTGTCAGGCAGGGTATCTGAACGCCACCACCACCAATCGTGGCCTGGCGCGTTCGGACGATGACTTGTTTGATTTGCCCCGCGTGACGGTCTCGCGTTCCACCAATATTTTGCGCTTTGTGCAAAAGTGCGTGACACGCCTGGAAGACAAGCGCCGTACGGTTTCCCGCTCATGAATTCAGATCAAATCCACGACACGCCTGCTGCGATTGCCGAGCGTTTACGCATTGCTTTTGTGGTCGATCGTTTTGGTAACCGCTTTGGCGGTGCCGAGGCCTATGGCGTGGAGCTGATGCGTGAACTGGCCGAAAAGCACGAAATTACCGTGTTTGCGCGTGAGTATGACAGTCGTTGCGACTTGAAGCTGGCCTACGTGCCTATCCGTCATTGGTCACACTGGCCTGGCTGGATACGCGGCATCCTGTTCGCCCGCAAGGCGGCCAAGGCCACGGCCCAAGGTTTTGATATTGTGCATTCGCACATGAACGGGTGGTGCGGGGACGTGGAAGTGGTTCATGTCACCCCCGTGCGTTTCAACTGGCGGGTGCGACCCTTGCCCTGGCTTAAAAAGCTGGGTTCCTACTTCAGCCCGCGTGTCTGGGGCTATCTGGGTCTGGAAAAACGCCGTTTGCGGCCCGGTCCTCATGCCGTTGTCGCCGTTTCAGGCTTGATTGCCGAACAATTGCAGCAAGCCTATGGCAGCGTGCACGATTATCCCGTTATCGCTCCTGGCGTGGCCTTGCCGCAAGCCGATTTGCAAGGGGAAGAGCGTACCAAAGTGCGTGAGTCCTTGGGTTTCACCAAGGAGCAGGTCGTCTGTCTGCTGGTGGCGCGCAATCCCCTGCGCAAAGGCTTGAGTACGGTGCTGGAGGCCTTGGCGAAATTGCCATCTCATTACCGCCTGTTGGTGGTGGGTGGAAAACCTGGCCTGCGAGATCAGATGCGCCAACAGTTGCAGTCTCTGAATATGCAGGATCGTGTCATCTTGCAAGGCGAGACCTCGAACGTCGAACCCTTTTATCGTGCTGCCGATATTTACGTGCATCCCACCCTGAATGACAGCTTTGGCATGGCACCGCTGGAAGCCATGTCCTATGGTTTGCCGGTCGTCCTAAGTCCGGCGCCGTGGTGCGGCTTTGCCCAATATGTGCAGGGTGGTTATCACGCCTTGCTGCTCAGCCATCCGGAAGATGCCCAGGAACTGGCCCAAGCGATTGAGAAAATCAGCAAGGATCCGGTGATGGCCCGTAATCTGGTCGAGAACTCTCGGGAATTGCTGGCCCAGTTCAGTTGGCCTGCGGTGGCAAGTCGTTATCAGGAGCTGTACCAAAAAGTGTTGCTTCGCCGCCAAGCTTAAAACGCTGTTTTCTTTGTTATTGGTATTAAATTTTCAAAACTGCTGTTCAGTCATTGTTCAGCTTGCGCAATAGCGGATACACTTTGTGACCCGTAGATGCTCGGCCAGAGCATTTGCCTGTCATTCATAGCCGCTGACGGAGCGAGTTTTGAAGGTCCTGATCACTGATATTCATCACGGTAATGGCGGAGGCCATGTTACCTATATTTTGGGTTTGTTGCGTGGGTTGGCTCATCAGTGTGATTTCACTCTGGCGGCCCCGGCAACAGGCCGACTGTATCGTGAAGCTTTGCAGGTACCTGGCGTCAGAGTGTTGCCGGGCCTGTACACCGCCCGTATCGGGACGGCGTTATCAGAGATATGGAGTTTGCGCCGTTTTTTGCAGCGCGAGGCTTTTGATATCGTGCATTGCAATGGCAGCACCGATCACCGCCATGTCATGATCGCTTGTAAAACGCTGCCTAATCCTCCGGTCATTATCTGGACCAAACACAATACCAACCGTCTCCATAGCGTGGGTAACCGCTTGCGGGCGCGCTTTGGGACGGATCTTTGTATTGCCGTTAGCGATTATGTGGCGCGGCAACTGGCTAATTCCGATTACCGACGTTGCAATGTGGAACGTATTTATCACGGCCTGGACCTGGAGCATTATCGTCCAGTGAGCCCGCAGGAAAAGTGGGCCGCACGTCAGACGCTCTTCGGCTCGACTTTGCCTGACAATTGTCTGGTGCTGGGCTCGGTAGGTGGTACCGATCTGGAAAAAGGCTGGTTGCTGCTGGTGGAGGCGGTTGCTCGTCTGGAACCAGAGCTGAAACAGCGAGTCCGGGTGGTGGTGGCGGGGGATCCGCCAGCCGCCGCCGTCTGCGAAAAAGTGCAGGCTTTGGGTTGCGCCGAACAAGTGCTCTTTCCTGGATTGGTCAAGGATGTACGTTCGGTGTTGGCTGCATGTGATGTGGGTTTTGTGTTGTCTTATAAAGAATCTGCCTCCTACGCGTGTTACGAGTCCCTAGCACTGGGGCTGCCAGTTCTGATTTCCAATGCCGGTGGCTTGCCTGAAAGTATTGAACACTTGTATGAAGGCTGGGTGGTGCCTTGCGGTGATGTCGGGGCCATTGAAGCGCATGTGCGAGACATGCTGTGTCAGAAATATTGCTTGCAAACGGTGGGCAGACGGGCCAGGAAGCGGGCAGAGAAGCGGTTTGACGCGCAACGCTTTTCAGTAGATACCTATCAGGCCTATTTGAAAGCGCGGGCGCTGTCAGCGTCAGCTTATTAAGGGTGTATACAAAGAGGCGTTTTGAGTGTATTTCAGAACACCTCTTTTTTTATATCTCGCTCGTTAGGGCTGGGGGGGGCTGTCAGCGTTTCCAACTCTGCCAGCCAGAGCAAGGCTTCTTCGCGCTTGGTGCCACACATTTCAGGCGAGGCCTGTAAACCAGAGCAACAGGCAGGCCGTTCGGGCTGGCCGAAAATCCGGCAGCGCAGTTGCTCATCCAACTGGATACAGGGCACACCGGCTGGCTTGCCGTGGGGCATGCCGGGGATAGGGCTGGAAATTGAGGGGGCGATACAGCAGGCCCCGCATTCGGAGCGACAAATCATGCCCAGCCTCGGGACCAATACACCAGAATCCCGACATATTCTTTAATGATGGAGCGGCTGGACTGCAGGGCCATCAGATTGGGTTTCCACCTGGAAAACCCGGGACTGTTCGGAACCGTTAACTGTGGGGCTGCACCGGCTGGAATCACATCAACCCCTTGCTTGCGGAAAATGGCCATGGCACGTGGCAGGTGCAAGGCTGAAGTCACCAGCAGGACATGCTTGGCCTGCTTTTCTTGCAACAGCTTGGCCGTATATTCGCCATTTTGTTGAGTGGTCAGGCTGTCGTTTTCCATCAGCAGGGCCGAGGTGGGGACATCCAGGTTGTTCAGGGTGTTGGCCATGACCTTGGCCTCGCTGATGCCGCCGTCCAGCGCTGCTCCCGACAAGACGATGTAAGGCGCACGTCCTGCCTTATACAGATCAGCCGCCCGTTCTACGCGTGCCGATGTCTTTTGGGCTGTCTGTGGTAAGAACCAATTACTGCGGTTTTGGGCAGTGTGGCCACCTAGAACCACAATGGCATCGGCCTGCATCACCTGTTCAGCAGGCTGGTAGGGATACATTTTTTCCAGATACCCACCGGCATACAGGCTGGTGGCAGGCAGGGACCAGGCACCGGTCCAGAGCAGTCCGGCCAAGGCCAGGGCGGCAGCCGTTTTACGCTGGCGCAAGATAAACAGCAACACTGCCAGAAGTAATAGGGCTGCAAACAAGTTCAATGGAATGACCAGGCTGGTCAGGATGCTCGATACGCTCATGGGTGCTCCTGTTCTGACTCCAACACGTGCAGCACTTCGTTCAGCGTAGGCCATTGGCCATCACGTCCCAGGCAGATCGCCCGTGGTGACCAGGGGCCCGTGTCTTGTGGGTTGGTGACGCCACATAAGGTCAGTTGCTGCGCCTTGATGGCCGCGGCGACATGGGAGACGCCAGAGTCATTGCAAACTACCCACTGCGCCTGTTGGCAAAGCCGTGCAAACGCCCCTAAGGGTAGGGGCGGTAGACAACGTGCGCTGGGCGCATTGTGCAGGGCAGCCTCATGCTCGTTGGGCGGAGGACACATAATGACGGTTTTGCCTTGGGCTTGCAGATGTCGGGTCAGTTGGTCGAAATAGGGCCAGACTTTGACGCGGCCTTTGTGCAATCCCGTTGCAGTAGGGGCGATCAGAATATAGTCACCGGGGCGCAGGGCGGCTTGGCGCAAACTGTTGTCGCCTTCTTGCCGTTGCAGGGGGCTGAGCGTCAAATCCAGGGTGGCTGGGGCTTGTTCGGCTGCCGGGTTCAAATTCCACAGCTTCAAAGCCTGTTGAACAATATAGAACCAGGATTGCACCGCGTGCAACCGCTTTTGCGGCTTATTTAAAGGCCAACGTAATAAAAGGCTACGGCCGTCGTCCCGATAACCGCAGGCTGGCAGGCCAGCCAGTTTGAAGCTGAGCGCACTGCTAAGCGAATCAGGTAGCAGCAGGCCATACGCATGGCGATGGCCGTGCTGGCGACGATAGCGGCGTATGGCTTTGGCATCCTGGTGCCAGTGGCTGCTCATGGGGATGAAGCCATGCAAAGGGTACGCCGACAGCAGCTCGCGGGCCCAGGGACGGGCGCAAACCACAACGGGCAAACCGGTATCGAGCAGAGCCTGTAAACACGGCAGGCTCATGCATACATCGCCTAGCCAATTAGGCAATCGTAGGTAAAGGGCAGAGGGATCAGACATGAACAGGGACAACGAGGCAGAACGAACCAAAGCGGGGACGCTCGATTCAGGCAATGAGCGTTAGAATAAACACAATTAGATAGTATATAGGGTGTCCTCGTTGTCCAACGCCATAGAAACTAAAATCAAGCCTGCTGGGCACGATCCCGTCAAATCCGATCTCTGGAGGCGCATTTACAGCCGTTTGCTGCCTTATTGGAAGGTAGCGGTGTTGGCATTGATCCTGGTCAGTCTGTCCTCGGCTACCCAGCCGGTGCTGGCGGTGATCATGAAGCCGTTGCTGGACGATGGCTTTACCGGTGCCAAGCCTGATTACATGTGGTCCATTCCGCTGGCCGTGATCGGACTGATGTTTGTGCGGGGTGTGACCAGTTACGGTAGCTCCTATCTGTTTGCCTGGATCGCCAACAAAATGTTGCTGACTTTACGTGGCGACATGTTCTCCCGCTTGCTGGGATTGTCCGACTCGGAGTTCAAGCAAGGGGATACGGGGCGTTTGCTGAACCGTTTTACGATTGATGCTGGCACCATGACCGGGGTGGCTACCGAGGTGGTCACGGTCGTGGTGCGTGAAACCCTGACAGTGATTGCCTTGCTGGGCGTCTTGCTCTATATGTCCTGGCAATTAACGGTCATCGTGTTTTTGGTCATGCCCGCGTCGGTCTTTGTTGCCAAGATGGTGTCGCGTCGCTTGCGCCGCATTAACCGCGATACGGTGAATATGAACGCCGAGCTGACCCGCGTGGTCAGCGAAGCCATTGATGCTCAGCGTGTCATCAAGCTGTTTGACGGCTACGAGCGTGAAAACACACGTTTCATGTACGTGAGCGCGCGCCTGCGCCGTTTTGCCATGCGCGCCGCTTCTGCGGATGCGGCCTTGTCGCCCATTACGCAGTTGTTTGTGTCCATCGCTGTGGCCGGGGTGATTTTTGTGGCTTTGTATCAGGCCAATACCGGCACACTGACTATCGGTAGTTTTGCGGCGTTCATGGCTGCTTTGGGGCAGATTTTTGATCCTATCAAACGTTTGACCAATATTACGGGCACCATGCAGCGCATGTTGGTAGCGGCAGAAAGCGTGTTCAAGCTGGTTGATCAGGATCCGGAGCCTGACACAGGAACACGGGAGTTCAAGCAGCCCGTTCGTGGCCATATCGAATTTGATGCGGTCTCTCACCGTTTCCCTAACGCCCATCGCGACACCTTGTCCGAGGTCAGTTTTGCGGTGCAGCCCGGCCAGACCATTGCGCTGGTTGGTCGTTCCGGCAGTGGCAAGACCACGCTGGCCAATATGGTGCCGCGCTTTCTAATTCCAAGCAGCGGGCAACTGCGGGTCGATGGTATCCCCTCGGAAGAGCTGACGTTGCGCAGCTTGCGTAGCCAGATTTCTTTGGTCAGCCAGGATGTGGTGCTGTTTGAGGCGACGATCGGCCAAAACGTGGCTTATGGCGCGGGAGCCGAGGTCTCACCGGAGCGTATCTGGGAGGCCCTGGAAGCAGCCAATCTGCGTGAGTTTGTAGAGGGTTTGCCTCAAGGCTTGGATACGATGGTTGGTGAGAACGCCAACTTCCTGTCAGGTGGCCAACGTCAGCGCTTGGCAATTGCTCGCGCCCTGATAAAAAATGCACCCATCTTGATTCTGGATGAAGCAACCTCCGCCTTGGATAACGAATCCGAGCGTCAGGTTCAAATGTCTCTGGAAACCTTGATGAAGGGGCGCAGTACCTTGGTGATTGCTCATCGCCTGTCTACCGTACAAAATGCCGATCAAATCCTGGTGCTGGATGAGGGACGGATTATTGAGCAGGGCAGTCACGACGAATTGCTGGCCCGCAATGGTGTGTATGCCGGGTTCTACCAAATGCAGTTTCAGTTCAACGAATAAGCGGCTTCAGGCTGCACGATAAGGAACATCATGAAGAAGATCATTCTTGCGCTGGCCGGGCTGGCTGTGTTGGCAGGATGTGCCAAGCAGAATGCAGAATTGCGGGAGCAGGATTTGCGTCGATCCAGTTTTTTCAAGACTGAGCGACGCATCAATATGGATTTTGTGAGCATTCAGCGTGCCTTGTTCAAGCACCAGGCAGAGTGTGGCAAAGCCGCTGTGTTCAAGATGGAACCGGGGCAGGCCAGCTACGGCACCTTGCGTTATGAACTGGAGCCGGGGGCGGGTTGGGATAACAGTATTTTGATTGATCTGACCTTGATGCAAAAGGGGTGGGTAGATGCCAAGGTCTATAGTTACCGTGCCGATGTAAAAAAAGAAATCAAGGAAATCTTCACCTCTATTCGTGCTCCGGGCGTGTGCAATCCTGATGATGCGCCCAAAGAGGTGTTGCCCGAGGATGATTTTGTCCCCGTTGCACCGCTGTAATAGTTCAAGCGTTGTGCAGGGAGGCACTTCCAATACGTGAGGTGCCCAAACGGCAGGACAAGCCTGCTTTTGACCCGTCTTTTCAGGCGGGTTTATTGTTTTTAGTTGCTTCTAATAAGAGAGATGATGATGGATTCTGCCTCTACAACCCAAGTCAAACAGACCGCCGTGACGGCAACAATGCTCTATCTGATTTGCGGCAAGATTGCGGCGGGCAAATCCACCTTCGCCAAGAAACTGTCCGAGCAGTCAAAGACAGTCCTGATCAGCGAAGACTTTTGGCTGGCTAGCTTGTATCCCAGTCAAATTGGGTCTTTGGAGGATTACGCTCGTTGTTCCGGCTTGTTGCGTACCGCCATGGCACCGCATATTACGGGTCTGTTACAGGCCGGGGTATCCGTGGTGCTGGATTTTCCATCCAACACGCTGGCAACACGAGCTTGGGCGCGGGAGTTGATTGAAAACGCGGGCGTGGCTCACGAACTGCATTATCTGGATGTGGCTGATGCTGTGTGTAAAGCGCGTTTGCATGCCCGTAATGCCCGTGGGGAACATCTCTTTGAAGCAACTGAAGCGCAGTTTGATTTGTTCAGCCGCTATTTTGTAGCACCGCAGCAGTCAGAGGGCTTTAATGTTATTCGTCATCAGGTTGCGGAATAGGCTACGGGCTTGTTTTCTGGCTGTTAGTTGCCAGATACCGTTTGCTTGACTGCCTCTGCATGTGTGTCTGGGCTTTGTGTGTGTCGATGCTCGCGCGAGTGAGCTGTAATACAGCGTTAGCCTGGGTGTAGTGGTGTGTTTGTTGATGCCTTTTATGGCAAACCACTCATGGCGCACATAAAGCGCTTTGCTCTATTTGTTTGATTTGTTCTATTGAGCTGGCCGACTGAGTCCAACCCGCTATTGAGTGATACCTGCTTGCAGACTGCAGAGATCTTGCCGTGCGATAAGGGATGAAGGGGATTGGCTACCCAGCCAATCCCAAAGCAGAGCACTTACAGCAAGATAATGTCGTACTGTTCCTGGGAGTAGTGCGGGTCTACTTCCAGGGAGATAGGCTTGCCGATAAAGTCGCCCGCCACGGCCAAATGCTGGCTTTCTTCTTCCAGAAACAGATCCACCACTTCCTGAGCCGCCAGAATACGGAACTCTTTAGGGTTGAACTGCTTGGCCTCGCGCAGCACTTCGCGCAGGATTTCATAGCAGACGGTACGGGCCGTACGTACGGAACCACGCGATTGGCAGGTGGGGCAGGGCTCACACAGTTGGTGCGCCAAGGAATCACGCGTGCGTTTGCGTGTCATCTCCACCAAACCTAACTGGCTAAAGCCATTGATCGTCACACGAGTACGATCTTTGGCCAGTGCTTTTTGCAGCTCTTGCAAGACAGACTCCCGGTGAGTGGGGTCGTCCATATCAATAAAGTCCAGAATGATGATGCCACCCAGATTGCGTAGGCGCAGTTGGCGGGCCAGGGCAATCGCTGCTTCTAGGTTAGTCTTGAAAATCGTGTCGTCGAAGTTGCGGCCGCCGACAAAACCACCTGTATTCACATCTACCGTCGTCAGAGCTTCGGTCTGATCGATAATCAAGTACCCCCCCGATTTCAGATCCACTCGACGTGACAAGGCGCGGTTGATCTCTTCATCGACATGGGCGGTATCGAACAAGGCGCGGCTGCCTTTGTGATGATTAATGCGCTCCAGCACGGATGGCGTATAAATCTGTGCCCATTCCTTCATCTCTTGCACGACCGTGCGCGAATCCACCACGATGGACTGGGTGTTGGGTGTGACCATATCGCGCAAAACACGCTGCGCCAGGTTCAAGTCCGTATAAAGCACAGAGGGGGCGCCTTGCTCGCGGATACGCTCTTGAATACGGGTCCATAAGGTGCGCAGGTATAGCTGGTCTGCACTGATCTCTTCATCGGTTGCGCATTCGGCTTGAGTCCGTACGATAAAACCGCCTTTTTCATCCTTGGGCATCAGACGGCTGACGCGTTCGCGCAGCTCGATCCGGTCAGCATCCGAACCAATGCGTTGCGACACACCAATATGAGGATCAAAAGGCAGATACACCAGCATGCGGCCAGCAATGCTGATCTGCGTCGAGACACGAGCGCCTTTGGTGCCCAAAGGATCCTTGATGACTTGTACTAATAAAGACTGGCCTTCGAACAGGAGCTTTTCAATTGGCGTGGTCGCACTACCTTGATTGCGCTCGGCGCGATTCTGGCGCAAGTCGGCCACGTGGATAAATGCCGCGCGTTCCAGCCCTATATCAATAAAGGCACTTTGCATGCCGGGCAAAACCCGAGCCACTTTTCCCAGATACACGTTCCCCACATAGCCGCGTTGGATGCTGCGCTCGATATGAATCTCCTGGACAGCACCTTGCTCGACCAGGGCAACACGGGTTTCAAACGGAGTGACGTTAATCAGGATGTCTTCATGCATAGTTAGTTTCGCTAAAGGAATATCTGTTCCGAGCTAGTGTAGGGCCAAGTCAGTGAGGCTGCTATGCCTTTATGACTATATAGAGAGTTTAGTGAGAAGGAATGCTTCGCTTGCCTTTGTTCTGGAGGCTGCTTTGGGGTGGATGTGGTTCTAGCCGCTCTATGTAGGACGCCGCTCAGGGCCTCGGTACGGGGTGTTGGGGCGGACTACGTGCCGGCGCAACGCGCCGGTCCCCTTGTCAGAGCCACCATCAGGGCGCAGTCTGAACTCGCCCAGTGATTGGTCCCCCGGACCAATCACAAACCTTGGGCTCAAACAGCAGACTGCTTGCATCCCCGATGGTGACTCCGACTGCGGCAAGTCGTCTGACTCGCCCCAACACCCCGTACCGGGGCCCCGAGCGGCTAACAGCTCTGCATCGTGTTCGATCTTGGAGGCCACTCAACCGCCTATCTATATAGAGACACTCTTGATTTGGGGCGAGGGCATGGCGCTGTGTGTTTACCGCCGCTAGCCTGTTTGCCAACCATCCAACCATCCAACCATCCAACCATCCAACCATCCAACCATCCAATCATCCAATCATCCAATCATCCATCCATCCATCCATCCATCCATCCATCCATCCAGTCAGTCAGTCAGTCAGTCAGCCGATCCATCGACAGACGACTATTTTGGGAAGGAATTTCCCCTCCTATCTATATGGAGGGGGGAGTTATCAGAGGGTGGGGGGGATGATCTGACGAATTTCTGTGAGGAAAACAGCGGTCAGTCCATGTTTTGCTCTGTAGAGGGCTGAAGTCTTCCGCCCGTAGGCAAAAATTCGAAGTTAATCAAAAAATTATTTTTATAGTTATTCTTCATAGTTATCAATCGGCTACATCGTTCTGCAGAATTTTTCCTCCTCAAATATCCAGAAAAATGTCAAAGAAGGCTTGCAAGGCGGAAAATCATCGTGCTATAGTTCTTTTCTCGCTGCAGCACGCACAGGGTTTTCCCGGAAGCGCCGCAGAGAGCAGTTAGACAAGTTTCACCGCCTTGGCCAAGAGGCCCGCACCGAAGCTTGAATGACTGGTCAGGTAACTGACACGGTGTAAAATCCGGAGCTTGACAAATCAGAAAATTCTGTGTTAAAGTTCTAGGTTCTGCTCGCCACACGTACACACGGCTGCCCAGCTGTGTTCTGGCGGCATAAGGACCGGATCCCTGCGATCATCGGTCGGACGTCCCTTCCTTCCTCCTGGCCCGTTCTGGGCACCTTGTCTCCCTTCTTCTTCTTCTTCTTCTTCTTCTGTACGGCTTACTCGTGTCTGCTTCGGCTTGCCCATCGAGTAGCTCCCCCGCGTAGCATCCGGTGCTGCCAATACAGGTCGGAGCCTTCAGCCTCACCTTCCTTCCTTCCTTCTTCTGTATGGCTGTTGTTCGCCCCGTCTTCTCCGGCTTGCCTCGGGTAGTTACGTGGATTGGCATCTGGTGAGCCAAGAGAGCCTTTGGTTTGATCGAGCTGATGGCCTATCGGCTGGGGGGACGCTGGATCTTCCCCATTCTTCTTCTACAACACCTCTCCATCCCACCCGTAAAAACTCATTCCGGGCGCTTCTTAACCTACCTTCATTTCTCTGTTCGATTACCCGCCGTCGCTTCCATCGTCATGGTGCTTGCCTGACTCCGGCTGTGTGGAGTGTTTGTTGTTGATAGCTCTGCACACCTGCATCACCATCAGCTCGTTTCGGTTACCGATTCCCCTTCTTTCTATTCGGCTGCTGCCTACCGTGTCTATTGAGTATGTGGGGTGTGTACTTCCTCGGGATATAGGATTTATCTTCAGGCCGCTACTTCTTCTATTCATATGGTGGTAGCTCTGCCACTGTCATACGGTTAATGCCCAAAGTATGGGTAAAATGGTTCGGTATCGTTATTGTTAATGCTTGTTTCAGGAGAACCGAATGAATCAGCCCATTAGCCCCGAGCTTGAACCAGGCTTGTCGCTGCGCAAGATCACGCACATCTGCTATGGCTTGTTTTCTTTGGCTATGATCAGTGCAGGTATCTTCGGTGCTGCGGCTGTGGCAGCCGTGATCCTGGCCTACGTCAAACGCGGTGATGCGTCGGGCACCATTTATGCCAGTCACCTGGACTGGGTTATCAAGACTTTCTGGTGGGGTCTGTTGTGGGTGGTGCTGAGCGCTTTGCTAACGACCATCTTCATTGGTTGGGTAACCGCGCTGGTGGCCTTGGTTTGGATCGTTCATCGCTTGATCAAAGGCTGGTTGGCTTTGGCTGGTGGTCAGGCGCTGGGCCACGATTACTAGGCCGATCCAGTATCAGAAGAGTTCTGGGCCAGACCAGAAAGAAGTATTTTAAAAGGTGCTCTGATGAGCACCTTTTTTTATGTGATCTCGTTTTGCTCCATTCTGGGTACGATTAGTCTTGGGCCCTTTGCTTATGCGTGTTGACTCAGCCTCATCGTGACGGCTGGCAGCTTATCTTCTCTGCGCCCTATGTCAGGGGTTTCAAAAAAGTATAAGACGTTTTGCCCTGGTTTCAGGAGCTTAGGCCACTGCAAGCCAGGATGCTTGCTGCTTGAATGCTTGTACTGAAGGATGCCTGGTTTTATGTTGGGTGTTTTCCTGCATGGCTGGGTTTCTCTTCACCTATAAAAACCCCAAAGGGCAAGCCTCAGGGCGCCAGCAAGTGAACCTGCTCGATATGCATATGGTGCATGCATTCACGCAGCAGTAGCAGGTATATACCCAGGTTTTGATTGTTGACTAGCTGATGGATATTTTCCAAAGAGTTAGCGTTGATCATTTTCAGACTGACGGCCCCTTGGCTGGCGGCGGCATAAAGGGTGAACAGATCGTCGATCATGTCCCGATTGATGATGTGCTGTTCATTGCCTTGAGCTGTATGGAGCCAAGCATGTAGTTCTTCTGCATATTCAGCCGTGGCAAATACCGTGAACTGGCGTAGATCCAGACTGGCCGGCATGATGGCGTCTTCGACGACTTCAATGGCATGCTCCAACTGCGCCTGGCGTGAGCTTGAGTCTGAAAAACAATTGGCCAACAGCTGGACTGCGCTAAGTTCCGGGAAGTGCTCCGTATGTACAGGGGCGCCTTGATGAGCCAAGCTGATTTCGGCATGGTCTGCGCTGAAATCCAGAACGGCCACTTGTGCTTGGGGATGAGCGGCTTGCAGGTTTTGTAGTAATACGGAGGTACTGATCGGAGAAGGTCGCTTGAAGCTATCTGACATAACTATCCTTAAGGTATTTCAATCCGCTTGTTCTTGCTCTCCTGCTTGCTTGAATAAGGCCAAAGCAAGATGCCGTTGTGTGTCATGGTCTACGATGGGGGCCGGGTAGTCTTTCCCTGACCTGAATTCGATAGGGAGCTGCTTGGCCTGCCAAGGCGCGTGAATAGCTTGTTTGTCCAGCGACGCCAGTTCGGGCACATATCGACGTATGAACTGTCCGTCTGGATCAAATTTACGCGATTGGGTGATGGGGTTAAAGATGCGAAAGTAAGGCTGCGCATCGCATCCGGTGGAAGCGGCCCATTGCCAGCCCCCCACGTTAGAAGCCATATCGTAATCAAGCAGCTTCTGGGCAAAATATTGCTCCCCCCATCGCCAGTCTATCAGCAAGTCTTTTACCAGAAAGGACGCACTTATCATGCGCAGCCGGTTGTGCATATAGCCTGACTGGTTCAATTGACGCATGGCGGCATCAACAATTGGATAGCCGGTCTGGCCGTCTTTCCAGGCCTGAAACCAGTCTTCGCAATTAGGGAAGGGCAGGTCCTTGTAGGCCGGCTTGAAGCTCTCTGTCGCCGTTTCTGGGTGATGCCATAGGAACTGCTGGTAGAACTCTCGCCAGATCAGTTCGCTCAGCCAGGTGGCCGCGCCATCGGAGTCGCTGGGCCAAGCCAGAGATACGGCTTGGCGTATGGATAGTGTTCCAAAGCGCAGATGGGGGGCTAAATAGGACACGCCTCGTTTGGCCGGAAAGTCCCGGCGTTCATGATAGGCATGGATTCTGGGCTCAAATTGTTCCAGCAATGTCTGGGCGCCTTGCCAACCGGCGGGACTGAGCAGTTTCGCGCGAGATTTTTCCTGAAAACCCAATTCTTCCAAGTCAGGTAGGGTTTGCTCTGGCAGGGCGGCCCATTCTCCTTGCGAGCAGTCATAGGCTTGTGCATCCTCCGATTGAATACGCGCCAGCCAGTTCCGCTTGTAAGGTGTAAAAACCGTATACGGTTGTCTTTGCTGTGTCAGGATTTCATCCCGCGCAAAGATGACCTGGTCCTTGAATAGCTTTAGTTCCATGCCTTGGCCAGACAGGGTATGACTGACAGTCTGATCTCGTGCCATGGCCGCAGGTTCGTAGTCTTCATTGGCATAGACCGCCTTCGCATTCAGGCGGTTTGCCAACTCGGGAATTTTCTGTACTGGGTCACCGTGAGCCGTGATCAGTTCACTGCCATATTGGTGCAGTTGTTCCTGCACCTGCAGCAGACTGTCATGTATAAAAGCCAGCCGTACATCGTCGGCAGGCAAGGAGTCCAGGATTGTGCAGTCAAAGATAAACACACAGGCCACAGGCAAACCGCTTTTCAGGGCGTGGTGCAAGGCCGCGTGGTCGTGCAGGCGAAGATCGCGGCGCAACCAGCATAAAACACGTGGGGTTTGATCGGGAGCAGTAGAGATTGACATCGATATGAAGATGCGAAGGCTTGATGATGACACATGAAAAAGGGCCGCAGCTGAAAGCTCAGCGACGCGGCCCGATACTGCCAAAGGTGCCTGAGCACCCCGCGCTTATTTCAGGTGAGCGCTGACCAGTTTGGTCAGTTCAAACATGGAGACCTGATCCTTGCCGAACAAGGGGCGTAGTTTGGCGTCAGCATTGATGTTGCGACGGTTCTTGGGATCCTGAAGATCGTGTTTCTTGATGTATTCCCAGATTTTCTTCGTAACTTCAGTGCGCGGTAGCGCGCCAGAGCCAATCACCGCAGCCAGTGTTGGGCTAGGAGTGAGTGGTTTCATGAAGGCTGCATTGGGTTTGCGGGTAGCAGGTTTTTTTTCAGTGCTGGCCATGAACGGAACTCCTGAGAAACGAGTTGAAGGGGCGGGTTATGCGCTAGGGCACGACTTGTCTGTCAGCATACCGTGATACTCCTTATACGTCCAAGCCCTTTGTGAGTAGGAGCTTTGCTGGTCTGTAAGCAGATTTTCCAGTGTTTACAGGCTGCTGCAACGCAGTATTGATTCGGGCTCGGGACTTCTGTGCCGACATGCGCAGCGCAGGCAGCTGTAGCATAATGATGGATTCGGCCTGCTGACAGGCAATTGTGGCACCTGTTGCTTTATTGACGGTTCAAAGCACGGAGCCTTTGTTTGATATTGAGTAAAGATATGAGCCCTACTGTGGATACCCTGGTCATTCGTCGTCCTGATGATTGGCATTTGCACCTGCGCGACGGTGCTGTGTTGGAGTCGGTCTTGGGCCATACTGCGGCACAATTTGATCGGGCTATCGTCATGCCCAATCTGACCCCGCCCGTTACGGCAACTGCACAGGCTCTGGCCTACCGCGAGCGCATTCTGAGCGCATTGGCCAAAACCGAGTACGTCGGTAAGTTTGAGCCTTTGATGACCTTGTACCTGACCGATAATACTCAGCCCGAGGAAATCGTTCGCGCCAAGGAAAGCGGGGTTGTGCATGGCGTCAAGCTCTATCCTGCCGGAGCCACCACCAACTCTGACGCCGGTGTGACGGATTTGCTAAAGAACTGTTCCCGGGTGCTGGCGCAGATGCAGGAATCGGGCATGCCTTTGCTGATGCACGGCGAGGTTACGGACCCCAGCATCGACTTGTTTGACCGCGAAGCGGTATTCATCGAGCGTGTGATGATTCCCATGCGCAAGGCTTTCCCTGAGCTGAAAGTCGTGTTTGAGCACTTGACTACGGCAGAAGGTGCCGCCTACGTGAGCCAGGCCGATGGCCCGGTTGCTGCGACGATCACGGCGCATCACCTGCTCTATAACCGTAATGCCCTGTTCCAGGGGGGCTTGCAGCCACACTGGTACTGTTTGCCAGTCTTAAAGCGCGAGAAGCATCGCCAGGCTCTGGTAGACGCCGCAACCAGTGACAGTAACCGTTTTTTCCTGGGTACAGACAGCGCACCCCACTCGCGTAGCCGCAAAGAACAAAGCTGTGGCTGTGCGGGCTGTTACACCGCGCTGCATGCTATGGAGCTGTACGCGTCGGCTTTTGACAAGGCCGGTCGTTTGGATCGCCTAGAGGCCTTTGCCAGCTTGAATGGCCCCGCTTTTTACGGCTTGCCCGTCAATGAAGGAACAATGACGCTGCAACGCCGTCAATTCACGATTCCCGAGTCTGTGGAGATGGCCGGTGAGCCATTGATTCCTCTCGCTGCCGGTCAGGCTCTGGACTGGAGTGTGGTGAGCTAGGGAAAAAAGAGGCGGCTCGGTTCCTGCGTCTTTAATGACGCTTAGCCGGGCGGCTCTTAATATCTGATCTCACTGCGAAATACGTCCGTGGAAACTGTTTTTCTTGATGTGGTGTGGTCTGCCTTGGCCGCACGCATGGCCGCGACCGCTTTGGTCGTGATCTTGGTTTCGTGGTCTGTGGGCGCATTTGGCCCCTTGATCGGTGGTGCCTTGGCGGGCTTGCCCATGGTGCTGGGCCCCGGCTTTTATTTTTTGTCCCAACAGTTTTCCGCCGATTATGTGCAGCAGGCGGCAACCTATGCCGTGTATTCGCTGAGTGCGACGCAACTGTTTTTGCTGCTCATCATTCTTTGCGCTCCCAACTTGTCGCCTTGGCGCACCTTGCTGTGTGCGGTCGCAGCTTGGGCAGTGGCTGCCTTGCTTTTGTCCTTCATGCCCGTGCAGCCTGTGCTGGGGCTAGCCTTGTTTATTGCCGTCACTGCGTTCAGCTTGCGCGTGTCGCGCCGTTTGGCCGGCATGAAAGGGACCAGCAAAGCGAAGGCGGGCTGGGGCTTGCTGATATTCAGAGGAGCCTTGGCAGGACTTCTGGTCGCTATCGTGACCACCAGCAGTTCTTTGTTAGGGCCGAGCTTGTCGGGACTGATTATGGCTTTCCCCATTGGCTATACCGTGGTGGCTGTGACCATTCACCAAACCCTGGGTGCTGCCAGCTTGGTAGCGACCTTGCGTTCGGCTTTGTGGGGGACGGGGAGTCTGGTAGGGTTTTGCACTACGCTGGCCTTAGTCTTCACGTATATGCACTGGCTGCCGGCCTTGCTGTTGGCCGCCGCCGTATCGATTGCGATTACCTTGCTATTGGTGTTTCGCCCCTGGTCCCGCCGGGGCTAAATGCTTATTCTGCCTCGAACAGGTCCTGACCCTGTGTATTGCGTGGGGGCGTGAGCCCCAGGTGGCGCCAGGTGTTCAGGGTGGCAATACGGCCCCTGGGAGTGCGTTGTAAAAAACCATGCTGGATCAGATAGGGCTCGATCACGTCCTCGATTGTGTCGCGCTCTTCACCAATGGCAGCGGCCAGACTGTCTACTCCTACTGGACCACCGTCGAATTTATGGATGATGGCTTCCAACAACTTTCTATCCATTAAATCCAGACCTTGTGGGTCCACTTCCAGCATGGACAGAGCGGCTTGGGCGCATTCGGTATGGATGATGCCGCCGGTTTTGACTTCGGCGTAGTCGCGCACCCGGCGCAAAAGCCGGTTGGCAATACGCGGTGTGCCACGTGAGCGGCGGGCAATTTCGTAGGTGCCCTCGTCTGTTGTGCTGACATTAAGCAGGCCGGCACTACGTGCCACAATGTGCGTTAAGTCTTTGACGTCATAGAACTCCAGGCGGGACACAATGCCAAAACGGTCGCGCAAGGGGTTGGTCAGCATGCCTGCTCGGGTTGTCGCGCCGACCAGGGTAAAGGGCTGCAAATCCAATTTGACGCTGCGGGCGGCCGGGCCTTCACCAATCAAAATATCAATCTGGAAGTCTTCTAGGGCCGGGTACAGAATTTCTTCGACAACGGGGGAGAGACGGTGGATTTCGTCAATAAACAGGACGTCGTTGGGTTCCAGATTCGTCAGCAGAGCAGCCAGATCACCGGGGCGCTCCAGCACGGGGCCGGAGGTTTGACGTAGATTCACGCCCATTTCATGGGCAATGATGTGAGCCAGAGTGGTTTTACCCAGACCGGGCGGGCCAAACAGCAAAACGTGGTCCAAGGCCTCCTGACGTTGTCGAGCAGCAGCGATGAAAATTTCTAGCTGTTCACGCGCACGAGCTTGCCCGACATAGTCCTCCAGCATCTTGGGCCGTAAGGCGCGCTCGATGGACTCTTCGTTGGGCGACAAGGGTTTGGGCGTAATGATGCGCTGTTCAGAAGGCAGGCTGGAGAGCGAATCGGAGTGTATGGCCATGATGACTACGCTGATTGAATATACAGTATGGTACACCAAGCGCTAGCCGCCTGAGTACTGAGGCTCGTGGCAGCGTGCACAGAGTGCTTATGCAAATCGTCGCTCTGCTACAGGGAGGATCGTTTTGTGCCGACGGGTCTAGGCTGCTTCGCTTGGCATCCCGCATAATGTGGGTTGGAATTTTCAAACGAGATTTTAGCCATGTCCCTGGAATTACCTGATTTTGCTGATGTTGTGGCCGCCGCAGAACGCTTGGCGCCCGTGGCACACCGCACCCCGGTCCTGACTTCCACTACATTGAACGAGCGTCTGAATGGCGAAGTCTACTTCAAATGCGAGAACTTTCAGCGTATTGGTGCTTTCAAGTTCCGAGGTGGTTTCAATGCACTGGCGCGTTTGACAGATGAACAGAAAAAAGCCGGTGTCGTGGCATTTTCTTCGGGTAATCATGCTCAGGCCGTGGCCTTATCAGCCAAGCTCTTGGGTATACCGGCCACCATCATCATGAATTCGGATGCGCCGGTTCTTAAGCTTGCTGCGACGCGCGGTTACGGGGCCAAAGTGATTGAGTACGATCGCCTGACCCAAGACCGTGCCCAGATTGCCCAGGACTTGGTGGAGCGCGAGGGACTGACTTTGATCCCGCCTTTTGCGCATCCTGATGTGATTTCTGGGCAGGGCACGGCGGCTTTGGAGCTGTTTCAGGAAGTGCCCGATTTGCAGCAATTTTATGTTCCCTTAGGTGGAGGCGGCTTGCTGTCGGGCTGCTTGCTGGCCGCCAAGGCCATGGCACCGGCTTGTGAAGTTTTTGGGGTAGAGCCGCAGGCGGGCGATGATGCGCAGCAGTCTTTGCGTAGTGGGGCGATCGTCAAGATTGCACCGCCTGCATCGATTGCTGATGGGGCGCTGACCCAAGCGCTGGCCCCCATGACGTTCGAGCTGATTCGCAGCATGGTGACGGATATTTTGACGGTGCCGGATACCGAGCTGGTTCAGGCCATGCGTTTCTTTGCGGAGCGCATGAAGATGGTGGTGGAGCCTACAGGGTGTCTGGGTGCCGCAGCGGCAATGCGTCAGGGGGATTTGCAAGGCCGTAAGGTTGGTGTGCTGATCAGTGGTGGTAATGTGGATGTCTCCGCCTTGGGTCGGCTGCTGGCTTGATGAGGTCAGTGATTTGCATACGTAAGCATTTATCTTGCCGATGGTTCAGAAAGCAGATCAAACTGGAGTTGCAAACGAGCAAACGAGCAAACGAGCAAACGAGCAAACGAGCAAACGAGCAAACGAGCAAACGAGCAAACGAGCAACCCGCAGTAAGCCAATAGGGCAATTAGCCAGTACATCATCGCATCAATAAGAGTCACGGCGGATAAGCTGCCACATGGATAGATATAAAAAACCGGGCCGTTCATCTGAACGGCCCGGTTTCTTATTCATGGCAGTTTTTTGTCACGCGCGTGACAGCGACTTCAAGGCCTGCTTGATCCCTTCCGACACATCAATATCATCAGGTAGTGCTTTGACAGCAATACTGGCTTCCTTGTTGGAGTAGCCCAATGCCTCCAAGGCGTGCAGCACATCATCACGGCTATTGGGAACGGCGCTGACGGCGCCACCGCTGCCCAGGTCTGCACCCAGCTTGCCACGCAGTTCAAGTAATAGACGCTCGGCTGTTTTCTTGCCTATGCCTGGAATCTTCACCAGACGGGAAGTCTCCTGGCGAGTGATGGCATCGGCCAGTTCTTCAGCATTCATTCCTGAAAGCAAAGATAGGGCTGTGCGGGCACCAATACCGGTGACTTTGATCAGTGCCTTGAAAGTGCTGCGCTCGTTCAGGCTGGAAAAGCCAAACAGCACGTGAGCATCTTCACGAATGGCCAGATGGGTGAACAGATTGACCTGCGCCCCCAGCTCCGGCATTTGGTAGAGCGTACTCATGGGTACATCGATTTCATAACCGACCCCCCCTACATCCACGCAGATGGTAGGCGGTTGTTTTTCGATCAAGGTACCCCGGATGCGACCTATCATGATGTTCCTTCTGGATAGTTAACCCAAGATCCGGCCAGCGCGAATGCGACGGCGCGGCCCGCTTGTGAGAGCTCCGCTTTTTTGCAGACCACCCACCACACTGCTGTGATGGGCATGGCTGATGGCGCAGGCCAGGGCATCGGCCGAGTCCGGCGCAGGCAGGCCGTTCAACTGCAAGAGCCGTTGGACCATCAGTTGGATTTGTTCTTTGGCAGCGTGGCCGCTGCCGGTGACGGTTTTCTTGATCTGCAAAGCCGTGTATTCATGGACATCCAGCCCACCTACCGCCAGTGCACACAAGGCGGCGCCCCGTGCTTGCCCCAGCAAAAGGGTAGAGGCAGGGTTGCTGTTTACAAAGACTTTTTCAATGGCAGAGGTATCGGGCTTGCTTTGCTCAATCACTTCCGTGATGTGAGTCAAAATCAGCTTGAGCCGCTCTGCCAGAGGCAGATCGGGCGGGACCACGATGGTCCCGCTGGCCACATAGCGCAAGCTGGGCCCCTGGGCGTCGATCACTCCGAAACCAGTGCGACGCAAGCCAGGGTCTATGCCCAGGATTCGCATATTAGTGACGGAAGTGGCGTGTGCCGGTCAAGACCATGGCAATACCACGCTCGTTCGCGGCGGCAATGACTTCGTCGTCACGCACGCTGCCGCCGGGCTGAATCACGCAGGTGGCACCAGCTTCGGCAACCACATCCAGACCATCGCGGAAGGGGAAGAACGCGTCGGATGCGACAGCCGAACCCTGCAGGGTCAAGCCCGCGTTTTCAGCCTTGATGGAGGCGATGCGGGCAGAGTCCACACGGCTCATCTGGCCTGCGCCTACGCCTAGCGTCATGCCTTGACCGCAGAACACAATAGCGTTGGATTTCACGTACTTGGCCACGTTCCAGGCAAACAGCATGTCTTGCATTTGCTGGGTGGTAGGCTGGACTTGCGTCACGACCTTGAAGCCTTCGGTGTTGTCGCGGAACGTATCGGGCGTTTGCACCAACCAGCCGCCACCCACACGTTTGACGTCAAAAGCGTTGTGAGCCTGACCGGGCTGAATGCTCAGTACGCGCACGTTCTTTTTCGCGGCAAACACGTCCAGTGCACCTTGAGTGTAGGAAGGTGCCAGCAGGACTTCCACAAACTGGCTGCTGATCGCTTGGGCCGCCGCTTCGTCCACCTCGCGGTTAAAGGCAATAATGCCGCCAAAGGCCGAGGTTGGGTCTGTTTGGAAGGCTTTGCGGTAAGATTCTTCGGCGGTTTCGCCCAAGGCTACACCACATGGGTTAGCGTGCTTGACGATGACGCAGGCGCCCGCATCAAAGCTGCGTACACATTCCCAAGCGGCATCGGCGTCAGCAATATTGTTGTAGGACAGTTCCTTGCCCTGCAATTGCTTGTAGCGACCCAGCAGACCTTCACTAATGGTGCCGTCTGTGTAGAAAGCAGCGCTTTGGTGCGGGTTCTCGCCGTAGCGTAGCGTCTGTTCCTGTTTGAGCTGAATAGTCAGCACATTGGGCCAGGTGTTCACTTCGGGGGCGCTGTCCTGGGCAGGCTCGGCTTGAGCCAGGCTGCTCAGGTAAGCGGCAATGGCACCGTCGTAAGCGGCGGTATGGGCGTAAACCTTGGCAGCCAGTTCCAGACGCAGGCCGTAAGAAGGGTGACCAGCAGGGCCGTCCATATCAGCCAGTACGCGTTCGTAATCGACAGGGTCAATGACGACACAGGCGCCGCCTTCAGGCGTACCGTGGTTTTTGGCAGCAGCGCGCAACATGGCGGGGCCGCCAATATCAATGTTCTCTACCGCATCGGCAAAGGTGCAACCCGGCTTGGCAATGGTTTCACGGAATGGGTAGAGGTTGACGACCAGCAGATCGATACGGTCAATGCCGTGCTCTTCCAATGTCTTCAGGTGTTCGGCGCTGTCGCGACGGGCCAGCAGGCCACCGTGAATTTTGGGATGCAGTGTTTTGACACGGCCATCCAGAATTTCTGGCGAACCGGTGTGCTGGGCCACTTCGGTAACGCTCAGGCCGGCCTGGGCCAGCAGCTTGGCCGTGCCGCCAGTGGAGAGAAGCCGCACTCCGCGTTGGGCGAGTGCTTGGGCAAATTCGACAATACCGGTTTTGTCGGAGACAGAGAGAAGAGCTGTCTGGATTTTCATGGAAGGTGAGACGTGAGAGTTAGGAATCAGGGTTGCAGATTGTGGGCGCTGAGTTTCTTGCGCAAGGTACTGCGCGTGATACCCAGCATTTCTGCGGCCTTGGATTGGTTGCCCGCGGATTTCTCCAGGGCAACTTGCAGGACAGGCCGTTCCACGCAGGAGATGACCATCGACAACAGATCGCGTGGCTCGGATTCGCCCAGATCGGCGAAGTAGCGTTCGAGGCGTTCACGTACGGACTGTTCTAGTGGGTTGGTCGTTGACATTTTTTTCTGAAGGTATACGAAGTACTTAAATACAAAAGAGCCACACAGCTGTCTTTTATTGCAGGTAGGGCTGGTCCAGGTCGCATTCTTGAAACCAGTGAGTAATGGCTTCTAATTGATCTGCACAGTTTTCGATACGATTAATCTGATCCAGCCAGTGTCGGGAGTCCGGCATATCCGACAGATACCAGCCTATATGCTTGCGGGCAGTACGTACTCCAGTGTGCTGCCCGTAGAAAACGTAGTGGTCTTGCAGGTGTTCGATCATGCAATCGCGCAGCTCGCCAAAGGTGGGGGCTGCACGATGTTCGCCATGTTCGAGGTAATGCAGGATTTCCCTGAAAATCCAGGGCCGCCCTTGCGCGGCTCGACCAATCATGACGGCATCCGCTCCGGTGTACTCTAGTACGAATTTTGCCTTTTCGGGACTATCGATATCCCCATTGGCGATGACCGGAATAGAGAGGCTGTTCTTGACTTCGCGTATGGTGTCGTATTCGGCGTGGCCCTGGTAGAAGTCGCAGCGTGTGCGGCCATGCAGGGTCAACGCGGCGATGCCGATATCTTCGGCCAAGCGGGCAATACGAACAGCATTGCGCGATTGCGCATCCCAGCCAGTGCGGGTCTTGAGTGTAACCGGAACCTGGTAGGGAGTACATGCCTTGACAACGTGTTCAAGGATTTCAATGATGCGTGGCTCGTCACGTAACAGGGCTGAACCCGAGGCGACGTTACAGACTTTTTTGGCCGGGCATCCCATATTGATATCAATGATACGAGCGCCTTTGCTGATGTTGAATACGGCGGCTTCGGCCATCATTTCAGGGTCGGAGCCGGCAATCTGTACAGCGATCGGGTCAGCCTCTCCTTCGTGATTGAGGCGTCGTGCTGTTTTCACGCTATCCCACAAGCGCTTGTTGCTGGCGGCCATTTCCGAGACGGCATAACCGGCGCCCAGTGTCTTGCACAGACGACGATAAGGTCTGTCTGTGACTCCCGCCATGGGGGCAATGAAAATAGGGTTGGGAAGGGTCCAGGGGCCGATACGCATGGGGAAGATTTTAACCCTGCGACACGGCTTCGTGGGCAAGGACTTACAAGAAGAAAAGGACAGGCCCCGTATTAGGGCCCCTGTTGCTGGTGGGCCTAGGCGCGCATCCCTTGCAGCAGTTGTCGGGCAAAGGGCTGACGAGCGAAAGGCAGGGTGTCCATCGCCAACAGTCCTAGACCACAAGCGTGCTGGATCAAGGGGTTTTTGGTGGCAAACAGACGTGGCAAAGTGTCGGTGATGGCAGCAGTTAACCAGCGATCCGGACGACGCAGACGGGCATAGCGTGCCAAAAAGGGATCGGGGTTCTGGCTGCAATCGGCTTGCCAGGCGGCCAGACACTGTGACAATTGTGCGACATCGCGCAGGCCCAGGTTCAGACCCTGACCGGCAACCGGGTGCAAGGTCTGGGCGGCATTGCCTACAGCCAGCAGGCGCTCGGACAAGCGGCTGGGGCCAGCATGGAAGGCGAGCGGAAAGATGTGGCGCTTGGAGACCAGCTCCAGATGCCCCAGGCGCTCCCCAAAGGCCTGCAGCATGGCGGTCTGAAACGCGTCGACAGGCAGTTCGGCCAAGGATTGGCTGCGCTCCGGGCTATTGCACCAGACGATCGCGTATAGGTCCGGAGCGTCAGGGTGGGGCAGGGCTGCAAAGGGGCCATGTTCGGTAAAGCGCTCGTATGCCCAGCCGGTTTGAGGCTGGCTGGCGCGTACTGTCGTCAACAGGGCGTGTTGGCCGTAATCGCGTCGTACGCCGCTGGGACGGACGCCGTCACACTGCACGGCAATCAAGGCCGTGGCCTGACCGGCATCGTGGTCGACCAGAATTTGTTTGGGGGCGGAATGGGTACGGGCTTGCTGGGCAGGCAGCAGGGTGACGCCGCTGTCGCGCAACCGGGCATGCAAGGCCCAGAGCAAATCATCGTAATGCACCACCGCGCCCAGATCGGGGACGCCCAGTTCATCGGCCTGAATCAGGCAACGGCCCAGACGCCCCTTTTGGGATACATGCACGGTGCGCATCAGGGCGGCGCGCTCGGGCCAGGCTTTGAGCTGATTCAGAATCAAGCGACGGCTGCCGTGATTCAGGGCCAGGGTGCGCGGATCGCCTTGAGCATGTTCGGTGCTGGCCAGATTGAAGTTTTTCCCCAGGACGGCGATGCGTGACGGGCTTGGGTGCTGGGCAGCCAGCATTAGCGCCAAAGATGCGCCTACGGGACCGGCGCCACAAATGGCGATGTCGTAGTCGGTGGCATTCATGGGGGACCTCATGACGGCAAGGAAGTAATTCAGGTATTGTACGGGAAGGTGGCTGTCAAATTGGCGTTAAGCAATTGACAGCTGTGCTCAATGGCTGGCAGCACAAGCCCGGATTGGATGCCTTGCATGTCTCAGCAGACTTTGTCATTTGTACAGACCAAACCTTTTCGCCATAAAGTCACCGCCGCGTGGCTGTCTCTTTTATTAGGCGTGGTGGGCGCACAGCACCGTTATTTGGGCCGGCGTTTTTGGTATGTCCCGTTGGCGTTTACCAGTTTGGCCGTTCTGGGAACGCTGGTGTTTGAGCAGGGGCTGGATTCGCTATTTCCCAATTTGTTGATCTTGCCAGTCAGTGCCGGGATTATCGAGGCCGTCATTCTGGCTCTGCGTAGCCCCGAAAAATTTGACGCGCTCTACAACCGGCAAAGCGATCAACATAACCAGCATGGCTGGCCCAGTGTCCTGACGGCGGTGGTGGCTGCAGTTGCCTTTGCCAATATCAGCCTGTTCTGGCTGGTGCACATCATCATGGCCTTTTATCGCTATATGGGCTGGCTGGATTTGTCTGTGTATTAAACACATCAAGTGCCTTGTAAAGTAAAGGTTTTTCTAGGGGGCTGCCTTGTGGAAGGGGGCTGCGCACGTTACACTACGGGTTCTTTAGTTTTATAGGAGCTGTGTGGTGAATCCCGACCCCGGCGACAGTGCTAGTCGATCTATGTTCGACCTATCTATGTCCAGGCGCTTTCAGGCCCGCTGATTCCTTCACAGCTTGCCGCGTCCTGGAAATTTCAGGGCGTGGTATCTCAGGCAGTTGTTCTTGCTGCCTTAACTTCCCCGCCATTTCATTCTCTGAAAGCCTTGCGCTTTCTGAATCCTGATGTGTTGCAACGTTAATGTGCAATAGGGGGAATGTATGCGTATTTTTGATCTCTTTTTGCGCCGTGCCGGCATCCAGGCCTCTGCCCTGCGTGCTCGTGCCCCTTTGTCCGTCTCCCGTTTGACGGTTGTCTGCCCTCGTGGCGATCTGGCCCAGATCCGGCGTCGTATTTACTCGGACCTGAACACGGCGGGTATCCGCGTGGCCAATGTGCAGGTGGACCATTCCGATACGCACGATACCGCGTGCGTGACCTTGACCTGCCCGCCTGAACTGCGAGCAGAGCTGATGCAGCGTGCCCGGTTGATTCGGGATTATCCCGGTGTGTTGAATGTGAAGTGGGCAGGCCGGGAGCGTATTGCTATAAACTAAACCGCAACTGGATTTGCGGATGGCGCTGCTATGTCCTTGCTCGACTGGCTGACACCTTGGGAGTTTTCTCCTGTTCTGCTTTTGACCTTCTTGCTGGTCATCACTTTGTACGTCCGGGGGCGGCAAGTACACCGCCCCAATCTTTTGCGCCAGTCCTTTTTCTGGATTGGCCTGATTCTCCTCTACCTTTCTTTGCACACGCGCCTGGACTATTACGCCGAGCGCATGTTCTTCATTCATCGGGCCCAGCATCTGATCTTGCATCATCTGGGGCCCTTGTTTCTGATGGGTGCCTATCCTGGTCAAACCTTGCGCGCTGGCCTGCCTTCAAGCTGGCGACGGGCTCTGGCGCACTGGTTGCGTCGACCCAGTGGCCGGCGTGTCCAGGCTGTCCTGACCAACCCGATACTGGTCGCTTTCCTGTTTGTTTTCCTGGTCCTGATCTGGATGCTGCCTACGGTGCAGTTCTATTCCATGCTGGACTGGCGTTTGTACCGTTTGATGAACTGGTCTGTGGTGATCAGCGGGATCATGTATTGGAACCTGATCCTGGATCGCCGGCCTTCGCCACCGGCCCGGCTGTCGGTGGGTGGGCGTATACTTTCGCCGGTTATTACGATGGTGCCGCAAATGATTGTGGGTGCCATCATCACCTTTACCGAATACGATCTCTATCCAATTTTTGATTTATGTGGTCGTGCCATTGCGGGCATGGATGCACTGGATGATCAGGTCATGGGAGGCCTGATCATGTGGGTGCTGGCCGGTCTGGTAGAAGTGTTTGGCCTTTTGTATGCCTTGGGTACCTTGATGCGCCTGTCAGCGCGTCACCGTTTGCCAGAATCTCGCAGGCAGACAAACGCTATGATGGTCAGGGCCAATTGATTTTGTCGGGAGTATCCATGCAGTTTAAACCCGCCCGTTCCGCACTTTCTCTATGTCTGGCACTGTCGCTGACGTTCAGTTCAGTGATACCTGCACAGGCGCAGCCTGTGGGCATTCCTTCAATGGGAGCCGCTTCGGGTGCCGAGCTGTCTCCGGCTTTGGAGCGGACTTTGGGCAATGCCATTATGGAGCAGGGCAGGCGCTCGCCCGAATATGTGTCGGACCCGGATATCAATCAGTATCTGACGGATATGGGCCGCAGGCTGGCTCAGTATGGCCCGGCCATGGCGCAGCCTGTGACGGTGTTTGTCCTGCGCGATAGCAGTATCAACGCGTTCGCTTTGCCTGGTGGCTATATTGGTATTCATAGCGGTCTGTTTACGGCTTCACAGTCTGAGTCCGAGCTGGCTTCGGTGCTGGCTCACGAAATTGCCCACGTGGCGCAACGTCACGTGGCTCGCGGTATTACGCAAAGTGCCCAAAGCAACCACTTGTTGATTGCTGCTCTGGCCGGTGCCTTGCTGGGTGCCTTGGCGGGCAGCGGTGATCTGGCGATGGGGGCGGCTGCCTTCGGACAAGCGGCAGCCGTGGATCGTCAGTTGGGATTTTCACGGCAGGCCGAGCAAGAGGCTGACCGGGTTGGTTTCGAGATGCTGCTCAAGGCCGGTTACGAGCCTCAAGGCATGGTGCAGATGTTTCAGCGTCTGGCGGCGGCTTCGCGCTTGAATGAACGTGCGACAGCCAATGAGTACGCCAGCACTCACCCCATGTCTCAGCAGCGTGAATCGGACATCAGTAACCGGGTGCGCGGTTTGCCGGCCAGCAGTTATCAGGACACTCCTTCGTTTTGGTATATCCGTGCGAAGTTGATGGTGATGCAGGCCGGGGGCGGGCAGTCCTTGCGCGTTCTGGAGCAGGCGCTGCAAAGCACGAACCAGTCACAAAGTGATCTGGAGCGCTCTGCGGCGCAGTACGGTCTGGCTTATATTGCGCAAGGCCGTCAGGATTATGAGCAGGCTCGTGTGCATTTGACCGAAGCTCGGGGGCAGGGCCAGTTCCAGGCTCCTGAACTGGATACCTTGGGGATCCGCATTGCGATTGCCGATCGTGATGTGCAAGGGGCTTTGAGTTTAGCTAAACAAGCCTGGCAGCGGTGGCCCAAGAGCCAAGGGGTGGCTCTGGCTTATGTGCAGGTCTTGCAGCAATTGGGACAGAATGATCAGGCGCAGGCTTTCTTGACGGATCGCATCAAACAATGGCCTGATGAACCGCAATTGCATCAGTTGCTGGCCAAAACCTATGACCGTTTGGGCGATGGGGTTAAGGCTCGTCGTGCCATGGCTCAATACTATGAATTGGTCGGGGCATTGCCTACCGCGGTGGAGCAACTACAGCAGGCGCGCAATTTGACCCAGGATTTCTATCAGCAATCTGAGCTGGATACGCAGATTCGCCAATTGCGCGAGCGTGTTGAAAGTGAGCGTGTCTTGCTGGAGCGTTTCCGCTCCTGATGAGCCCGCAGGCCCGCTTTAAGCCGTTTTAGCTATTGGTTTCAAAAAAGCGGGCCAGTCTTGCGGGTAACCACCCCATATTGCCGGGAATACTACCTGTAATGAACCCGACATGCCCACCCTCGGCTGGCTGGTGCAGCAAAATAGAATCCGAGCAGTCCTGAATTGTTGGCAAACTGGTGTGCGGCACGAAAGGATCGTTGCGGGCATTCAAAACCAACGTGGGGATTTTGATATTGCGTAGCAAAGGTTTGCTGGACGCGCGCGTCCAGTAGTCCAGCGCATGGCTGAAACCGTGCATGGGCGCAGTGTAAATATCGTCGAAGTCGCGTATGGTGCGGGCCTGGTTTAGGCGGGCAGTATCGACCATTCCTGGAAAGCGATGGGCTTTGTCCTGCAACTTGCGGCGCATGCTTTTCAAAAAGTAGGGCGAGTAGAACCAGCGACCCATTCGGGATTCGGACAGGTAGCGGCCACAAGCGACCAGATCCAGTGGCACCGAAATGGAGGCACATGCCTGCAGCCAGGAGACCTCATCACCCGCTTCACCCAAGTACTTGAGCACGGCATTGCCGCCCAGCGAGGTGCCGGCCGCATGCCAGCGCACATTGGGCAGATGGCCACGAACGGTATTTAAGATAAAGCTGATTTCTTCCGAGTCGCCCGAGTAATAGGCGCGTGCCATACGATTTGGAAAGCCTGAGCAACCCCGGAAATGGGCGACAACTACAATCCAGCCGCGTGCGCGAAAGTACTGCGCAATGGCCTGGATGTAATGGCTGCGGCTGCTGCCTTCCAGGCCGTGAAACAGGATCAGAGCATGGGTGTCAGTGGTGCTGGGCAGGCTGTCCCAATCCTGGGGCTGCATCCAGCGGCGGGCAGCGGTACGGGATAGATGGGCGTCGGGCTGGGCGGTGGCGCCGTTGGCCAGCTTGTCTGCAAACAGGCCCGGCCCGGTCCAGTCCAGATCCAGAAAATCGCCATCGGGCGTATCAAGTCTTTGGCGGACAAAGGCAATATGGTGATGGCGGGCAAAAAATGCCCCGTGAATCGTTTGAAGGTGTCCGCCAGGCAGCCAGGCGGGCAGAGGGCAGGCGCTGGAATCCAGACGAGCAGTCACTTCGGCATGACGCCAAGGGTGCGCGTCTGCTCCGGGCACAGGGCCCGGCGCTATCGCATTGCCAGAGGGGGGAGCAGTGGGATCCAACGAAGCCAGCTTCAAAAATTAATGACCGTGAACCTTCTCGCCTTCTTTCAGGCGGTAGCGGGCACCACAGTAAGGACAAGCGGCTTCGCCAGTTTTGCTGATATCGATGAATACGCGAGGGTGCATATTCCATAGCGTGCTGCCAGGACGAGGGCAGTGTACGGGCAGATCGTCGGCTCCGACCATGATCAGTTCGTGATCTGCTTTTTTAGGTTCGATAGCGGCGCTCATAAGGTTCCTGATAACAATGAGAGGGTAACAATACCGTACACGTAACGGCGATGCTGAGCGTTACGTGCGTAGACTAGCGATTGTAGCAAGACCCGGCCTGTTTTTTCTTGACCATATTAATAGAGCAAGATGTTCGGGGCCGTCTTTTGCTTCTAGAATAAGAAAAATCACAAGTAAAGCTGCCTCCACAGATTACCGCTTGCGGGCAGCACATCTCAGGAGACGGCGTGTCAGCCTTCACAAGATTATCGGCCTTGTTGCCTAGCGCACAGGACCGTGTGCATATGCGCGCCGGTTTTATCGACTTTATTCCCGCTTTGATAGCCACTGTGGTCTGGGGTTTTGTGACGGGTGTGGCGATGGTCAAGTCTGGTCTGAGTGGCTTGGAAGCCACCTTGATGACCTTGTTTGTGTATGCAGGATCGGCCCAACTGACAGCCTTGCCGCTGATCGAATCTCACGCCCCCTTGTGGCTGATTTTCACCGCCGGTTTTATCGTCAATATCCGTTTCATTATTTTTGGAGCGGCCTTGCAGCCTTTTTTCCGCCATTTGAGTTGGAAAAAGCGTCTGGGCCTGGGTTACATCACCAGTGACATGGTGTTTGTTCTGTTTATGTCCAAGTATGGCGACTCCAAAGAGCGCGGCTCGCGCGAGCATCTTTGGTATTACCTGGGTATCATCCTGCCCGGTTGGCTGAGCTGGCAGATTGCTTCCTTGTCGGGCATTGTGCTCAGTGCGTATGTACCGCCTTCCTGGTCGCTGGAGTTTGCGGCCATTCTGGCTTTGCTGGCACTGTTGATTCCCCTGGTCAACAACCGTGCGATGTGGGCCTGTCTGATTACGGCCAGTGTGATTGCGTGGGTTGGACAGGCGCTTCCCCTGCGTTTGGGACTGGTGGCAGCCGTGCTTGGCGGAGTGTTGGCTGGCGTGGCGGCAGAACAACTGCAACGGCATAGGGATGCACGGTGATGAGCGATTGGCAGTATGATTGGTACGTTTTGGGTGCAATTGCCCTGTTGGTGTTGTGCAGCTTGCTCACCCGTTCAGGCTATTTCATGTTTGGTGATTTGCTGCCCCTGACCGAACGTATGCGGCGCGCCTTGCGCTTTGCTCCGGTGGCTGCTCTGGCAGCAATCATTATCCCGGAACTTTTGCCTTGGGCTTACGGCGACACCCCTCGACTGGATATTAAAGCCTTGGCCAGCCTAGTGGCTGTGCTGGTGTTTATTCGTACCCGTAACGCTGTATGGGTAATCGTGGCCGGGATGGTGTCGTTCTGGCTGATACGTGCCGTGATGCCCTGAAATCCTGACGCGAGTACTTAATGCCTGTGGCCGCTGTTGATGCTGGCAGGCATCAGTTAAAATAGGATTGTTACAAATGCTTGCCACTGATGGCAAGCCGACTTTTTGCGTACATGACAGATAAAACTCCTTCGACTCCCAATGACCTTACGTTTGCTGATTTCGGTCTGCACCCTGGAATATTAAATGCCGTCACCGAGGCGGGATATTCCAAGCCTACGCCTATTCAGGCCGAGGCCATTCCCGTGGTGCTGGCTGGCCGTGATGTCATGGGGGCAGCCCAGACTGGTACAGGTAAGACGGCAGCCTTTTCTTTGCCTATCCTGAATCGTCTGATGGCACACGCCACGACCAGCGCTTCTCCCGCTCGTCACCCGGTGCGGGCGTTAGTGCTGACGCCAACACGCGAGTTGGCCGACCAGGTGGCTGAGAGCATTGCGCTCTATAGCAAATCGGTCCCGCTGCGCTCGACGGTGGTATTTGGTGGCGTGGATATCGGACCACAAAAAGAAGCCCTGCGACGCGGCGTGGAGATTGTCATCGCGACCCCGGGCCGTCTGCTCGATCATATTGATCAGCGCACCATCAATTTAAGCCAGGTCAGCATGCTGGTGCTGGACGAAGCAGACCGCATGCTGGACATGGGCTTTTTGCCCGATCTGGACCGTATTGTTTCCATGCTGCCGAAAAGCCGTCAGGGCTTGTTGTTCTCGGCGACGTTCAGCAAGGAAATTCGTAAGCTGGCCCGTAACTTCCTGAATGATCCGGTCGAGATTGAAGTGGCCGCCCGCAACGCGACTGCCTCGAATGTGACCCAGGTGGTATACCCCATGTCAGCAGACGAGAAGCGTCGTGCCGTGGCGCATCTGATCAAGACCAAGAAGTTGACGCAAACCATCGTTTTTTCCAATACCAAGATTGGTGCTGGTCAACTGGCACGCTATCTGGAACGTGAAGGCATCAAGGCGGAATCCATTCATGGCAACAAAAGCCAGCTGGAACGCATGAAAGTGCTGGACGCCTTCAAGAGCGGCACCGTGGATGTATTGGTGGCAACCGACGTGGCCGCTCGTGGTCTGGATGTGGCCGGGATGCCTTGTGTGATCAATGTGGACCTGCCGTATAACGCCGAGGACTACGTCCATCGTATTGGTCGTACCGGGCGTGCTGGTGCCTCGGGGGAGGCGATTGCCTTGATGGCCCCCGATGAAGAGCATCTGTTGCAGGACATTGAAAAATTGATTGGCACCGTTGTGCCACGTCTGAAGCTGGATCTGCCGTCAACGGCTTCGTCGCCCCGTTCCGGCCCCAAGCGCCATGAGCGTCGTTCGTATCAGTCAAACACGCCACCGGTGGATGATTTTTTCTTAAAGCCTTACGAGCCATCGACCGCTGCGGCGCCTAAGCCAGCGGTAACGTCTTCTTCCAACACAACGCGCAAGCGTTCGGTGGGTGTCCTTTTAGGCGGCGGCCGCTACTAAGGCGCGCAAATCTCCAGGCCCGGTATTAAGCACCGGGCTGCGTTCTGAGATGCTGTGCACCAGACGTGTCAGATGTTCGATATGAGGCAGCATGGGACCGTAAAAAACGGTCCCATTTTCGTTTTGGATCAGCAAGGTGGGGAAGTCTTCGATATCTTCCTCGCCCAGCAGTTCAGGCTGCTCTTCAATATCAATCCAGATCAGGCAGGCTTGGGGAAATTGTGTGGCTAAAGCCTCAAAAGCGGGCTGATATTGCTGACAGGTTTTGCACCATTGGGCACAGAAACAGGCAATCAGCAAAGCGTTGGGCGTAGCTTGCAAATGGGCAGCCAGAGCGGGCAGATCGTGTTGGGCGTTGAACAAGGCCATAATTTCATACAGACAAAAAGAAGCGACTGTGTCTATGATACTCGGGTAATCGATTTTGCTTCGCAGGAGCTGTATGTCCCTTTTTTCATCTGCCCCATCTCGATCGGGCCCGGCTGGTGGATGGGCCAGTATTTCAACCGCCTTCAAGCGTTCATTGGTGTCGCAATTTCAGCCACGCATGCTGGTGGCTTTGGTCATGCCTTTTCTGATCATGTTTGTGGGCCTGATTCTGTTGAGTTGGCTGCTTTGGACGCCTCTGCAGAACTGGTTGCTGGAGGTGTTGGGCGGCTGGAATACCTTTGAGTCTGTGGATCAATGGCTGGTGGGCCTGGGCCTGTTCTCGCTGAAAGTGTATTTGGCCCCCTTGCTGGCCTTGGGCATTTTATTGCCGCTGGCAGGGGTGCTGGGCCTGATTATTGCAGCCGTTCTGGTCATGCCTTTGGTTTTGGGGCACTTGCAGCAGAAGGACTATCCCGATGTGATCAAGCAAGGTCATAATGCGACGGCTTATAGCGTCTGGAATGCTGTTTGGGTGGGCACCTTGTTTTTGGTGGGTTGGCTAGTCACCTTGCCCTTATGGATTTTTCCTCCTTTTGCGCTGATTCTTCCCGTGCTGTGGTGGGTCTTTGCCCTGACGCGCATGTTACGGGTGGACTCCTTGGTAGAGCATGCCAATGTGCCAGAGCGTAAATATTTGTGGTCCCGTCTGAATAGTCAGTACTGGCTGATCGGCCTGGTATTTGCCTTGTTGAATCTGATTCCGCCCGCTTGGCTGGTCTTGCCCGTGTTCTCGGCCCTGGTATTTGCTCATTTCTCTTTGGAAAACCTTCGTCGCCTGCGTCAGCAAGAGGCAGCTGCGGCTTCTACTTCACTCATAGACCATGACAACTAAGGATCAAGCCATTATTCGTTTGATTATCATTGGCGACGAAATCCTGTCGGGACGTCGTTACGATAAACATTTTTTAAAATTGATTGAGTTGCTGGGGGCCAGGGGCTTGCAGTTGGGAGGCGCGCAGATCATCCCTGATGATCTGGATACGATTGCCGCTACGTTGGAGCGCAGTTTTGCGACACCGGATATTGTGTTTTGCTGTGGCGGCATTGGCGCGACACCGGATGACCAAACCCGTCAGGCGACGGCCAAAGCCTTGGGTGTAGACCTGACGCTGCACCCCGAGGCAGCGGCCTTGATTACCGAGCGTTGCGCTGAAAACGAACGTAATGGCGTGGGTAGTGCTGATATGTCCTTGCCCGAGAACCAGCAGCGCTTGCAGATGGGCATGTTCCCCGAGGGGGCAGAAATTGTGCCCAATACATACAACAAAATCCCCGGTTTTTTCATTCACAACCATACCTTTATGCCGGGCTTTCCCGTGATGGCCTGGCCCATGATGGAGTGGACGCTGGATACTCGCTATCGACAATTGCATCATCAGGCTCATCGGGTAGAGCATTCTTTCCTGGCCTTTAATTTGCCTGAGTCACGCATTACACCGGCGATGGAACATGTAGAGCTGACTTGGCCTGGGGTAAAAGCATTTAGTTTGCCTAGTGTGGAGGGGACAGATGGGCGGCCTCATATTGATCTGGGCGTAAAAGGCGACCCGGAACCGGCAGCAGAAGCGTTGGACTATTTGCGCAAACAGGTGCTGGATTTGGGGGGAAGCTTGAGCCCTGCGCTAAAATAGCGCTTGCCAAGCGCGCGGCCATTTCATATTATGGAATTTGTTGCGTTGCATCATAATTCTCCTAATAATGACAACAAATTCCTTTACGCCTTCTAACGCATCGCCAAGCAATGGTGGGCAGATGTCGATCCAGGTGCTGGAACGCGCCATGATCCTATTGGACGAACTGGCCAAGCAATCCGAGCCAGTGGCATTGAAGAACCTGGCGGCGGCAACTGGCCTGCACACGTCTACGACTCACCGCATCCTGAATGATCTGGTGGTGGGACGGTACGTTGAGCGTGTGGATAGTGGTTTGTATCGCCTGGGCATGCGTTTGCTGGAGTTGGGCTCCTTGGTGAAAGGCCGCCTCAATGTCCGTGCGGCTTCCTTAGCTCCCATGCGCGAGTTGCACAAGTACACCGGACAAACGGTCAATCTGTCCCTGCAGCAGGGCGATGAAATTGTCTATGTAGAACGTTCCTGGAGTGAGAGCTCCGGCATGCAGGTGGTGCGGGCCATTGGTGGCCATGCGCCTTTGCATTTGACCTCTACCGGCAAGCTGTTTTTGGCCTCCTGGGAGCCGCGTCAGGTTCGGGCTTACGTCATGCGGACCGGTCTGGCTGGTGCGACCCGCAACAGCATCACTCAACTGGAGTTGCTGGAACGTGAGTTGGCGCAAGTTCGTCGCTTGGGTTATGCCCGCGATAACGAGGAGCTAGAAATGGGCGTGCGCTGTATTGCGGCGGGTGTGTACGATGATACCGGCAAGCTTTTGGCGGGCTTGTCTCTGTCTGCGCCTGCTGAGCGTTTGCACGACGACTGGATTCCTGTTCTCTTGAGCACGGCCGCCAGGATCTCTGAAACGCTGGGGTACGACAAACAGCGCTAGGTCTTTGTTTTATCGCTGTTTTTAAGTCATGGATGACAAATAAATGACGGTTTTGTTGCAGCGCAACAAATTTCGTTGACTTTGGTTTGAATAGCGCTTAAAGTTGAATTGTTGCAGTGCAACATAGAAGGTTTGCCTTGCGTAGTTGCGAGTGGGCTGGGCCTTCTACAGACCCTTGTCTAGTAACACTGACATTAATTTCACGTTGGCTTGACCCAGGCCACGTATCTCCAAGGAAAACATCATGAGTGCTATTCCACAAAACGTACTGGAATCCCAACAAGCTACTTTGAACAACCTGTTCGCTGCCCAAGGTCAATTGCTGCAAGGCTTTGAAAAGCTGGTTGGTCTGAACCTGAATCTGCTGCGCAGTTCGCTGGAACAAGCGGCTGGCCAATCCCAGCAAGTCATCAATGCCAAAGACGTGCAAGACGTTGTGGCCCTGTCGCAAAACGTGGCCAAGCCTAATGCTGCTCAGGCTCTGGAATACGGCAAAAGCGTGTACGACATTTTCTCCGACCTGCAACTGAATCTGTCGCGTATCGCTGAGGCTCAACTGGCTCAAGGTCAACAGCACGCTGCTGACGCGATTGACCAACTGGCCAAAAATGCCCCTACCGGCACCGAAAGCGCTGTTGCTTTGTTGAAGTCCTCCTTCGCCACGGCTTCCAATGCTGCTGAGACCGTTGTTAAGGCGGCTCGCCAAGCTGCTGATGCTGCTGAAAGCAACATCCAGGCTGCTACCAACGCCAGCTTGAAAGCGGCTGCTCAAGTGACTGAAGCCAGCAACAAAACGGTTGAAGCGGCTGCCGCTGCTGCAACTGCTGCTACCAGCAAGAAGTAAATCGTTGCTTGCCTGATTTGATCAGGTGTTAAAGGAAAAGCCAGCTCGATGAGCTGGCTTTTTTGCTTCGTGCAGTGCAAGTTGCCAATTTGTTTCTGGATACGGTTGCCCGCATCAAGCGGGCAATAGGCGTTTTACAGAGCGCGAATGCACTCGGAAATCAGTGCGGGGCCTTTGTAAATCAAGCCGGTATATAGCTGCACCGCCTGGGCACCTGCCTGGATTTTTTCCTGAGCCTGACGGCCGGATTCAATACCGCCCACACCAATAATCGGGAAGTCCGGTCCCAATTGCTCGCGCAGACGACGAATGACGTTCAAGGACAGCTCGTGCACCGGTGGGCCGGACAAACCGCCTTGCTCTTGACCATGCTGCAAACCTTGAACGGCCTCACGTGACAAGGTGGTGTTGGTGGCAATAATGCCGTCCAGTCCTTGCGAGGGAACGGTGTCAGCGATGGCATCAATTTGCGATTGATCCAGATCGGGTGCGATTTTCACTACGATAGGCACGTAGCGTTGGTGTTCTTCTGCTAATTCGGTACGCAGCGTCTGCAAGGAGCCCAGCAGGCGAGCCAGCTCGTCTTGAGCTTGCAGTGCACGTAGGTTTTGCGTATTAGGCGAAGAGATATTCACAGTGACGTAATCGGCGTGAGGGTAGACCGCACGCAGGCAGGTCAGATAGTCCTGATCGGCCTGCTCAATAGGCGTGCTCGCGTTCTTGCCAATGTTCAGACCCAGAATGCCACCTTGTGAACGAAACTGGCTTTTACGCACATTCTCGATAAAGGTGTCCAGGCCGTCGTTGTTAAAGCCAAAGCGGTTGATCAGGCTATTGGCTTCAGGCAGACGGAACAGGCGAGGTTTGGGATTGCCGGGCTGTGCTTTCGGAGTAACGGTGCCGACTTCAACAAAACCAAAGCCCAGTGCGCCCAAGGCATCGATATGTGCGCCATTCTTATCCAGACCAGCGGCCAGCCCTACGGGATTGCGTAGCTTCATGCCCATCAGTTCCAGAGGCTTGCTGGGCAGGCTTTTGAGCAAGCTGCCCAAAATAGGGGTTTGGTGGGCGCAATGCAGGGATTTCAGAGTCAGTTCGTGGGCGTGTTCAGCATCCAGACTGAACAGCACCCGGCGAGCCAAGGGATAAAGGCTGAATAGGGCAGACATGGGGATCGATAAAAGAGGACGTTAAGCCAGCCATTCCCAACGACCTTTTATCAGGAGCTGGTAGGGGCGAAAGCGGGTTTTGTAGGTCATTTTACGGCTTTCTTCGATCCAATAGCCTAAATAGAGCCAGGGCAGGGATTGTTGACGGCAATAATCCAGTTGCCAGAGTACGGCGTAGGTGCCCAGACTGCCGGTGTCGTCGGGATCAAAAAAGGTATAGACAGCGGAGAGTCCGTCTTGCAGCACATCAATGACCGCCACGATTTTCAAGGTGCCGTCGGGCTCGCGAAACTCCAGCAGGCGTGAGGTGACATGGCTGGCCAGCAGAAACTGGGCGTACTGGGACTGGTCGTCTTCGTCCATGCCGGCACCGGGATGGCGGCTGGCCTGGTAGCGGCGATACAGCTCGTAGTGCTCGGCGTTCCAGTGCAGGGGCAGATCTTGCACGATCAGATGGCCATGACGTTTTTTGGCACGGCGCTGGGCACGGTCAGGCTGAAAGTGCAGAGTGTCGCAACGCAAGGGCTGGCAAGCGCGGCATTGGTCGCAATAGGGACGATAGGTAAAGGTGCCGCTGCGTCGGAAGCCTTGTTGGACTAGCTTGGAGTAAACCGCGTCGTTAATCAGGTGCGCAGGAGCGGCAACCAGAGAGCGTGCCTGTTGTTCTGGCAGGTAGCTGCAACGGTAGCTGGCCGTGGAATAGAATTGCAGCGTTTGGGGACTGGTGGGTGCTTTGGGATAATTCATGCGACTCTGCCAAGCGTGATAGAGCCATTATGGGATGCTCGCGCCAGCCTAGCAAGTTGGGGGCTGGCCTAGTTGCAAAGCCCCGTGTGGCCAAACCGGGCTGGGCTGGTTCATGGCCCAGGCCAGGGCATCCATGAAATCCGCTCGGGGAATGGGGCTGGCGCCCAGACTGGCCAGATGCGATGTCTCTTGCTGGCAGTCTATATACGGTATCCCGGCAAATTTCAGAAAATCCACCAGATGGGCCAGGGCTATTTTGCTGGCATCGGTTTGTAAGGCAAACATGGATTCGCCAAAAAAGAAGCGGCCCAGATTCACGCCATACAAACCACCGACCAGCTTGTTATCCATCCAGGTTTCTATGCTGTGGGCGTAGCCGCTGTGATGCAAGTCGGTATAGACCTGCTGAATATCCGGGCTGATCCAGGTACCGGTGGCGCTGCGTTGCGCGGCGCATTGGCCGATGACTTGCTCGAAAGCCAGATCGCAGGTGACACGAAGGCGGGCCTCGTTCTGATCTTGCTGGCGTGCAATCTGGCGCAGCTTCTTGCCCAAGGAGCGGGAAATCTTGAATTTGTCCACTTCCAGCACCATGCGCGGATCAGGCGACCACCACAGTACCGGGTCGCCAGGGCTGTACCAGGGAAACATGCCCTGACTGTAGGCTTCTAGCAGACGTGGAACACTTAAATCCAGACCGGCAGCCACCAGCCCTTCCGGGCTGGCGTGCTCAGGGCTGGGCAGGGCCTGATCGGGAGTGACCCAGACAAGCGACATGATCAGTCGTGGTCGCGGGGGGCGATATCAAATTCGTGAATCTGGAAGCGACCAGCCTTGTGATCCTCCACGTAGCGCTCCAAGGTGGCGCTGACCGTGCGGAACGCCAGATTGTCCCAAGGAATGTCGTCCAGGTGGAAGAAACGGGCTTCCAGAGATTCCGGACCGGGATCCAATACGTCGCTGGTGACTTTGGCCAAGTAGTAAATATGCACTTGTTCTGCGTAGGGCACGCTGATGACGGTAAAGAGCGGGCCGGGTTCGACTTGGGCACCGGCTTCCTCACCCATTTCACGCAAGGCGCCTTGCCCCAGGGTCTCACCCAGTTCCATAAAACCGGCGGGCAAGGTCCAGGTGTTGTAGCGTGGTTCGATGGCACGACGGCACAACAAGATCTGATCGTCTTTCCAGGCAGGCACAATCCCGACCACATTACGGGGATTCTGGTAGTGCACCGCGCCGCAGTTTTGGCAGACATCACGCATGCGGTTATCGTCCGGGGGCACCAGTCGTGTCAGTTTGCTGCCGCATTGACTGCAGAAGTTTTGCGTGCGTGGAGCAGGGAAGTAAAAAGAGGCGGGTGGCTGGGTCATGCAGATTCTGTGATGGCGGTTCAAATAGGATCGGGCTCAGGCAAAACAATATACGCCAATTCGTCGGCGGGCGACACGCAGGATGACCAGACTGTCAGGGAACAGCGCCTGGGGTAGGCGGGTAAAGACCAGCCCTCGCTGTAATGAGGGTGCTCCAGATCCAGGCTGTCCAGGCCGTGTTGCTTTGTTCGCAATTGTTCCAGCAGCGCCGGAATATCGCGACTGGCCAATAAGGCCGGGCCGGTAGGGGTACGCAAATACAGCCGACCTTCAGCGCTGACGAACCACGCCTGGACGGCTTTTACGAGGCGTCCGGTGTGGTCTTGCAAATGCGCCAGATCTTCGGCCAGGGACACAATGAGAGGAGCGGCGTCCAGGCGAACATAGACACGCTGGGGGCCATTTTGGATAAACCAACGGCCTTGTTCATCCGTCTGATAATTGCGATTGAAAAATGCCAGCAATCCTGGGTGAGAAATGCGTTCACCCACGTGCTCGGGATGCTGGTTGGCATCGCCAGCCGGATGATGACGCCAATGGCCTGACTGATCCAAAGAAAGATATCCGCTGACAGCGGGTACATTGGGCCATTTTTTCATGGCTTCAATAACAGCAGCATCCATAAACCTCAGCCTTGCGGGGACGAAAACAAAGGGTGGCAACCGTATCGGTGCCACCCTTGATCATGTTGGGTCGACCACAAGGTTGACCTTTGGGCAGACGATCTTGCGCCTTAAACCATATAACTGCGCTGCATGGTTCCGGGAACGGTGTGCGAAAGAGGTTTTTCAATTTTGATTTCCCCTTTGCTATCGCTTTGCATGGCCCGGGATAACAAATTAGACAAGCGTTCACGCACGTCTTGGGGCACATGGCTAAACACACCCGAGAGCCACTCGATGTAATAGGGCAGCAAGTGCTCGCTTAACTCTTTGCCAGCTTCGGTCAGTTTAACAGTGAGTACACGGCGATCCGAGGCATTGTTTTGTCGCACCAGCAATTGCTGCTGCTCCAGCCCGTCTAGCAGGCCGGTAATGGTCGCGCGGGTGACACCGGCTTGTTCAGCCAGCAAGGCGGGACTTAAGCCGGAAGGTTGGCGGCTCAGCAAAAAAAGCAGAACCAGACGGCCTTCGGATAGGCCAAATTCGTTCAAGACGGTGCTGGAGGCGCGATTAATACTGGACGCCAGCGATAGAACGCGTAAACACAGTTCGATATCCTCGGTTTTAGGGTGAGCCTGGCGCTGGGATTCGCTCAGGATAGTTTGATATTTCAGATCGAGTAATTTCATAGTGCTGTGCCGTTGAGTAGTGCGCGGCAAAGAGCAGTAGTTATTTAGAAAGAATCACAAAGCCCAATAAAACCGAGCTTGCTTTCTTTTATTACTGAGCCGCTGCTTTTAAAGTGGAAATTTATCTTATTTTTTAATTCCATTTTCATTGATTTAAACACCTTTTATTGATCAGGAATTTTCATTTAGTAAAATAGTGCTGGTTTTTTTCAGTATTGTCAGTAGTGAGTTTATTGAATGGTCTCACTGTTTGTGTATACTCTTTTGCCTTCTTTTTTTCTCACATAACAAGGTTCTGGGACTCTCAATACCGGCATCTTGGTGATGATTGTTGATCTTGTGTTGTGAGTCTTATAGCGCAACAGCATCAAAATGATGCAAGCACGCAACGTTCGTGTTCAAAACGCCAGATCTTTGTTATGGGCAGGATGAGTGAGCTATATCAGAGGTAGACCGTCAAATTAAGTCGGTTCTCAAGCGCCAAGCAGAAAAACCAGGCGCAGCAACTCAAGAAAAACCGCAAAACGACGTGCAGGCGAGCGCTCGGCGTTTACAATGCTTACAGCGCTTCCCAAGCTCGACGATGCCTTCAAAAAAGGCGGTTGGATCATTCACCCCGCTTGGCGGATAGCAATACAGGCCCGTTTTTTACGGGCCTTTGCTTTCCGCAACTGGATACAAGCATTATCCAAAGCTTATTAGTGGTATTTGCCAGCATGTCCCCGAGCCCCTGCCCAGTTCGCAAGAAATGGCAGGGCTTTGTTCCGTTTGTACTCCGGGATTGAGTATGAGGCGTATCAGAAATGTCTTGCTATCGTTATTAAGGAAACGAAGGAATTATGAGTCAGTTCCGTATCGAACATGATTTGCTGGGAGACCGCCAAGTCCCCGATGAAGTCTATTATGGTGTTCATACCTTGCGTGCCAAGGAGAATTTCCACATTACCGGTACGCCTATTTCAACTTACCCGGAACTGATTAATGCTCTGGCACTGGTCAAGCAGGCTGCTGCTCAGGCCAATTTCAAACTGGGTTTGTTGGAGCAGGACAAGCATGACGCCATTGTGGCTGCATGCCAGGCCGTACAGACAGGCAAGTGTCATGAGCATTTTGTGGTAGACATGATTCAGGGCGGCGCAGGTACCTCGACCAATATGAATGCCAACGAGGTTATTTGTAACCTGGCTTTGGAGCATATGGGGCACAAGCGTGGCGAGTACCAATATCTTCATCCCAATGAAGATGTGAATATGGCCCAAAGCACCAACGACGTCTATCCAACGGCTTTGCACCTGGCGGCCTACCGTTCGCTGGATCCGCTGTTTGCGGCCATGGAACGTTTGCGTGATGCCTTTTTGAAAAAGTCCGAGGAATTCTCCTCGTACATGAAGATTGGCCGCACGCAGTTGCAAGATGCTGTGCCCATGACCCTGGGTCAGGAGTTCAACGCATTTGCCACCATGATTAACGAAGACATCGTGCGCCTGAAAGAATCGCGCAAACTGATGTGTGATGTGAATCTGGGTGGTACGGCAATTGGTACTGGTATTACCGCACATCCTGAATACGCCGAGCTGGCTGTAGCGGCTTTGTCCGATCTGTCCGGTGTTCAGCTGCGCGTGTCTGCCGACCTGATCGAAGCAACTCAGGATTGCGGTGGTTTCTTGCATCTGTCGGGCGTGTTGAAGCGGGCTGCCGTCAAGTTGTCCAAGCTGTCCAACGACTTGCGTTTGCTCTCTAGCGGTCCTCGTGCTGGTATGGGTGAAATTTGTCTGCCTGCTGTGCAAGCGGGTTCGTCCATCATGCCCGGTAAGGTCAACCCTGTGATCCCTGAAGTGGTCAACCAGGTCGCCTTTGAAGTGATTGGTGCCGACTTGACCGTGACCATGGCTGCTGAAGCCGGTCAATTGCAGCTGAACGCGTTTGAGCCTGTGATTATTCACTCCCTGCTGCGCAGCATGAGTTTGTTGAGCAATGCTTGCGACACGTTGACTCAGTTCTGCGTGGTGGGTATCACTGCCAACCGTGAATGCCTGGAAAGCAATATCGAACGTTCTATTTCCCTGGTGACTGCCTTGAACCCGTTTATCGGTTACAAAGCCGCTACCTCGGTTGCCGCCGAAGCCTTCCAGACAGGTACTAATATTCGTGATGTGGTTCTCAAGCGTGGCCTGATGGATGCCGAGACCCTCAATGAAGTGTTGTGTGCCGAATCGCTGATCCAACCTCGTGATCTGCGCGCTGCTGACCCAGCCTGAACCAATCTGAGCCAGGCATGATTTGGCCAACTTTGGCCAACGCCGGTAACAGTTTGGGAAGCCTCCAAGTTGGAGGCTTTTTTCTGCCCGCTCATTTCGCACAAGAAGGATACTGTGACCTTGTCTACATGCAGGAGCAGCAGGGGAATATGGAGTCGGTTTATTGGGCGGTTGCCTTTGGCGCCATTGTGGCCGGTTTTGTGCAGGGCCTGTCAGGTTTTGCCTTTGGTATGGTGGCCATGTCCTGCTGGGCCTGGTTTCTGGAGCCCCAACTGGCGGCGGTGCTGGCAGTGTGTGGTGCCTGGACGGGGCAGATGATTGCCGCCTTTACCCGGCGGCGCACGTCGTACTGGCAGATTCTCTTGCCTTTCTTATTCGGTGGGCTGCTTGGCGTGCCGTTGGGAACGTATCTGCTGCCTTTTCTGGATGCAGCGCTGTTCAAGGCGTTTCTGGGTACCTTGATGGTGATCTGGTGCCCCGTCATGCTGATGTCTAGCCGTCTGGGCCATGTGCGGGTGTGCAGTCGCTTGGCTAATGCTTTGGCGGGTTTGATTGGTGGTGTGATGGGCGGTCTGGGTGGGATGACCGGGGTGATTCCTACTTTATGGACCACCATGACGGGCCTGCCCAAAGACAAGCAGCGTGCCGTTATTCAAAACTTCAATCTGGCTACCTTGTCTGTGACCTTGCTGGCGTATATCGCCTCCGGTTCTATTGTCTCGTCCATGCTGCCCGCGATCGGGTTGGTCATGCTGGCGGTGCTGATTCCCGTATTGGCGGGCGCACGTCTGTATGTGGGGATCAGTCAAAGCACATTTCGCGCCATTGTGTTGAGTCTACTGACTTTGTCCGGGGTAGCGATGTTGCTGTCATCTGTCCCTGTGCTGCTGGCGCGCTAAGGCAGGTGGTTTAGACTTCTAGGGTAATGCTCTATATCGAAAAGGGGCTTGCTCCCCGCATAATAAATGTCGGCGATGGGAGCGCATTTCGGGTTCCCGCCCACTGGAGCAGAGCCTGTGAGAGTTCTGGGGTTTCAATTGTTGTTTGGTGATCACTTGGCACGCAGTGTGCGCGGGATATCCTGCGCCCCTCCCAGCCAGGCTTAAGTCAACGTTTCAAGGCGTTTTTACGCCCTCCTTGATTACCTGATTACAGTTGGAGTCTGCTATGACTGACTTGTTTGAAAATCCAATGGGCCTGATGGGCTTTGAGTTCATCGAATTTGCCGCTCCCCAGCCTGGTGTGATGGAACCTGTGTTTGCGATGATGGGTTTCACCAAAGTGGCGGTACACCGTTCCAAGAAAGTGTCCTTGTACCGTCAGGGCGAGATCAACCTGATCCTGAACGAAGAACCCAAGAGCCACGCTGCTTACTTTGCCGCCGAGCACGGCCCTTCGGCCTGCGGCATGGCGTTCCGGGTGCGTGATGCGCAAAAAGCCTATGAGCGTGCACTGGAACTGGGCGCCCAGCCTGTTGATATTCCTACCGGGCCGATGGAGCTGCGCTTGCCGGCGATCAAAGGGATTGGTGGCGCGCCTCTGTACCTGATCGACCGTTTTGGCGAAGGTAACTCTATTTACGATATCGACTTCGTCTACCTGGAAGGCGTGGACCGCCACCCTGTGGGTGCGGGCCTGAAAGAGATCGATCACCTGACCCATAACGTGTACCGCGGCCGCATGGCCTACTGGGCTCAGTTTTATGAGCACCTGTTCAACTTCCGTGAGATTCGCTACTTCGACATCAAGGGTGAATACACTGGCTTGACCTCCAAGGCCATGACGGCCCCCGACGGTAAAATCCGTATTCCTCTCAATGAGGAGTCCGCCAAGGGTTCGGGCCAGATCGAAGAATTCCTGATGCAGTTCAATGGTGAAGGCATCCAGCACGTAGCGTTCCTGACCGATGATCTGATTGCCTCCTGGGACAAGCTCAAGGCCATGGGCATGCGTTTTATGACGGCGCCGCCACAAACCTATTATGAAATGCTGGAAGGTCGCTTGCCTGAGCACGGAGAACCCACTGCAGAACTGCAAAACCGTGGCATTTTGCTCGATGGCACATCAGAAGGTGGTCACCGTCGTCTCTTGCTGCAGATTTTCTCTGAAACGCTGATGGGGCCTGTGTTCTTTGAGTTCATTCAGCGCAAGGGCGATGATGGCTTTGGTGAAGGTAACTTCAAGGCCTTGTTCGAGTCCATTGAGCGCGACCAGTTGCGCCGAGGTGTCTTGCAGGCTGACTAAAAAGGTGTTGTGTCAGTTCTCAAGGTACTGATGCAGATCTGTCCCCACTGTTTGGCGATGGCAAACAGTGGGGTTTTTTATTGGAGCTCAGCTTTATAGTCAGTCCGGCTGGTCTCGCGGAGGCTGCAGGATTCTGAATAGCTCCAGCATCAGATCTGACTGGGTAATCATGCCCACCAGTTCTTTGTGTTCATTGACCACCGGCATGTGACGATGGCGGCCCTGGCTGAACAAGGGAATCAGCTCGGCCACAGACCAGTTTGCATTGGCGGTGACGGCAGGCGAGGTCATGACTTCGGCCACCGTGGGAGCCGATTGCTGGCGGGGGCTTAAAAAGCGCTTGAGTCGCTGGCGCAGATTATCAGGTTGATCCAGTCCGGCGCGCTGCAAGAAGTCCGACAAGGCCAAAATACCAATCACATGTTTGTCTTGATCCAGCACTGGCAGGGCCTTGATCTTGCGCTCGCGCATCATGTCCCAGGCTTGTTGCAAGGGCGTGCTGACCTGGCAGGACAGGGGGGCATCATTCATCAAGGTCGCGCAGCGTCGTGTGCCCAGATTGCGTCGGAAGGCCGACTGGTGAACGTAGCTGACCAACTTTTCCAGATCATCCTGGCTGATGTTCAGCGTCTGGTTGTAGTGGCTTAGTGCAGCATCGTAATCCTGGTCCGTAAAGCGTGACAGTGTGCTTGTCGCACGAGTGGTGGGCTTAGGGACGGGGGGATAGGTAACCCCGGTCAGGCGGTTGTACAGCATGCCCAGGCAAATCAGCACGCAAGAGTCAAACAGGACCGGAAACAGCGCAAAGTCGTAATTGTGAATCCCGTTCAGGGCGGGGAAAACCGCCATTGCCACGCTAGGCGGGTGCACACAGCGCAGCGCCAGCATGATGGGCATGGCCACACACACGGCCATGGTAATGGCGGCAATTGGGTGAGGTAGCAAAATGGCGCAACTAATCCCTGTCAAAGCACCGACCAGATTGCCCAGCAACACATTCCAGGGCTGGGCCAACGGGCTGGTTGGCACCAGAAAAATCAGCAAGGCACTGGCCGCCAGGGAGGCTACCAGCCAGTGGTGCGTGTGGGCAAAATCCGACAGGTACAGGCTCAGAGAGGAAACAATCAGTACGCTAAGCGTGGCGCCTAGCGTGGCACGCAGCATTTCAGGGCGTGCAATGGCCAGCGACTTGGGGCGCAGGCTGTCAAACCAGTGACGAAATAAAGCAGACATACCCACCAGGGGGAAGAAGAAAGACAGCTTTAAATCATACTGCTAACTCTTCACTTCAGGGCTGAGCCCCTTGCTGAATACCGGCAATGACGGCGGGGCCCTTACGCTCGGTGGCGATTTGTTGGGGCACGGCATCGACCGTAATCACAATATGCTCGCGCTGCAGCGAATCCAGCAGCACGCCTGGTGCCAGCTCCTGACCAGGGCGGTAGGCGCGCACAGCCTGTTGATTAATGCTAAGTAAGGCGGCCCCACCCTGACCACTCACAATCATGCCGTGCAAACGCAGCTCGGGCATGGCGGTGCTGCCTCCAAACCACTGCGCAATTTGTTGCGTGCTGATCTGTTCGCGGTGGTCCTGCTCCAGCACAGGCGCAATCGTTCCTTCCGAGGGTAGGAATAGATGGATCAGCAGGTTGATCAAGGCCAGAGCAATACCGGCCTGACACAAACGCAGCCAAAGATGTGACGGAAATATGGCGGAAATAATACCCATTTAGACTGCATCGAATAGTGCATTGGCAGACAGCCCGTATGGCTGTCTTAAGGGCTCTTAGTGTGCGTGTGCTGCATGAAGCCCGTATGACAAGAGCTTGGGTTTTTTTGGGTGGCTTATTTCCTTCATGTCTCGATCTACTTTATCTCGCAGTCCGGCGCGTCGTTTGGCCGGATCGGTTCAGTCCCGCGCTCAACAAGGTTTTTCTCTGATTGAGGTCATGGTGGTGGTGGTCATCATGGGCATTATGGCGGCCTTGGTTGTCCCCAGCCTGATGGACCGGCCCGATCAGGCACGTGCCGTCGCGGCCCGTCAGGATATTGCCGCGCTGACACAGGCCTTGAAGCTGTATCGCCTGGATAACGGCCGTTACCCCAGTACGGCTCAAGGTTTGGCGGCGCTGCACCAGCGCCCCGCTCAGCCTCCCGAGCCACGCAACTGGCGCCCTTATATGGACCGTCTGCCTAACGACCCTTGGGGCAATCCGTACCAGTATCTGCAACCCGGCGTGCATGGCGAGATCGATGTGTTCTCGCTGGGGGCGGATGGTCAGGCTGGCGGGGCGGGTAGTGATGCCGATATCGGCAATTGGGACTGATGTGGCACAGCGGGGCTTTTCCTTGATCGAGACCCTGGTGGTCTTGTTGATCGTGGGTATTGTCAGCAGCGCAGGTTTAAGCGTGCTGGTACTGGACCGGGATCAGGGGATACAGCGGGAAGCCCGTCAACTGGCCCTGCGTCTGGCGCAGTTGCAAAGCTATGTGCGCGAAAGTGGCCGCAGCGTCGCCTGGAATGCGGATCAGCAAGGCTATCGTTTCAGCCTGATTCCGGACGCTACCGATGGCTCCAGCCCCACTGTGGGCTGGCTGCGCGATCAGGCTCGTTTTGCCCAATTGTTTCCCCAGCGATCCTGGACGCTGGAATCAGTGCGTGTGCGCCTGGAGCCAGCCGGGCCCTGGGTTTTTGTGAATGAATGGTTGTCCGCGCCGCGTCTGCTGGAGCTGGATGATGGCCACGAGGTACTGCATCTTCGCAGCGACCCGACAGGCCGTTTTGATGTGCAGTCATGACAGAGCGTGGCATGAGTTTGATTGAGGTGTTGATTGCGCTGGCCATCGTGTCGGTGGCCCTGACCGCCGGATTGCGTGCGCTGGGCTTGAGTGCTTCTGGCAGCCAGGCCATGCATGAGCGCAGCCTGGCTCTGCTGGCCGTTGATGGTGTGGTGGCCGAGATGCGTCTGCGCCGCCTGTTTCCCGATCCGGGTGAAACCGTGGTGCCTTGCCGCCAAGGTTCCTTGAATTTGCAGTGCAAGCAGACCGTACAAGCCACGGCCAATCGCTTCTTTCGTCAGGTAACGGTACAGGCTGCCTTGCCCCAAGGCCCCGTGCTGGCCGAGCTGCACGCGACCTTGGCGTCCTTGCCATGACAGATACTGGCCAGGAAGGCTTTACTTTGGTTGAAATGCTGGTGGCCTTGACCATCATGGCCTTGATCAGCCTGATGTCCTGGCGAGGCCTGGATGCGGTCTTGCATGCGGATGAGCAACTTGGTCAGCAGGCACGTCAGACCCAGGCCTTGTTCAATGTCTTGGCTCAAATGGGACGGGATCTGGAGCTGCATCTGCCCCCCGTGCCAGGCCCCGTGGACCCGACCGGGGCGATGGCAGTACTGCCCGCCAGTATTCACTGGCAAGCCCAGGGTGAAGGCCCGGCCATCCTGATGATTGAACGTCGTAGCGACGCTGGCGCGGGAACCCAGCAGATTCAATGGCGTTTGCAGCAGGGTGTGTTGCAGCGGGCCATTGCCCAGGCAGGAACGGTGTATCCCTTGCCCGAGCTGGGGCCTTTGCAAGCTGTGCTGGAGCAGGTCACTGCCTGGAATTTGCGTATCTGGATTCCGGCACGTGGCTGGCAAAGCTGGCCGTGGCCCGAGCAGGCTGGAGCAGCGGCGACTGGCATAGAGTTGACCGTGCAATTGGAAGGGCAGGAGCATCCATACCGCAAAGTGGTGATGCTGCTATGAAACGGGTATCCCAACAAGGCATGGCGGTGATCAATGCGCTGGTGGTCGTGATGGCAGTGTCCATTGCCACTATGGGCATTGTGCAGCGTCAAAGTGCACTGGCAACGCAACTGGCCAGCGAGCGTGACTACATGCAGGCCAACTGGCTGCTGCGTGGTGCGCTGGATTGGGCCGTGCTGGTCTTGCGTTTGGACTCGCAGCGTTCGGCTGTGACGCATAAAGGCGGCTTGTGGGCCCAGGCTCTGAGTGAGTTGAAGATAGAGACTCCCGACAAGACCCGTGCGGCTTACTTCTCTGGCTATATCCAGGACGAGCAGGGCAAATTCAATCTGGCTTTATTGCTGAGCGATGGCCGGATCCAGGCCCGCTACGTGCAGGCATTGGAGCAGTTGTTGGGCAGCGTGCAGCAGGAACCCTCGTTGGCTTTGGAGTTGGCCCAGCGGCTACAACGGGCTCAGGCCGGACAAGCGCCCTGGCCCTCTCATTTGCAGGACTTTTTCCCCAATGCGGTGCAACAGGCCAAGCAACTGGAGCCTTATCTCAGCTACCTGCCGCAAGCCAAATCCTTGAATGTGAATACTGCCAGTGCCCAGGTGCTGGCTGCGGTGCAGCCTTCCGTCAGTCTGGTTGAGTGGCGTGGCCTGTTGGCGCAGCGCGATCGGGGCCAGTGGTTCCGGGATCAGGCCGATGTCCAAGCCCGCTTGCAACGTCAGGAGGCGTTGGAGGGGCAAACGCTGACCGTGCGCAGTGAGTGGTTTTTATTAAGTGGTCAGTTACGACTTGACCATAGCCGGGTAGCGACCCAGGCCCTGATTAACAGGGCTGCGGACCGCAGCCGGATTGTCTGGATTCGTTGAAGTGATGAGCAAAGTGCTGCGTATTTATTTGGACTCCCCACCTAGGCTGGATCAGCCGGTGGACTTTGTGCTGCGCGACAAGCGTGCCAAGGTATTGCGCCGTGGTCGGGCAGAGATTCAGGAGTTCAAAGCCCTGGCCCGATCGTTGGAGCTGGTTTTACCGGCCGGGATGGCAACGGTGACTGAGGCGCGTATTCCTTCGGTCAGTGCGTCGCGGCGGCAGGCCGTGGCCTGCAGTGCGGTCGAGCCTTTGTGTTTGAGCCCTATTGAACAGGTGTGGGTGGCCTGCTCGGCACCGGGGCCTTCCGGTATGAGTCAATTAGTCTGGACGGAGCGCCAGCCCTTGCTGGCCTTGGGAGAGCAAGCGCGCCAGGCCGGAGTCCCTCTCAGTGGAGTCTATGCCTGGTCCGAGGGGCATGAGCAAGACAGGCAGGGCCAAGGTCAAATGCTGACAGTACCCGCTTGCTCCTTGTTGATGCCGGAGATGGCCGCCAGTGGCGGCGGGAACAGCGTGCTGCGCCAAAGTCTGTGGTGGACTCTGGCCGCCGTATTGAGCTGGACCTTGGTCTTGCAGCAGCAGGCGCAGTCCTTGCGCTCCCAGATGAAACAGGTACAGACCCAGATGGAGCAGGCTGTTCGACAAGCCTTGCCGCATTTGCCTGTCATTGTTGCGCCCTTGACGCAGGCCAGACAGCATCGTGACGGCTTGCTGGCCGATAAAAGTCCGGCCTCGGCGCCTTTTGATCGGTTGTTGATGGCCAGTGCTGTGCAATGGCCTGCCTTGCAAGGACAGGTGCGTGCATTGAATTTCAAGGACCAACAGTTGCTTTTGACACTGGCCAGCGATTTGCCCGCACCGCCTTTGCCTGCTGAATCGGAGCTGGAGTGGAAACAGGGCGAGTCGGCCCGTCAGTGGGAGATCGGTTTGAACAAAGCAGCGCAAGCGTCCAGCCAGCAAGGGGGGCAGCAATGAGCAAATTTGCTGCCTTTCAGCCTGTACTGCTGACCGTCCATAACAAGCTTGCCATTGCCCGACAGTACTGGCGAGCCTTGAGCCGTCGGGATCAGTTGGCCTTGTCGGTATTGGGGGCTGTGCTGCTTGTGATGCTTCTGTGGTTGTTGCTGTTACGTCCCGCTGTTCGTGATCTGGCCTTGGCAAAACAAGAGCTGCCGCGCCTGCAGTATGAGATGGCGCAACTGCAAACCGTGTTGTCGCAAATTCAGGTCCTGGATAAAGAGCTGGTCGCGCCGGTTGACGCGCAAGGACAAGACAAAGCCTTGCAGCGCAGCTTGCAGACTTTGGGCACCCAATGTCAGACAGAGGCGTCGCCGGCCCAGCAACGTGTTCTGGTCTGCCAGGCCGTGGCCGCTCCTGCCTTGATGGATTGGTTGATGCACGCCCCTCGTGTGCTGGGCTTTGCCGTGCAAGAAGTCAGCCTGAGTCGCTCGGTGGTGGATAGCCGCGAACGTGCAGGTTTGTTGGATGGCCGCATTGTGTTGGGTGCAGGAGAGCCTGCATGAAGAAACTGACCAAAATCATGGCCTGGACCTTGTTGGCGGTGTGTCTGCTGCTGGCCGCCGTGCCCTTTTTGCCTGCCCGCATGATGTTGATCTGGCAGCCGGAGCAATTGCCGCTACGACTGGAAACGGCTCACGGCAATCTGGCTTCCGGGCAAGGTCTGCTGGTGGTGGGGTCGGGTTTGTTGGCTCGCACTGTTCCCGGCCCTGTCAGTTGGCGTTGGCGTTTGACGCCCTGGCCGCAAATGGAAGTAAGCCATGCGTGGCTGGACCAGCCTGTGCGCTTGCAAGCCAGCCTGCAAGGCTGGCGCATTTCTGGCCAAAACCTAACGGTTCCCGCTGCGCTTTTAGGGCGTTTGCATCCCTTGTTGCAGACCGTACAACCGCAAGGGCAGTTGCAGTTGCGCTGGCCCAGTCAGGCGCTGGCCGCTGAAAGTGGACCTTTGCTGGAGCTGGATTGGCGCAATGCGCGCTCGGCTTTGGCGGCCCAAGCCGAGCTGGGTGATTACCAATTGGCTGTCAGCCGCAAGGGCCAGGGTGTGCAGCTAAGCCTGCGAACCCTGGCGGGGGATCTGACTTTGGCAGGTCAGGGTCAGTGGGGGGCGGCAGGCGGGCTGTTTGAAGGACGTGCCCAAGCCAAGCAGGCCGACGATCAACGATTCAAAGAGTTACTAGAGGCCTTGGGGCCTCAGCGTCAGGGTGTGACCCAATGGCGAATAGCCACAACGACTAGCAAGCAGGAATAACCATATTTTGACTATGAGTACCTTGACCAAACGACTTCCTGGGCTGCGCCCTCGCTTCTTTTTAAGTCTGGGGGCCGCCGTCCTATTAAGCGCCTGTGCCAGCACAGGTCAGAAACCTGAGCCCGGCCCGGATCCTTCTTCGTTTTTTGCTTCGGTAGGCAAGACGCCTGTACGCAGTACCCAGGCTGATCCGCGCTTTACCAATGACAATACGCCTTCTGCTGCCGTGACGCGTCGGGTTCCGCAGCGAGTCGGGGGCCGGGCCGCTCCGATCGACCTGCCCGACCCGGCCGAGTTTCCGCAAGGCAACGACATTACCTTGAATTTTGTAGATGCTGAGCTGGACGGGGTGGTGGCCGCCTTGGCGCGCTTTACCGGCCAGAACTTTATTGTGGACCCGCGTGTAAAAGGGCAACTGACCTTGGTGTCTGAGGTGCCGGTCGACGCCCGCACTGCCTACGAGATGTTGCTGTCAGCCTTGCGGATGCAAGGGTTTGCTGTATTGCGCAATGGCAAGGTCAGCCGAGTAGTGCCCGAAACCGAGGCGCGTCAACAGGGCGGTGCCGTGCGTGCCGCAGGTGCCGGGGCCAGCGGCAGTGGCGAGCTGGAAACCCGTGTGTTCACCTTGCGTTATGAAAATGCCACGGCCCTGGTTCCCGTGTTGCGGCCCATGATTTCGCCCAACAATCCGATCAATGCTTACCCCTCCAATAACACCCTGGTTGTGACTGACTATGGTGATAATCTGGATCGCATTGCCCAGGTGATCGCCGGGATAGATACCCCTGCCGGTTTGAATACGGACATCATCCCGATTGATTACGGAGTGGCGCTGGATGTGGCGGCCTTGGCATCCCAAATGCTGGATACTCCGGGAAATGATGTGGCGCAACGCATCACGGTGGTGGCCGATCCGCGCAGCAATTCCGTGTTGGTGCGGGCAGGCAGTCCGGCTCGGCTGGATTTGGCGCGGGATTTGATACGCCGTATCGACAGCCCGGAAAGCAATAAGGGCAATTTGCATGTGGTCTATTTGCGTAATGCCCAGGCCGTACAGTTGGCTGAAGTGCTGCGGGCTGCTTTGACCGGGCAATCCGGCTCAGGTAGTACGGCAACGGGTGGACAGCAACAGAGCAATAGTCTGGCTCCTGCTGGCAATGCCTCCAGCACCACGGGCGCGGCCAAGGCAATGGAAACGTCGGCAACAGCAGGTCAGTCCCAAGGCGAGATGGGCTTGAGTGCCGCTAATAATGCCAGTGGCACCGTGGCCTTTAGCGCTGGTGGGGCGACTGTTCAAGCCGACCCGTCTACCAATACCTTGATTATCTCGGCCCCCGATCCGGTCTACCGCAGCTTGCGTGAAGTGATCGACCAACTGGATCAACGTCGCGCTCAGGTGCTGGTCGAAAGCCTGATCGTGGAGGTGAATGCAGAAAATGCGGCCGAGTTCGGCATTCAGTGGATGACGGGCGGCGGCAATATTTCGGACGGCGGCTCGGGCTTTGTGGGCGGTGCCAATCTGGGCGGCAGCGGTATCACCAAGGCTGGGGCAACGACGCTTGATTCCTTGGCGGCTGGTTTGAGCCTGGGTGTGGTGAAAGGCACGGTGAACGTGCTGGGTCAGCAGATTGTCAATCTAGGTGTACTGGCGCGAGCGCTGGAGCGCCAGGGGGGCACCAATATTCTGTCTACTCCTAACTTGATGACGCTGGACAATGAAGAAGCCAGCATCATGGTGGGCCGTACTGTTCCCTTTGTGACGGGCCAATACACCACCACGGGCGACGGGGCCAGCAATCCGTTCCAGACGATTCAGCGTGAAGACGTGGGGCTGACCTTGAAAGTGCGCCCGCAGATCTCGGAAGGGGGCACCGTCAAGATGGCGCTCTATCAGGAAGTCAGCAGTATCGATACAGCCATGTCGGTATCGGCCAACTCGCCCGTCACACGCAAACGTGCGCTGAGCACGAATGTGCTGGTGGATGATGGCCAGATCATTGTGCTGGGTGGCTTGCTGGAAGACTCGATTGAGGACGGTACACAATCGGTGCCTTTGCTGGGAGATATTCCGCTGGTAGGCAGCCTTTTCAAGTACGAGAAACGCAAGCGCACAAAAACCAATTTGATGGTGTTCTTGCGTCCGCATATCGTGCGTAACGCGCAGGACAGCCAGAGTCTGTCTTTGGACCGCTACAACTATATGCGTGCCGTGCAGACTGGACTGCCGGATCGTTCCACCTGGTTTCACCCTGATGCGGGACACATGGTCTTGCCACAGGCCGCCGGTTCGTCCGCTGCGGTAGACCTGCGAGAGACGCTATGACCCGCCTGCCTTACTCCTGGGCACGTCAGCACCGCGCGGTGCTGACGCAGCAGCAAGGTGTGGGCACGCTGGTGATTAGCGAGCGCACACCGGATTGGGCCTTGGTGGAGTTGCGGCGACGCTATCCCGAGCTGGACGAGCGGCAAATCCCAGATGCCGAACTGGATACCTTGATTGATGCCAGTTATGCACAGGGCGACGATGCTGCCAGCGTGGTGGATGCCGCTGCCAACGAGGTGGACCTGGATCGACTGATGCAGGAACTGCCCGCTGTCACCGATTTGCTGGAAAATCAGGACGATGCGCCGGTCATTCGCATGATCAATGCCTTGTTTACCCAGGCCGTGCGCGATGGCGCCAGTGATATTCACCTGGAGCCGTATGAAACCCACTCGGTCGTGCGCTATCGGGTGGATGGCCGTTTGCGAGATATCGTCAGCCCGCGCCGGGCCTTGCACGGAGCCTTGGTGTCCCGTATCAAGATCATGGCCAGCCTGGATATTGCCGAAAAGCGGCTCCCACAAGATGGCCGTATTGCCTTGAAAGTAGGAGGCAGGGCGCTGGACCTGCGTGTCTCGATTCTGCCTACCGGACATGGCGAACGCGCCGTGATGCGCCTGCTGGACAAGTCAGCCGGGCAACTGGAGCTAGAGCGTCTGGGCATGGCCCCGGATATTTTGGCTCAGCTCGATGAGCTGATTCATCAACCACACGGCATTGTGCTGGTCACCGGGCCTACCGGCAGCGGTAAAACCACGACTTTGTATGCCGCTTTGGGGCGCATTGATACGGCACGCAGCAATGTGCTGACCGTCGAAGATCCGATTGAGTATGACTTGCCTGGCGTCGGCCAGACGCAGGTCAACCCTCGTATTGAATTGAGTTTCGCGCGCGCCTTGCGCGCCATATTGCGACAAGACCCGGACATCATCATGATCGGAGAAATCCGGGATCTGGAAACCGCGCAGATTGCGGTGCAGGCTTCCCTGACTGGCCACTTGGTGCTGGCTACCTTGCACACCAATGATGCGGTGTCTGCGGCCACTCGCTTGGTGGATATGGGGGTGGAGCCTTTTTTGCTGGCCTCTACCTTGCGGGGTGTGCTGGCCCAGCGATTGATACGCAAACTGTGCCGACATTGCCGTCAACCTGCCGAGCAGGGGCAATACCGGGCTAGCCCTGAAGGTTGCCAACAGTGTGCCCATACGGGCTATCAGGGGCGTACTGGGATTCATGAGCTGTATCGCATCGATGAACGTGCCCAGCACTTGTTAAATGACGCCGGAGCCGAACCTGCCTTGCGTCAGGCCGCGCGTGAATCGGGCATGCGAAGCTTGCGTGAAGATGCTCAGCGGTGGGTGGAGCAGGGCGTCAGTACGCCTGAAGAAGTATTGCGCGTCACGCGCGAGTTATAGGCGGACAGGACAGTATGGGGACCTATCACTATGAGGCCGTGGATCAGGCCGGTCGCAGCGAACGGGGGGTGCTGGAGGCCGAGAGCGAGCGTCTGGCACGCCAGCAATTGCTGTCCCGAGGTCTGCTGACCGTTTCCCTGAAAGCGGGGCGCAGTCGTGCTGTGGCTCGTGCCCGCAGTGCGGGTTTGCGCCGCACCGAGCTATCCTGGCTGACTCGTCAGTTAGCCAGTCTGGTGGCGGCGGGCTTGTCTTTGGAGGCCAGCCTGGGAGTGGTGATTGAGCAGGCGACGCGTCGGCCTTTGGTGCAACTGCTGGCAGCCTTGCGTGCTGATATCCGAGCAGGACAAAGCCTGAGCGATGCCCTGGCCAATCACCCTCGTGACTTTCCTGAAATTTACCGAGCATTGGTGCGGGCAGGTGAGCAGTCCGGTGAACTGGAACAAGTGTTGGATCGTCTGGCCAGCTTTATCGAAGACAGCGGAGCCTTGCGCGGCAAGGTGCTGACAGCCTTTATTTATCCCGCCATCGTCAGCCTGATTTCTGTGGCGATGGTGGTGTTTTTGCTGAGCTATGTCGTCCCCCAGGTGGTGGGCGCATTTACCCAAGCCAAACAGCAATTGCCCATGCTCACGCGCGTGATGATCGGCGCCAGCGATCTGTTACGCGACTGGGGTGTGGTGCTGTTTGTGGTGTTACTACTGCTGGCTGTGCTGGCCGCTTTCCTGTTGCGACAACCGGCCTTGAAGCTGGCCTTTCATCGGCGGCTGTTAAGCGTGCCCGTTCTGGGGGGCTATTTGCTGGGTGTGGATACTGCTCGTTTTGCCGCCACGCTGGCGATTCTGGCTGGTAGCAATGTGGCTTTGCTGACCGCTCTGGAAGCGGCAGGACGTACGGTCTCGAATCTGGCCTTGCGCGATGCGGTGAATCAGGCCGCTATTCATGTGCGCGAGGGTCTGCCTTTGGCGACTGCCTTGCAACGCAGTGCCTTGTTCCCGCCATTATTGGTACAACTGATTGCCAGCGGTGAAAAAACTGGCGAACTGGCCCCTATGCTCGATCGTGCGGCCACGACCTTGTCGACTGAACTGGAGCGCAAGGCCCTGACCATGACCGCCTTGCTGGAACCCTTGATGATTTTGCTGATGGGGGGCTTGGTCTTGCTGATTGTGCTGGCCGTGATGCTGCCTATTATCGAGATGAATCAGCTGGTGCAGTAAGCAGGTGTTCAATGGGAGTTGAACCAGGGTTTGATGCTTAGCTTGCGCCCTTTAGTTCGGGTCACCTTGAACAAGGTATCCGAACTAGGGAAATGATTGACAAGTTTTTGTACGGATTTTCCCGAGACAGGCTCGTATCACGTGCCAACGGCCTTGTACCTCTGGCTTTAGCGATATTTCCTCCGGCCGCAGCCATTACAGCGGTCTCCCCCCTCTCTGACGGCAATGTGCAGATAGATGGCAAGATCTGCTGCCGTCATTCAGGGGGAGTTGGCAGTTTTCGCCCCAACTCATCATCAAGATGTCGTCCCGCAGGACGTAATACATGCGCCACTTGGTCGCCATGTTGATGTACATCTGAGCCCTATGCGCAAGGCTACGATTTGTAGGGACTCTTTGCCTGCAGCAGTAGGCATCGCTAGTGCTGGATGCCCACTGTCATGGAGCATTCTAGGAAAGACAAGCCGTTCCTGACCCGGTTAGTAGGGCATTTTTATTCTCTCTGGGGTGTAGGCTACAGATAAAAAAAACCCCGATGCCAAGTACTGGCATCGGGGTAAAAAGTGTGCGTGGTGCGCACGCACACATAGTCAGACAATAGAACGTTGGATTCAGAGTATTTAAGTCTTACAGGTAGGCGGGGATCCCCAGGGCTGGGTCGCTGACGCCATGTGCGCCAAACTCCACTCGACCTGCGAAGCGACGGTAGTAGCTTGGGTCGTTGCTGCTGCGGACCACGAAGTCGTACCAGTGGCCGCTGGACTTCAGGGCCCAGGACTGTTTGGACTGCTGGCCGGGTTCAACCGTCACTTCCCAAGGGCCGTCTTCGCGGTAGGCCATGGATTGGATGGTGAAGGTGCAGGCAGACTGGCCGCCGTTCATCATTTCCAGATAGACATCGCCTTTGGTGACTTCGTAGCAGACACGAATTTCGGGGCGAGCGGCCTCGGACTGGCTCAGTACGCTGACATCGCCACGGAAGTGACGGTGAAAGCCGTTCGGGCCCAGTACCCACAGGTCGTAGTGACCCAGGTTATCGGTCTGAACGTCCCAGACATCGTCCAGCATCTGGTCGGGTTCGACCATGTAGCGGCGGGGAATGCGGTCCAGATTCAGCTTATCGTAGACATGGAAAACAGCAGCGGCTTTGCCTGTGTTGGAGAACAGCAGCTGTACGCCTTTTTCGCTATCGCAGCGGGCGCTGACGTGCAGTTCATAGGGCAGGGCACGCGACGGGCGCACACCGGTTTGCTGCACAGGAATGCGCTGATTGTCCAGGGGCTGAGGCACCTGAGCCAGGCGTTCCTGGGCACGGCGGATGGCATCGGCCTCGTCACGGCTACGACGTCCGTTCAAGGTGGGCAGAGGTTCGTCGTTCGGGCTGGCGAAGTTAAAGGCACTGGTCAAGTCACCACATACTGCACGGCGATAGGGGCTGATATTGGGCTCCATCACGCCAAAGCGCTCTTCCATGAAGCGGATCACGGAGGTGTGGTCAAAGACTTGCGAATTCACCCAGCCACCACGGCTCCACGGAGAGATCACGTACATCGGAACGCGTACCCCGGGGCCAAATACCTTGCCGTCACGTGGAGGTTGACCCATCAAGCCTGTGGGGCTGGGGTAGTTGTAGTATTCAAAAGCAATCTGCTCATCGGTCAGGGTGGTTTTGCCCATAGGCTTGCCCGTGTCCGGATCAATGGATGGTGCCGAAGGGGACGGTACGTGGTCAAAAAAACCGTCGTTTTCATCAAAGTTGACCAGCAGAACGGTCTTGCTCCAGACCTCGGGGTTCGATGTCAGTGCATCGAGCAGTTCCTGCGTGTACCAAGCACCTTGCACCGGGCTGGATGGGCCAGGGTGTTCGGAGTAGGCGGCCGGTGCCACGACCCAGGAAATCTGGGGCAAATTCCCTTCTTCGACATCCTTGCGCAGTTGGCCGAAGAAACCACCGTCGGGCATCGTGTTGGCCACGCCCTTGTACAGGGGATTACCAATGTCATCCGACGGCTCGTAAGGGGTATTGTTTGGCTTGCCCGATTGTTCGTTGGCACGACGATATTGTTTGAAGCCTGCCAGCGAGTTGTCAGTAAAATTGTCAGGCAGGTTTTGGTAGACCTTCCAACTGATACCGGCTTCTTCCAGACGCTCGGGATAAGTCTTCCACTCGTAGCCCAACGCCGAGGAACCCAGGCTGTCCCAGGCGTTGTTGACGGTACATTCACCCGTCCCGGTTGGGCCGTTAGTTCCCGTCCACATAAACATGCGGTTGGAGTTTGTACCGGTGTGCATGGAGCAGTGGTAGGCATCGCACAGGGTAAAGGCGTTGGCCATGGCGAACTGGAACGGCACCTCGGCTTCGCGGTAGTAGCCCATGGAGTGGGGGCGCTTGTACTTGGGCCAGAAAGCCATGCGGCCATGGTCCCAGGCTTGCTGCCCATCGACCCAGGCGTGGGGGGTGCCGTTGACCCGCTGAGCATTGCCCTTGGTGCTGTCCAAGTGGTAGGGCATGATGGTTTCGGTGGAGCTCAGGTTTTGCTGCCAGACATTGCGGCCATTCGGGAGCGGGATGGTGAAGCGGTCCCCGAAACCACGTACGCCTTTCATCGTGCCAAAGTAGTTGTCGAATGAGCGGTTCTCTTGCATCAGGACGACGATGTGTTCCACATCCTTGATGGTGCCCGTCTTGTTGTTGGCCGGAATGGCCAGCGCCTTGCGGATGCTGGGAGGGAAAGCGGCCAGGGAACCGGCAGCCAGGCTGGCACCGGTCATATTGCGTAGGAAATTGCGGCGTGAAGTCATTGTACTTAATCTCTTAGTCAATCAAGGGGCGCATTTCAGTTGCGGCGCGGGTTCGGGCGTGGGTTTGCCAGGCTCGGTGGGCTCTTCAGGCGAGCCTGTGTTACCCGAGCTATCGGTGTCGCTGCCACCACCGCAGGCAGCCAGCAGGCCGCAGAACATCAACAAGACGGATGCGCGTTTTAGGCGCTCAAAGGTGAGTGAAGCGTTCTTGGAAGTCATAAATAGTCCTTGCTTGGCGATCAGGGTTGGAGGCTGGACAGAGGCTGGCGGGATTCGTAAATGCTGGTCAGTTCGTCCGTGCTCAGGGCGCGGTCCCACATGGCCAGTTCGCCAAAGTCCATATTGATGTCGCTGCGTCCCCAGCGTTTGTAGTACTGGCCGGTAACGTCTTCGTTCAAGCCCAGTTCGCCCGTGCCGGTGCCCCCCAGGGCTTGCAAAGTACGGGCTTCCAGAGCCACCGAGCCAAACTGCGCGCCTTTTTTGGGGTCAAACACGTGGCCCAGCATCTTGCCTTGGGCCTTGTCGATGACGACGGCCACATAGGCCCATTCGTCGGGGGTGATGTTGTAGCCCTGGCTCTCGTTGCGGCCGCCACCGTAGCCCGTGTTAAAGCGGATGTCGCAGCCGTTGGCGTTAAATAGGCCCAATGCAAAACCGGGGTTGTTGCCCGAGTCATAGTTCTTGTTGGCCATGATGGAGGCGCCATAGCCGTGGCAGTTGTTGGCAGTGCGCAGCCAAAAGCCAATCGTCATTTGCTGCACGCTGCTCAGAGTGAACAGGTTGCGGCTCATGGACAGGCGGTAACCACGGTTGCCGTTGCCATCGACATTGCTGCCCATGATGCGCAACCCACCCTTGGGTGTGCTGGGGTCCAGGAAGTCAGCGGCAATCAACTGACCGGCCGGCACGGCAGGGGTCGAGGTTTGCAGCGTGCTGCCACCTTTGGCGTCGGTAAAGGGCTGGCTATTGAAGGTGTAATAGCTGAGCAGGCCGTTTTTCAGGGTGTCAGCCAGCTTGGGTGGGGGCTGGTAGCCTACATCGGCTTTCAGGGTCGAGGCCGCCTTGCCCACCTGGACCGAGTAATACAGGGAGTAGGTTTGCGCGGTATCGGAGGCAGGCAGTGGATCGGAGTACTGAGTAGTACCGGCAGGCAAGGTAGCGATCAGTTTGCCATCGCGCATGACCTGGATTTCTTGCGAGGCTTCGCCTTGCAGCACCCAGCTCAGGTCCACCATGTTCTTGTCGGCCGGTTTGCTGAAAACCAGATTGTGTACGCGGGTGTCGGCTTGCAGGGGCGAGCCACGGAAGCGGTATTGTTCGTTTTGCAGACCCAGGTGGGACAGGACGGTGGGCGCGATGTCAATGACGGCGGCCAGGGTGTTCATGTCCGTGCTGCTGGAGACTTGGCTGTCGATGGCAGGCAAGGAGGCCAGGGTTTTATTGGTAGCAATAAAGCTGGTCTTGTTGCGGTTAAATTGCGAGCCGGTGGTGCCGCCAAATTCGTCCAGGCCGTAGCTGGTGGTCAGGATGATCAGCCAGTCTTCCGACGCATCGGCCTGTGTGCGTTTGTCGATCAGGGCGAACAGCTTGTCCAGCGCAGCCAGGGAGTCGTTGACGGCCTGTTGGTAAGCCGGGCTACCCAGGCCTGCCTGATTGGCCGCACGGGCGGGGGCCTGGATTTGAGCCAGGATCAGAGATTTGCCTTCTTGCAGGTATTTTTGGGTTTGCTCGCTGACACAGCTATCAGAGTCGGTGCAGTTGGCCGCTTCGATGATGCGGCCTTCTTGCAGATCCTGACTCCACAGTGTGCGGTAGTCGCCGGTACTCAAGGCCAGGGCGGCCTGGGTTGGTTTGGAGGTCTGGGCGACCAAGGTGGGGCTATTGAGTTTGGTGTCTTCTTGGCCGACACCGCGCAGGCCGTGCTCGTCTGCCCAGACGCCGGTAATCAGGGAGGCCCAGCCAGGCAGTGGCAGGGTGCGTTGTTCGCTGGCAGTGCCCGCGTAGCCACCGGTTTGTGCGGGGGCAATGGTCAGGTTTTTCAGGGCAGGGTGCTGGCCTGCTTGACGGGCTTGCAGCAGGGCTTCGTAGCTTAAGCCGTCGATAGTGACGATCAGGGCTTTTTTGCCGCCCAGCGCCTGGGGTTTGTCGCCGGGCTCTACGGTAGGGGTTTCGGGATTGGTGCCAGGGTTAGCTGGGCCATCATTACCACCGGAGCCGCTGCCGCAGGCGGTCAGCAGCAGCGCCAGGGACAGAGAGAGCCCGGCTTGTTGCAGGCGCTGCACGGTGGGGGATTTCTGGGGACGGGAGGTGAAGGTCATACAGCCACTCAAGGAGAGAAGGTGGAAAGAGAGGCCGGACTGTGCATGAGGGTGGGCTGCCCAGTCGGCATCGGATCAGGACTGCGGGCAGTGTAGGAAGGGCGTGTGACTGCCCTGTGAACGGATCAGAAAATCCGCCGATGATTGGATTGTGTTTTATGTGAAGGGTGGGGCGGGGAGGGGATCAGCGGGGCTCAAAGCCTGGCTGGCTGCGGCTTGGCAGGCATATGACGGTGTGATGGATGGTTTGTTACGGTGGGGCAGTTTGGCGGGGCTGTAAGTGATTTTTATCTTTTAAGTAGCAAATTTAAGGTGGGTGATGGGTTTGAGTTGTAGTTTTTATCACTCTTCGTAGGTCGCCACTCGGGGCCTCGGAGCAGGGGGCGGAAGCGGACAACTTGCCGACGCGGCGGAGAGTGTCGGAAATTTTGTGTTCGAGCCTATGATTGTCTTGAAGGAGACAAGCGATGACACAAGAGCATAAGAAGGCACCCAGAGGTATGGTCTGAGTCAGGGATGGCTCGGGGTTTGGCGCGGCGCTGGCTGGCGTCACTCTCGGGGAGTCTGTTGTTGCTTTGTGCTAGTCCGCGACGATAGGGCGTGTTCCGGCTTGCGTCGGGAATGTCAGCATGGTGGGTTCTGCCAGTCCTGTCAGTGCTCGGATGACTTGTCGCGCTTGCTCCATGGGGGCGCTGCTGATGAAGGCGCTGTTGCCTGCTTGAGCCTGTGTGTTCAGGCAGTTAGCTTGTTCCAGGCGGCGGTGGACTTGAGCGGCGACCGCGAAGGAGGGTTCCAGGATATGGAAGCGTGAGCCACTGATGGCTTCGATGGTGGGGCGCAGGAAGGGGTAGTGGGTACAACCCAGCACGAGTGTGTCGGCCTGGCTTTGCAGGGCAGGGGCCAGGCGGGCGCGCAGCTCTGCTTCGATTTCCGGGCCGCTTAACTGCAGGGCTTCGACGCGGTCGGCCAGGCCGGGGCAGGGGATACGGATGACTTCCACGTTGCTGGCGTAGCGTTCGATCAGGCTTTGCAGGCCGCCGCTGTCCAAGGTGCGACTGGTGGCCATCAGGGCGATGCTACGGTTGCGACTCAGGGCAGCAGCGGGTTTGATAGCGGGTTCGATGGCGATGATGGGGATGCTTAGCGTGTCGCGCAAGGCCTGGGCTGCCACCAGGGTGGCGGTGTTGCAGGCGATGACCAGTGCTTTGCAGCCTTGGTCGACCAGCAACTGTGTCATGCACAGGGTGCGCTCGATGATCCATTCCGGGGAACGGTCGCCGTACGGGGCGCATTGTGAGTCGGCCAGATACAGCAGGTTTTCGTTTGGCAAGGACTGGCGCAGGGCGCGCCAGATGGACAGACCGCCCACACCCGAGTCAAACAGGCCGATGGGAGCCTGAGCAAAGGTAGGTGTTGTGGGAGAACTCATGGCGCTGAATATTTCTTGTGGAGCAAAGCTCGTATTATGGCGCGTTTGTGGATCTTGGAGCCGGTTACAGGGGCTGCTTGGGTAGAAAGTTAAGGTTTCCAGTTGCAACGAGTGGAGCTGATTTAGGGCGGCCCAAGATAGGCCGCCCTTTTGGGTTGCTTAAGCCAGTTGCTTCAGGACGCCACCGACGGCATCGAATAATGAATCAAGCTGGGCGTGTGTGGTGGTGAAGGCGGGGCCAAATTGCAGGGTGTCGCCACCAAAGCGTACGTAAAAGCCTTGTTTCCACAGCTGTAGGCCGGCTTCAAAGGGACGGATGGTGGGGTCACCGTTACGCGGGGCCAGTTGGATGGCACCTGCCAAGCCACAGTTGCGGATGTCGATCACATTCGGGCTATTGCGTAACTGGTGCAGGGCCTGCTCAAAATGCGGGGCCAGTTCGGCAGAACGTTGCAGCAGGTTGTCCTGTTCCAGCAACTCCAGGGCAGCCAGTCCTGCGGCGCAGGCGACAGGGTGGGCGGAGTAGGTGTGGCCGTGGCTGAACTCCACGGTGTGCAGTGGCAGGTCCTGGCCCATGAAGGTTTGGTAGATCTCTTTGCTGGCAATGACCGCGCCCATGGGAATGGCACCGTTGGTCAGTTGCTTGGCCATGGTCATGATGTCGGGGGTGACGCCAAAGTAATCGGCTCCGGTGTAGGTGCCCAGGCGGCCCAGTCCAGTGATGACTTCATCAAAGACCAGCAGGATGTTGTGCTGATCGCAAATCTGGCGCAGGCGTTGCAGATAGCCGGTAGGGGGCACCAGTACGCCTGCCGAGCCCGAGACGGGTTCGACAAAAACGGCGGCAATGGTGCTGGCGTCGTGCAGTTCGATCAGCTTCAGTAGTTCGTCGGCCAGGGTAAGGCCCCCTGTTTCGGGTTGGCCGCGTGTGAAGGCGCAATCGGCTTGCAGCACGTGGGGTAGGTGGTCGGCATCCATCAATTGACCGAACATTTTGCGGTTGCCGCCGATACCGCCCAGGCTGGTACCGGCCACGTTCACGCCGTGATAGCCACGAGCGCGGCCAATCAGACGGGTTTTTGTTGCCTGGCCTTTGATGCGCCAGTAGGCTCGCACCATCTTTACGACAGTGTCGGTGCATTCAGAACCGGAGTTGGTGAAGAAAACATGATCCAGACCGTCGGGGGTGCGCTGGGTTAGTTTGTCGGCCAGTTGAAACGCGGTGGGATGTCCAAACTGAAAGGCGGGAGAATAGTCCAGTTGTCCGAGTTGGCGATGCACGGCGGCCTGGATTTCATGACGGGCGTGTCCAGCCCCGCAAGTCCAAAGCCCGGACAGGCCGTCAAAAATCTGGCGACCCTCCTGGTCATACAGCCAGTTGCCTTCGGCTTTGACGACCAGACGCGGGTCCTGCTGGAATTGTCGGTTCGCGGTAAAGGGCATCCAGTGGGACTGGAGATTGAGTTCACTGGCAATCTGCTGTGGCGCAAAGTAGGGTGAGTTCATGTTTGTCTCCTCAAGGCGGTGAATACCCCCAGTGTAGAGAGCTAAGTTGTTGAGTAAAATACGTTTTTATTTAACTTCACTTATTGTTTTACTTACCTATATGCAGCTCAAAGGACTGTTGCAGGTTTCCGATTTTGATTTGCGTCTGCTGCGTGTGTTCAGAACGGTGGCGCAAGTGGGCAGCTTTTCGGCCGCAGAAGGTGTGCTGGGGATTACGCGCTCGGCCATCAGCCTGCATATGAGCGATTTGGAAAAGCGCCTGGGCGGAATCCGCTTGTGCCAGCGCGGTAGGGCCGGTTTTGCTTTGACGGAGGAAGGGCGGCAAGTATTGCGGGCCAGTGAAACCTTGATGGCTGCGGTGGAGAATTTTCGCAGTGAAGTGAACCAGCTGCATTCCAGCTTGCGGGGAGATTTGAATATAGGCTTGATGAATAGCCTGATCTCGCAGCCTCATATGCACATCACCTCCGCTTTGCGTGCCTTGCGGCAAAACAGCGAGGCGGTGCGTGTGCATATCAGCATGAGCACGCCAGGTGAAATTGAGCGCGGTTTATTGGATGGCCGTTTGCATATGGGTGTGCTGCCCGAAATTAATGCCTTGAGCGGGCTGGAGTATCGCACGCTGTATGCCGAGCCTTATTTTTTGTACTGCTCCTGGGAGCATCCTTTGTTTGCAGCGGTACAAAAAGGGGCAGTGTCTCAGGAAGCCTTGCGCCAGGCTGCGGCTATTGCGCCCGCTTATCGCATGAGCCCGGAGGCGATTGGACAGCATCAGGATTTGAATTGTGTCGCTACCGCCAGTGATCGGGAAGGAACCGCTTTTTTGATTTTGACGGGAGAGTACATCGGTTTCCTGCCTGAGCACGTGGCGGCTCGTTGGGTAGAGAAGGGCCAGATGATTGCGGTGGACCCACAGCAGCGTCAGTTTACGATTCCCTTGTCCTTGGCCATGCGCAAGGACAGACGTGCCCATGCGATTGTGGATTATTTTCTGGGCTTGCTCGATAGCGCGGTTCAACACTGACATGACCAGCACAGGCTGGACTTTGCTCATGGCGTTGAACCAGTGTGCTTAGACCGGCTCGGCACGGTGCCACAGCAAGGTGCCCACGCCTAGTTTGCCAGCCACCACGACGGGATCACGGGTAGACAGTTCCAGCGCGTCTTGGGTAAAGCGTGCCAGGCGTAGCTGGGGAACGCCCACCCAATCGGGGTACAGAGACATATCAACAAAGTGGGTGACGCATTGGGTCGCCTCGTCTACTTCAAACGTACCTGCATAGGCCAGGTACGTATCCAGTAGGGACTGACAATTGTCCTGTACCGTTCTGGTGCTGCTGCCCAGTTGTGCCCCCATATGGCCTGTTTCTGTGTAAATCAGTTGACCAATAGGGTTGGGCCCCAGCCCCGGATAGCGGGGCGAGCCATCCGCTGGAACAAACTCAAAGGACTGCAATTGCCAGACACCGATCAGCTTGTTACGTAAGGTGTGGGCCATCAAAAACTCCTGAACAGACAGTGTGCTTGCGTGTGTAACTGCGTGATCATGCTGTCTTTTCTTTTGTCATTCAATAAGCTGCCAATTTTTATTTTCTATCGTCAGGAGCTACGTGCCTTTACTTTTTAAGTGGCAATGGTCGGCATAAGTTACCCAGAATCTCCAAGGCCTGATCACTGTGTTCTGTCCAGGGGTGGCCAAAGTTAAGACGCAGGCAATGGCTGTAATTCTGGGTGGTTGAAAAGATGGAACCCGGCGCCAGACTGATGCCCTGGGACAGGGCCTGACGATGTAATTCCAGGGTCTGCACGCTTTGTTCCAGTTCTACCCACAGGAAGTAGCCGCCTTCGGGGCGGGTGGCCCGCGTGCCTGCGGGGAAGTAGCGTCCCAAGGCTTTGGAGAACTGCGCATACTGGTTTTTTAACTGGGTACGCAAACGGCGCAGATGCTGGTCGTACGCGCCTTTTTCCAGATAGCTGGCCAAGGCTAGTTGCGTGGGCACGGGGGAGGTCAGGGTGGTGGTCAGCTTGGCTTGGGCGACTTCGCGTATATAGCGTCCCGGGACGGCCCAGCCGATGCGGTAACCGGGTGCCAGGGTTTTGGAAAAAGAGGAACAGTGCATCACCAGACCTTGACGGTCGAAGGCTTTGGCGGGACGAGGGCGTTCCGTGTCGAAGTACAACTCGCCATAGACATCGTCCTCGATCAAGGGAATTTCATAGCGGGCCAGCAGCTCGACCAGTTGGGCTTTTTTAGTGTCGGGCATCAGGCTACCCAGCGGATTCTGAAAGTTTGTCATCAGCCAGCAGGCTTTGGGGGCGTGTTGCTTGATGGCGTGCTCCAGCGCTTCCAGATCAATGCCTTCACGCGGGTGGGTGGGCACTTCCAGGGCCTGCAGCTTCATACGTTCCAGCGATTGCAGGGCGGCATAAAAGGTGGGTGACTCCACCAGCACAATGTCACCCGGTTGAGTCACTGCGGCCAGACAGAGGTTCAGTGCTTCCAGAGCCCCGTTGGTAATCACAATATCGTTGGCATTGATGGCCATGCCTTGAGCCAGGTAACGCAAGGCAATTTGGCGGCGCAAGGGAGCGTGGCCCTGGGTCAGGTCATCCACGCTGGCCCAAGGGTCTTGCTGTTTCAGACTGGCGGACAAGAAGCGCCCAAGCCGTTCCAGAGGAAAGAGCAAGGGGCTGGGAAATGCGGATCCCAAAGGGGCTACGGATCGTTCGGAACTGGATTGCAAGATCGCCATGATCAGGTCGCTATTGTTGACGCTGGTCGCTTGCAGAGGGGGTTGGGAGGCTGTATCTGCCTCCAGCGTATGAGGAGCCAGACTGGAGCACACGTAATAGCCTGAACGCGGTCGCGCCTTGATCAAGCCTTGTGCTTCCAGTCGGTAATAGGCCTGGAAAATAGTCGAGGCACTGATCTTGTGCTTATCCATCAATTGACGCACAGAGGGCATGCGCTCGCCTGCCGCTACGGTGCCGTCAAGAATGGCCTGGGCCAGTTCCTTGGCCAGCGTCTCGTACAGTTTCATGTTGCTCTGTGCTCCATCTGATACGGTAATTTTAATAAATGTGGTTTTTTTATTATCTGATGGGTATGCCGGTAAATACAAGCAAGTCGCGGTTTACACGGCTTTCAAGCCAACTGATAGGGTTTTTTAAGCATTAACTGATTCTTGGAATGCACTGTACCGACGGGTAGCCTTGCCGGGTGTTTTCGTCCGTGCCCGTGTGGGCGGCGGGCCTATCTACTCAGAGGAATACCATGAACCCGACGGCGCTTTTGCTTGCCGCATTCATCCTGTCGATTGCCGGGCTTTTTGCCTTTATCTGGTCCTTGCGCAAGGGCCTGTTCGATGCTGACGTCAGTGGTGCACGCACTATTTTTCACAAGGGCGAAATCGGCCAGCCCGAAGAACCCTCTGCCGGTGATGCCCAACGGCAGGCGTTGAGTCTGGCTGCTGCCGACCATCTGGCAGAAAATCATGGCCAACAAGCCAGTGCCATTGAAATGGCTGCACGTGAGCAGGCTGACCGTTCCAGTTCCTTGCCTGCTTTTTTGCTGATTGTCTGTGCGGTGGTCTGGCTGGTGGTGGCTTCGTTTGCGGGGCTGATCAGCTCCTTGAAGCTGCACTGGCCCGAGTTTCTGGGGGATGTGTCCTGGTTGAGCTTTGGCCGTTTACGCACGATTCACCTGAACGGCGTGGCCTATGGTTGGGCGCCTATGGGCTTGCTGGGCCTGACCATCTGGATGCTGCCGCGCTTGCTGCAAACTCCCTTATTGGGTGGCCGTTTGGTGATGGTGGGCGGCCTGGTCTGGAACGCCGCCTTGGTGGCTGGGATGGGCGCGCTGGCCATTGGCTTGAATGCGGGCCTGGAGTGGCTGGAGATCCCTTGGCAAATTGGCGTGTTGTTTGCCTTTGGCGGCATGATGATTGGTATGCCGCTGGCCTTGATGCTCTCGCAACGCAAGGTCAAGCACTTATACGTGTCGGTTTGGTATATCGGTGCGGCGCTGTTCTGGTTCCCCATTCTGTATCTGGTGGCCAAGGTTCCTGGCGTGCACTTCGGGGTGGAGCAAGCCACCATGAACTGGTGGTTCGGGCATAACGTATTGGGCTTGTTCTACACCCCCATGTCGATTGCCGCCATTTACTATTTCCTGCCTAAAGTCATCGGGCGGCCCGTGCGCTCCTATAACTTGTCGCTGCTGGGATTCTGGACGCTGGCGTTTTTCTACGGACAGGTGGGGGCGCACCATCTGATTGGTGGTCCTATTCCTGAATGGCTGATTACCCTGTCCATCGTTCAAAGCATGATGATGGTGATTCCGGTGCTGGCCTTTTCGGCTAACCAGCACTTGACGCTGAAAGGTCATTTCAGTGCGCTGCGTCACTCGCCTGTTCTGCGTTTCATTGTCTTTGGCGCCATGATGTACACCGTCGCGTCTCTGCAAGGCTCTGCTGAAGCGCTGCGTTCGCTGAACTCCATTACTCACTTTACGCACTTTACGGTGGCACACGCTCATCTGGGTATGTACGGCTTTGTGACCATGGTGATTTTTGGTGGTGTGTACTTTGCCTTGCCACGCATTCTGAACACCGCCTGGCCTCGTCCCGCCTTGATCTCCTGGCACTTCTGGTTGGTGGTGGCTGGTTTTGCTGTCTACATGATCACGCTCAGCATTGGTGGCGTGCTGCAAGGCTTGGCCCTGCTGGATCCTGCGCGTGGCTTTATGGAATCGGTGGCGGTCACCATGCCGTGGCTGCAAGGTCGTTCCATTGGCGGCGCCATGATGACGCTGGGCCATCTGGTTTTCGCCCTGCACGTATTGCTGATGATTGTGAAGTCGGGTGCGTTTGCCTTGACCGAGTCCCGCTCGGCTCCTGTGCGCCGCATCGCTGAGCTGGAGGTTTAAGGTCATGGAAAACGAATTGAAGTTGATTATCGGGTCCATGGTGACTTTGTCCTTGGCAACGGCGGCCATGATTGTGGTGCCCTTTTTGCAACTGAAGGACGAGCCTGCCCCGGAAGGCTTGTCACCCTATACCAGTCAGGAAATACGGGGGCGGGCGGTGTATCGGGGCAATGGCTGCATTACTTGTCACACGCAGCAGCCCAGCACCACGGGTGCGGGTGTAGCCGATGCCAGCCGTGGTTGGGGGCGCGCTTCGGTCGCGGGGGATTATCACTACGACGATCCGCCTTTGCTGGGCACCATGCGTACCGGGCCGGATCTGTTCAATATTGGCGTGCGTCAGCCTAGTCAGGATTGGCATCTGGGCCATTTGTACGATCCACGCGCATATTCGCCGGGTAGCAATATGCCTCCCTATCGTTTCTTGTTTGAAGCCAAGAGTCCAGATCAGGTGCAGCCCGATGAGCGCGTCGTGAGTCTGCCGCCGGGTGTGGCACCGGAGGGCAAGGTGGTGGTGGCCCGTCCGGAGGCCTTGGATCTGGTGGTGTATTTGCAATCGCTCAAGCATGTGTATCCGATCTTGAGTGCGGATGCAGTGGGAGGTGAGGAATGAGTCGCCCTGTGCAAAGTCGTCAAAGCGAGAATGCGGATCCTCACGAGCAATACAACCCGGTTCCGCGCGTTGTGATTCTGGTGGTTTTGGCTTTGCTGGCTTGGGCGGTGTATTACATCGTGTCAGCTCAGCCTAACAGCTCTCCTCGCCTGGGGGATCAACGACCGTTGGCTGTGTTGGCTCCCGCTCCTGCCAGTGCGTCTGCGGACGGCAAGCAGTTGTATGCCAATGCCTGTGTAGCGTGTCACCAGGCGACGGGACAAGGTTTGTCAGGGGTGTTTCCGCCTTTGGCTGACTCTGAATGGGTGAAGGGAGAACCCAAGGTGCTGGCGCAATTGGTGCTGCATGGGATTACCGGGCCTATTACGGTGAAAGGTCAGGAATATCAGGGGGCGATGCCTGCGTTTGCAGAACAATTCAGTGATGCGGAGCTGGCGGCTGTGTTGAGCTTTATTCGCCATGAGTGGGGAAATGAGGTGGATGCTATCACTCCCGAGCTGGTTGCCCAGGCACGCACGGCCAGTGCTGATCGTAGTCAACCCTGGCAAGGGGAGAAGGAATTGCAGGACTGGATTGCGGCGCAGTGAGACGGCTGGGATGAGTTCTTCTGGAATTAATAATTAGAAGCACGTTTTGAAACGGTAGCCCGCCGGGAACAGGCCCCCGGCTTTTGAACCGATATCTCGCCCGACCCCAGGGTTGGAGATGTCGGTTTTTTTTGTTGGGTGTCTCGGTGTGGGGACGCCGCTTGGGGGCTGGGTCCAGGGGGGGCTTGACTACTTGCCGATGCTGCGCATCGGTGCCCTTGTCGATTCTGATATCCGGGCGCCCTGTGAACTCGCCCGGTGATTGGTCCCCTGGACCAATCACAAGCGTCGGGCTCAAGCAGCACAGGGCTTGCATCCCGGATATCAGAACCGCCTGCGGCAAGCAGTCTGAATCGCCCACCCCCCTGGCCCCGGCCCCCAAGCGGCTCAAAACAGAGAAATATAGAAAAACCGATTTGTGGCGGGAGAAAGTGCTGGTTGTATAGGAGACAGGGGGCTTTTTAGAGTTCCTTGGCTTGGCGCTTGGTGGGCTTAGGGCTTGTTGTTGGCCAAGTTGTTGAGATGGATTGAAGGGCTACTGCCATTGAGCGCAGTGAGGCCAGTTGAAAAAGCCCAAAAGCAATCATCAATGATGATCAGCATGCTTTCAGTACTCACACGTTAATGACTGGCATCTATTTGTATGTAGCGAGAACACGTAAGTCAGGGGCTTTTAGAGGGGGCTTTGAGGGTTGCGCTTAAAAATAGAGACCAGGCATTGAAATCTGTCTTTGGGCATCTAGATCTTGGAAGCAAACCAGCTTGAATCGTGGATATGCATCACTGTGAACCACTTGGGTCCCTCTACAGGGATTGGGCGGATCAGAGTACTTGCCGCGGTCAGGAGATAGCGTAGAGGTTCAAGCATCCTGCTGTTTGAGCCGGACGCTTGTACTTGGTCCGGGGGACCAAGTACCCGGCGAGTTCAGGATGCGCCCGTAGCTATCTCCTGACAAGGGCACCGGTGCGCAGCACCGACAAGTTCTCAGCCCAATCCCTGTAGAGGGACCCAAGTGGTGGCTTCACGGAGACCGTTTTCATCATTCAAAGGCCGATTTAACTCTCCGTGAAACCCCACTTATTAAAAACAGACTTACGCCGCCTTCTTCTGTAATGTCAGCCACAGACCCGCCAAGATAGCCACCAGTCCCAACCCCGCGCGAGCCGCCAAGGTATTGCCCAGAATCAGGAAATCCAATCCGGCTGTCACCACAGGAACCAGATAAAACAGGCTAGTGACATTGACCAGATTCCCGCTGCGAATCATGCGATACAGCAGCAACTGGGCCAGCACGGAAATCACCAGGCCAAGCCAAATAACAGGCCCCCAAAAGCCCAAGGTGTTCTCCCAGCGGATGTCTTGCCCTAAACCCAGAGACACCAGAATAAACAAGCCCAAAGACAAAGAGTATTGCAAAGGCATGCCCTGCAAAGCCCCCACAGGCTGGCGCTTTTGAACAATCGTCCCGACAGTAATGCTTAACAAAGCCGCAATGGCAAACACCAGACCCGTTACGGACAAACGGCTGACAATCAGGCTTTGATACACCACCAGAATCAGCCCGGTCAGCGACAGGGCCAAACCAGCCACACGGCTTAAGGAAAAACGCCGCTCGGTCAAGGCCAAGGTCAGAATCGGTTGTACACCCAGGATCGTTGCCAGCAGACCGGGCGTGATTCCCTGGGCCAGAGTTTCAAAATAGAAAAAGGAATACAGCCCGATCATCAGCAAACCGCTGATAGCCGGCAGCAGACGTTGCCCTTTGGGCGGTAGCCAGCCGCCATTGAAGTGCCCCAGCATAATCACCATAGGCAGGGCGATGGCAAAACGCAGGATCAGCATGGCCATAACCGAGCCATGGTCCAAACCGATACGAGTGAAAATACCCGCGCTGCCCCAAAGCAGCACGAACAAGGCAATAGCACCCCCTTGGGCGCGAGAAGAAGAAATCATGATCGTTCTTTATCTGTCTAAATAAATGAGATTTGTCTGCAAAGACATTCCCCAGGCGTATCAACCGCGCAGGAAAAGAAAAAGGGTCTTAGGAGCAGACGCTGTAGACGCGTGTGTCGACGACGACGTCGGACACGACTGCGGCTTGATTGACGACGCCTGGGGCGACGACAGTCAACAGCAAGACAGATGGGGGAGAGCCCGCCCGCAGCGACGCGGCCCGCGACAGGGGCAGAGTGCTTAGCAAAGAGGATGCGGGGCGGTTCATGAAATAAGAATCAGATCGTTAAATCGATGGAGCACTTTAGCATGAAATGTATTTGGTACGTCAATCGTCAGCCGCTAGGGTAATCGCTAGTACAGACGATCGTCCGGGCTATGTAAGAATTGCATCGATCGCGATTTCAGATCGCTGAGACATTTCCGAATAGACACGACATCCGCTGCCAATGCTGCCAGCGCCGATGCTGGGCAAAGAAGCCCGGACCGGTTCATTGTTTGAACCGGTCCGGGCTTTTTTGTTTGCCTGAAATCAATCCGACCTTGTAATTAGGTTGCGAACTATTCGGACCATGCCTGCCGGCAATACGCCATCGCGATACACGGAGCTCATGCAGCACCAGGAGTTTCTGGTGCCAGCCAGGCCGGGATCGTCACCTTGTTTTGGAGGCTTATGCCATGTTGGGTGTTGCGCTTTTCTTTATTGGGGCTGTGCTGATTGTCAATGGCGTGGGTTTGACTGGACGTATTGAAAGTCGAGATCTGGCCCCCTTTAATTTACTGGTGGGTTTGTTGGCCTTGTTCATCAATTTGCTGGGCCTGCAGCGTGGTGAGCAAATGGCGGATTATTTCGCCGCTGCCGGCGGGCTGCTGTTTGCCTTTACCTACCTGTATCTGGCCGTGGTGCAGTGGTATGGCCTGAAAGGGGCGGGCTTTGGTTGGTATTGCTTGTTTGTTGCCGTCAGTGCCTTGGCCTTTGCCGGATCTGCCAGTGATCCGCGTTTGATCGCCATGTGGCTTTTGTGGTCCAGCCTGTGGTTCCTGTTCTTTGTGGCCCTGGGGCTGGGACGGTCCTTGCGCATCTTGCCCGCGTACACCGTCCTGATCGGAGCGCTGACTTGCTGGTTGCCCGGGACCCTGATCCTGATGGATGCCTGGTAGTTTTCATAGGGGTGCAAGCGTGGTGGGGGGCCAGATTCAAGCCGTTTTTTGGAGTAACCTGATGCTCGCTTGTCGTGTTTACTGGCAGGTCCGTTGACCTGCACCCCTACCATGCTAGACAGGAGATGGACTTTGGCTCACAACGAACCCGTACGCGTCGGCGTTCTTTATTCCGCAACCGGCATGACCTCTACCATTGGTCAGTCGCAATGGCAGGGCGCCAAACTGGCGATTGAGGAAATCAACGAGGCCGGTGGCCTGCTCGGGCGCGAGCTGGTGGCAGTGTGCTACGACC